>NZ_LT607753.1:3077133-3384846 GCF_900090295.1 Micromonospora coxensis | reverse complement strand
GACGTGCAGGACCACCTCAGCCGTACCGTCGAGCAGGTCAACTCGTACGACGACCTGCTCAACTCGATCCTCCAGGCGCGGTTGGCGCAGGTCACCGTCGACCAGAACAACGACATGCGCAAGATCGCCGCGTGGGCGGCCATCGCCGCGGTCTGGACCGCGTTCGCCGGGGTCTACGGCATGAACTTCGAGAACATGCCCGAGCTGAAGTGGACGTACGGCTATCCGGGCGTGCTCGCCCTGATGCTCGCCATCTCGCTGGCCCTGTACCGCTGGTTCCGCCGCAACGGCTGGCTCTAGACGCCGCCCCGGCGCGACGTCGTCGGTCGGGTACGAGCGGGCGCGCGAACGCCGGCGGCGCGGGAGTCGCCTCCCGCGCCGCCGGCGATGCCGCTGGTCAGCGGCTGCTGGACTTGGCTGTGCCCTTGCCCAGCGCCTTCGACACGTCGTCCGCCGGACGCCCGGAGACGTCGGTCGCGCCCTCGGCGACCGAGGGGACCTTGTCGTTGGCGTGGATCACCGGCTGGGTGCCGGGGGTGGTGGTCGACGCGCTGTCCCCGCCGGCCACCGCCGAGCTGCCCGCACCGGTCGGGCCACCGGCCGTGCCGGCGCCGCTCGACATGGTCGAGGAGTCGGTCACCTTGCCACCGCTGGTCGAGGGGGTCTCGACCACGAGGGTGTCGACCTCGTCGCTGACCGTGTCGATGTTGCGGGTCGGGTCGTACTCGGCCCACTCCTGCTGCTCGCGGCGGCGGCGTACGGCCATCGCGCCGGCCATGCCGGCGACCGCGCCGGCGGCCAGCAGGCCGGTCATCAGGCCGCCCCGCGACTTCTTCTGCTTCTTCTTGGCGGCCTTCATGTTCTTCGCCTTCACCTTCTTGTGCACCGCGGACTGCTTGGCCGCGGCGGCCTTCTTCCCGGCGATCACCTTGCCCGCCTGCTCGGCCTGCGCCTTGCGCAGGGCGAGCACCAACGGCGCGACAGCCGCAGCCGTCGACGCGAAGCCGCTCGACGCCTTGTCCCGTACGACGATCGCGGTCGGCGCGACGGCGCCCCGGGCTGCCTGGACCCGCGGGCCGACCGTGGCGCCGGCACCCTTGGCCGCGTACGCCGCAGCCTGTCGAAGGTGACCGATGCCCTGGTTCAGCTCCACCTTCGCGAGCTGCCCCTGGGTCTTACGCCGCCCGATTCCAAACACGGTCCCACCTCCTGGGAGTTGTTCCTTCGTCATCCTCCACCTTCGGATGCCTCCGCACTGCCAGATCGGGCACATGGGAGGATCCGCATGGAACTGACCAACGAGTGAGGAGTACCCGTGGCCGAGGCTGTCTACGCCACCTTGCACACCAACGCTGGCCCGATCCGGCTGGAGCTCTTCCCCAACCACGCTCCGAAGACGGTCCGCAACTTCGTGGACCTGGCCGAGGGCAACAAGGAATACACCGACCCGCGTACGGGTCAGCCGGGCAGCGGGCCGTACTACGACGGCACCATCTCGCACCGGGTGATCAGCGGCTTCATGGTCCAGATGGGTGACCCGACCGGCACCGGCCGGGGTGGCCCGGGTTACAAGTTCGGCGACGAGTTCCACCCGGAGCTGCGCTTCGACCGTCCGTACCTGCTGGCGATGGCGAACGCCGGGCCGGGCACCAACGGCTCGCAGTTCTTCATCACCGTCGCGCCGACGCCGCACCTGAACAACCGGCACACCATCTTCGGCCAGGTCGCCGACGAGCAGTCGGCGAAGGTGGTGGACTCGATCGCGAACACCCCGACCGGTCCGAGCGACCGGCCGCTGCAGGACGTGGTGATCGAGCGGGTCGAGATCGAGCGCACCCCGGCCTGACCGGGGCGGCGAGGTACCTTTGCACGCATGACTGAACGCCCCGGCCAGGCAGGCGACGCCACCGGCGGGTCGGCACCGGCCACTCCGGTCTGCTACCGCCACGCTGACCGGGAGACGTACGTCCGGTGCACCCGCTGCGACCGGCCGATCTGTCCGGAGTGCATGCGGGACGCCTCCGTCGGCCACCAGTGCCCGGAGTGCGTGAACGAGGGACGCCGCAGCGTGCGGCCGGCGCGTACCGCCTTCGGTGGCGGTGCCGCCGGCCGTCGCGGCCTCGTCACCCGGACGCTGATCGCGCTGAACCTGCTGATGATGGTGCTCTCCGTCGCCAGCGACGGCGGCGGCGACTCGATGGCCGGCGGCGGGCTCGGTGGCCTGCTCGGTGGCGGCACCCCGCTGACCCAGTGGGGCGCGGTGCTCGCCGAGTGGCCGCCACAGTTCCCGGTGGAGGGCATCGTCACCGGCGAGTGGTACCGGCTGGTCACCGCGATGTTCCTGCACTACGGCCTGGTGCACCTGCTGTTGAACATGTGGGCGCTCTGGGTGCTGGGACGGGACCTGGAGGCGCTGCTCGGGCCGCTGCGCTTCCTCGCGCTCTACCTGGTCGCCGGGCTCGGCGGCAACGTGGCGGCGTACCTGTTCAGCAGCCCGAACTCCGCGTCGGCCGGCGCCTCCACCGCGATCTTCGGGCTCTTCGCCGCCGTCTTCGTGCTGATGCGCCGGCTGGGCCGGGACACCTCGGCGATCGTGCCGATCCTGGTGATCAACCTGATCTTCACCTTCACCGTGCCCGGCATCTCCATCCCCGGCCACGTCGGCGGTCTGGTCACCGGCGCGGCGATGGGCTGGGTGCTGGCGTACGCGCCCCGGATGCGGCGGTCGGTGTTCCAGTCGGTGGGCACCGCGATCATCCTGGTGGCGCTGCTCGGCCTGGCGCTCGTCCGGACGGCCGCGCTGACCGGTTGATCGCCGTCGGCCCGGCGAGCCTGCCGGGTCAGCCCGGTCGGGCCGCGCGGAGCGTCTCGGCCACCTCGTCGGGCGGGGCGTCCAGGTCGTACCGGCCGAAGAGGTGCAGCGACTCCCCGGCGTCGATCTCCAGCGTCTCGGCGGCCAGCCCGAAGCGGGTCCGCCGGTCGACCGTGATCGCCTCGACCGAGGCCCACGGCAGCCGCCGCCGGCCGGCGAACCCGCGTACGACGGTGAGGCCGTCCGGGTCGGCGGCGAGGCGTACCGGGACGAGCAGGTCACGCAGCGCCCAGGCGGCCAGCCCGGCGGCGGCCCCCAGCGCCAGCGCCAGTTGCACCAGGTCGCCCTCGTGCAGGAGCAGGCCGAGCCCGGCCAGCGCGACCGCGCCGACCAGCTTCACCGCGGGCAGGGCCGGTGGCACCCGCCACTGGTGGACCGGGGACGATGAGGGCTGCACGGGACCAGCATGCCAGCCCTGGGGAGGACGACCCACCGGTGCAGGACGTACGATCGAGGGCAGCCCAAGTTACCGGGGAGTAGTCATGAGTGACGCAGTCATCGTCGGCGCGGTACGCACCCCGGTCGGGCGGCGCAAGGGCAGCCTGGCCGCCGTGCACCCGGTCGACCTCTCGGCGCACGTGCTGCGCGCCCTCGCCGAGCGCACCGGGATCGACCCGGGCCAGGTGGACGACGTGGTCTGGGGCTGCGTCTCCCAGGTCGGCGAGCAGTCCTGGAACGTCGCCCGCAACGCGGTGCTCGCCGCCGGCTGGCCCGAGTCGGTCCCCGGCACCACGCTGGACCGGCAGTGCGGCTCCAGCCAGCAGGCGCTGCACTTCGCCGCCGCCACCGTGCTCTCCGGCCAGGCCGACCTGGTGGTCGCCGGTGGGGTCGAGTCGATGACCCGGGTGCCGATGGGCTCCAGCGTCGCCGACGGCATGCCCTTCAGCGACCAGATCCGCCAGCGGTACCGGGGTGTGGAGGGCTTCGCCGACGACCAGCCGCTGCCGTTCAACCAGGGCGTCGGGGCGGAGCTGATCGCCGCCCGCTGGCACTTCTCCCGTACCCAGCTCGACGAGTTCGCGCTCGCCAGCCACGAGAAGGCCGCCGCGGCGCAGGACGCCGGGGCGTTCGACCCGGAACTGGCCCCGGTGGCGCTCGCCGACGGCGGCAAGTTCGCCGCCGACGAGGGCATCCGGCGGGACACCACGCTGGAGAAGCTCGGCGAGCTGAAGACCCCGTTCCGGGCCGACGGCGTGGTCACCGCCGGCTCCGCGTCGCAGATCTCCGACGGGGCCGCCGCGCTCGCCGTCACCACGAGCGAGTGGGCCAGCCGGCACGGCCTGCGTCCGCTGGCGCGGGTGCACACCGCCGTGGTGGCCGCCGACGACCCGGTCGCCATGCTCACCGCGCCGATCCCGGCCACCGCCAAGGCGCTGCGCCGCGCGGGGCTGGGCATCGAGGAGATCGGCGTGTACGAGGTGAACGAGGCGTTCGCCCCGGTGCCGCTCGCCTGGCTGGCGGAGACCGAGGCCGACCCGGAGCGGCTCAACCCGCGCGGCGGCGCGATCGCCCTCGGCCACCCGCTCGGCGCCAGCGGCGCCCGGATCATGACCACCATGTTGGCGCACATGCGGGACAACGGCATCCGGTACGGCCTGCAGACCATGTGCGAGGGCGGCGGCATGGCCAACGCCACCATCGTCGAGCTGCTCTGAATTCGCTGGCCGCCGTGAGCGTGCCCCGCCTAGCCTGCGGACCGTGACGACTGCCCCCGCTCCCGACTGGTCGGACCCGCTGTGGCGCGACGGCGCGCTCGCCTGGATCGCCGACGCGCTCGGCCGGCACGGCCGCCGGGTCACCGGCCCGGTCGAGCCCCGGGTGCGCCCCTGGTCGCTGGTCTGGCGGGTGCCCACCGGCGCCGGGGACGCCTGGTTCAAGGCCAACAACCCGGGCACCCGGCACGAGGCGGCGCTGCTGGCGGAGCTGGCCCGGCTCGCCCCGGGCCAGGTGCTCGACCCGATCGCGCTCGACGTCCGCCGGGGCTGGTCGCTGCTCCCCGACGGCGGCCCGAGCCTGCGCGACACCGGGCAGCAGGACCTGTCGCACTGGGAGCGGCTGCTGCCCCGGTACGCCGCCCTCCAGCTCGCGGTCGCCCCGCACGTGCGCGCCCTGCTGGACGCCGGGGTGCCCGACCACCGGCCGCAGCGGCTGCCGGCGCTCTACGCCGAACTGCTCGACGACGACGCGGCGATGTTGCGCGGCTCGCCGGACGGGCTCACCGCCGAGTCGCACGAGCGGCTGCGGGCGTACCGGGACGAGTTCGCCGGGCTCTGCCGGCGGCTGGCCGAGTACGGCGTACCGGCCAGCGTCCAGCACGACGACCTGCACGACGGCAACGTCTTCGTGGCCGGTGACGGCTACCGCTTCTTCGACTGGGGCGACGCCTCCGTGGCCCACCCCTTCGGGACCCTGCTGGTGACGCTCCGCTCGGTGGCGTACGCCGCCGGGCTCGCGCCGGGCGACCCGGCGCTGCTGCGGCTGCGCGACGCCTACCTGGAGGCGTGGACCGACCGGCACGACCGGGCGAGCCTGCGCGAGGCGGCCACGGTGGCGATGCGGGTCACCGTGGTCAGCCGGTCGCTCTCCTGGCGGCGCGCCCTGGACACCCCGGACCCGGCCCGCGCCGAGTACGCCGCGGCGGTGCCGGGCTGGCTCGGCGAACTCTTCGAGCCGCTGCCGGCCTGACCGTCCGCCGCCCGGCTCGCGGATCCGCAAGCGCTACGACGTGCGTCCGGCCGGCTGGCGGGAGTCGGCCGGCGGCGACGTCCCGGCAGGTTCCGAACAGGACGCCGACGGGGTGGACAGCCTGTCGTGGGCCAGGCAGGATTGGCCCTCGGTCGGTGTTGAGCGCGTGTCCACGCCCGCTCCGCCGTCCGACGAACCTCACCAGAACGGGGAATCCGTGGCGATCAGCTCCACTCCGTC
The DNA here is from genome assembly GCF_900090295.1 of Micromonospora coxensis. Lineage (NCBI taxonomy): Bacteria > Bacillati > Actinomycetota > Actinomycetes > Micromonosporales > Micromonosporaceae > Micromonospora > Micromonospora coxensis. Next base: position 3,379,049 of record NZ_LT607753.1, on the reverse strand, counting down.
GGGCCTGCGCCGGGCCGCCCGCCGGCTGCTCACCGCCGCCGTGGCCGGGATGCTCCTGGCCGCCGCAGCGGTCCCGGCCACGGGCGCACCGGCCCAGGCGGCCGGCTACACCGGGCCGCATCCGGGCGACTTCACCGGGCTGGGCTTCGACGCCTGCACCGCGCCGTCGGACGCCGAGATGACCGCCTGGCTGCAGTCGCCGTACCGGGCGGTCGGCGTCTACATCGGTGGGGTGAACCGGGGCTGCGCCCAGCCCAACCTGACCCGGGAGTGGGTGGCGAGCCAGCAGGCGAAGGGCTGGCGGCTCTTTCCGCTCTACGTGGGACTCCAGGCGCCCTGCACGACCTACCTGCGGCGGATCGATCCGGCGCAGGCGGCGGCCCAGGGTCGGGCGGCGGCCGACGACGCGGCGACGAACGCCGGCAACCTCGGCATCGTCCCGCAGAGCACCCTCATCCTGGACATCGAGTACTACCCCGCGGGCGACTCCGCCTGCTCGGCCGCGGTGCTCTCGTTCAGCAGCGCGTACAGTGCCCGCCTGCACGAGCACGGCTACCTCTCCGGCCTCTACACCAGCAGCGGTGGGGGCGGCCTCGCCGACCACGTGGCCGCCTACGGCAGGCCCGGACACGTGTCTCCCGACCTGGTGGACGTCGCCAACTGGGACGGCGTGAAGACGGTGTCCGACCCCGCCATCCCGGCGACGTACTGGGTGAAGCGGCGGATGAAGCAGTACCAGGGCGACCACGACGAGACGTGGGGCGGCGTCACCATCAACATCGACAGCAACTACCTGGACCTCGCACCGACGCGGTACCGGTCGGGTGTGGTGACGCGGACCCGCTGAACCGAACCCTTCCGATGTCCACCCATGACGGAGCGGACGCCGACCGGGTGGGCAGCCCGGCGAGGCCGGGCCTGATCCCCCGGGCGGTGTGGAGCGCGTGTCCACCGCCGCTCCGCCGCCCGAACGACCTTCACCAGAACGGGGAACCCGTGACGATCACCTCCGCTCCGTCGGGTCTGCGCCGGGCCGCCCGCCGGCTGCTCACCGCCGCCGTGGCCGGGATGCTGCTGGCGACGGTGACGGTCGGCGCCGCGCCCCGGCCCGCCGCCGCGGCCGGGTACACCGGTCCGCACCCGGGCGCCTTCACCGGGCTCGGCTTCGACACCTGCGCCGCTCCCTCGGACGCCGCGATGACCGCGTGGTTGCAGTCGCCGTACCGGGCGGTCGGGATCTACATCGGCGGGGTCAACCGGGGCTGCGCCCAGGCGAACCTGACCCGGGACTGGGTGTCGAAGCAGCAGGCCAAGGGGTGGCGGTTCTTCCCGCTCTACGTCGGGCTCCAGGCGCCCTGCTCGACGTACAGCCGGCGGATCGACCCGGCCCAGGCGGCGGCCCAGGGGCGGGCGGCGGCCGACGACGCGGTGGCGAAGGCGCGCAACCTGGGGCTCGTCGCGCGCAGCACGATCATCCTGGACATGGAGCGCTACCCCGCGGGCGACGCGGCCTGCTCCACGGCGGTGCTGACGTTCAGCAGCGCCTGGACCGGCCGGCTGCACGACCACGGCTACCTGTCCGGCCTCTACACCAACGTCGCCTCCGCCGGCCTCGCCGACCACGTCGGCGCGTACGCGCAGCGCGGGCACGCCCGCCCCGACCTGCTGGACTTCGCCAACTGGGACGGCGTGAAGAGCACCACCGACTCCCGGATCCCGGCGTCGTACTGGCAGCCGAAGCAGCGGATGAAGCAGTACCAGGGTGACCACCACGAGACCTGGGGTGGCGTCCGGATCAACATCGACAGCAACTACCTCGACGTCGAACCGGTGAGCATCCGGTACGGCTCGGCCACGATCACGCGGAGCCGGCCCTGGGCGCGGGCGCTGTGGTCGGCGGTGACCCGGGCGGTCCGTTAGCGGGGACCTCCTCAAAGGCGTGGTCCCCGGACGTCGCACAGGCGGTGCGACAGGGGGCGTGGAACTTCCAAAATGTTGGTAGTGACCCACATCACCCCAGGTCACGGCTCGTTGGGCAGGGCATGGACGTCTTCTCGCGAACGTTCCTCCCGGCCGCCGCCGAGACCGGACTGGCGGTCCAGACGGCGAGCCGGCACATGCCGGTCTTCCGCCAGTGCGTCGGCTCCGGCGACGCCACCATCCTGGTCGCCCGGTGCAGCCGACCCGATCGGCCGGTCGCCGGTGAGTACCTGCTCCTGCTCACCCACCGCCGGATGGTGGTCACCCAGCAGACGCGGGTGCTGCACCGGCTCCGCCTGCACCTCAACACGGAGCTGCGCGAGCTGAGCAACGTCACCTGGAGCCCCGACCCGCGCTCCCAGTCCGTCGAACTGGCCGCCACCGCGATCGACGGGGTCCGCGAGCGGTTCGTCGTGCACACTCAGCACCCGAAGCAGGTCTGGCAGCTCGACACCCTGTTGCACCACGCCTTCCGGACCCGGCTGCGCCCGGCGAAGGAGCGGGTGGTCGCCACCATCGGCGAGACGCCGGCCACGGCCGATCCCGGCCTGCGCCCCGTACCGGCCGTCGACCGCATCCTTACCTGACCCGAACACCGCCGTACGCCGGAGGTGACCGCGGTCGGTCATCATGGGCCGGTGACCGCCGACGCCCCGCAGCGTGGGCTCGTCCTCGTCGTCGAGGACGAGCCGGCCATCGCCGACCTGGTCCGGCTCTACCTGACCCGGGAAGGCTTCGGCGTACACCTGGAGCGGGACGGCGCGGCCGGGCTGGCCGCCGCCCGCCGGCTCCGACCGGTGGCCTGCGTGCTGGACATCGCGCTGCCCGGCATGGCCGGCACCGAGATCTGTCGTCGGCTGCGCGAGACGGGCGACTGGACGCCCGTCATCTTCCTCACCGCCCGCGACGACGAGGTCGACCGGGTCGTCGGTCTGGAACTCGGCGCCGACGACTACGTCACCAAGCCGTTCAGCCCCCGCGAACTGGTCGCCCGGGTCCGCGCGGTACTGCGCCGCACCGGTGGCGCGCCCGAGGGGGCCGAGCGCCCGCGCACCGTCGGACCGGTCACCCTCGACCCGACCCGCCGCACGGTCACCGCCGGCGGCAGCCCGGTGCAGCTCACCTCCACCGAGTTCGACCTGCTCGCCCACCTGATGGCCCGCCCCGGCCGGGTGTTCACCCGGGAGGAGCTGCTGGCCGGCGTCTGGGGCTACGCCGCGCACAGCGGCACCCGCACGGTCGACGTGCACGTGGCCCAGGTCCGCGCCAAGCTCGGCGCGGCCAGCGTGATCCGGACCCACCGTGGCGTCGGGTACGCGGCCGATGCCTGAACCCGGCCCGTACCCGCACCCGCCCGCCGGTCCGCACCAGCCGCACGGGCCGACCGTCGCGTTGCCGGTGATCGCCCCCCGCCCGGCGCCGCCGCCCCGGCGCCGCCGCTTCGCCCACACGCTGACCGCCCGCGCCGTCCTCGTCACCTGCGCGGTGGCGCTGGTCTCCGTGCTGGTCACCGCCCTGGTCGCGGTCCCCCTCGCGGTACGCGGCGTGGAACGCCGGGACTCCGAGGCGCTCGCCGCCCAGGCCCGCCTCGCCGCCGACGTGCTCCGGGTCCGCCCCAGCCGTCAGCGCGACGCCGCCGGGGAGCGGCTGATCCGCCAGCTCCGCCAGCAGGAGATCGACGTGTACGTGGTGCAGGGCGGCGCGGTGGACCGCCCCGGCCTGCCCCGGCAGGTGGTGAACCGGATCGCCGCCGGCCGGGACGTCTCCGGACGTCGGCTGGTGAACGGCGAACGGGCGCTGGTCGAGGGGCGGGCCCTGCCCGGCGGGAGCGGTGTGGTGCTGACCCGGGCCACCACCGACGGCCCGTGGCGGCAGGTGCTCCGTAGCCTCTGGCTGCCGCTGCTCGCCGGGCTCGCCGCCGGGGTGGTGGCCGCGCTCCTGCTGGCCCGCCGGCTGGCCCGGCCGATCCGGCACGCCGCCACCGCCGCCGCCCGGCTGCGCGCGGGTGACCGGGCGGTGCGCGTACCGGTGGAGCCGCCGGACGAGGTGGCCGACCTGGCGCACGCGCTGAACGGGCTGGCCGCCGCGCTGGCCACCAGCGAGGGCCGGCAGCGGGAGTTCCTGCTCTCCGTCTCGCACGAGCTGCGCACCCCGCTGACCGCGATCCGCGGGTACGCCGAGGCGCTCGCCGACGGGGTGGTCGGTCCGGACGAGGCCCCCGGCACCGGCCGCACCATGCTCGCCGAGGCCGAACACCTCGACCGGCTGGTCAGCGACCTGCTCGCGTTGGCCCGGCTGGAGGCGGCGGACTTCCCGCTGGAACCGGTGCCGGTCGACCTCGTCCGGTTGGCCGTCGACGCCGAGCGCACCTGGTCCGACCGGTGCGCGGCGGTCGGCGTCCCGTTCCGGGTGGAGGTGCCGGACGCGCCGGTGCCCGCGTACACCGACCCGGGGCGGATCCGGCAGGTCGTCGACGGGCTGCTGGAGAACGCGCTGCGGGTCGTACCGCCGGGGGCGCCGGTGGTGCTCGCGGTCCGGCCGGCCGGTCCGACCCCGGCGGCCGGCGGGTTCGTGGAGGTCCGCGACGGCGGACCCGGCTTCACCGACGACGACCTGGCGGTGGCCTTCGAGCGCGGCGCGCTGCACCAGCGGTACCGGGGGGTGCGCAAGGTGGGCAGCGGGCTGGGGCTGGCGCTCGCCGCCGGACTGGTCCGCCGCCTGGGCGGACAGATCGTCGCCGGGCACGCCGCCGAGGGCGGGGCGGCGTTCACCGTCCGGCTGCCCGGTGATCCTTACCCGACCCGAACATCGGTCTGACCCTGCGCCCATCCGGACGCGCGACGCTGGGCACACCACGGACGAGAGGGAGACCCCCATGGCACGTCAGAGATTCGCCGTCGGCACCACGTCGCTGCTCGCGGCGATCGCGCTGGGTGTCGCCGGCTGCGGTCCGGCCTCGGTCACGCCGGACGCCCCGGCCGCCGCCGCGGTCGACGTGGCCGCCGCGCTGGGCGTCGAGGGCCAGGCGCTCGCCGCGCTCGGCTTCGACCCGGCCGAGCTGGACGTTCAGGCGGCCGCGCCCACGCCGTCGTCGTCGGCCGCCCCGGCGGAGCAGACCCGTGGCGAGCGGGCCGAGGAGTGGCGCAAGCGGCGGCAGGCCCGGGTGCTGCTGCGGAAGAACACCCTGCACGGCGAGGCCGTCGTGCAGACGAAGGACGGCGGGACGAAGACCGTCGTGGTGCAGCGCGGCCAGGTCACCGCGATCGACGGCGACTCGGTGACCGTGAAGTCCGCCGACGGCTTCACGCTGACCTGGACCCTCGGCGACAAGCTGCGGGTGGTCGAGCGGCGGACCACCATCCGGTCCACCGACATCGCGGTCGGCACGACGGTCGGCGTCGCCGGGGCGAAGGACGGCGACGCCAGCGTCGCGCGGCTGATCGTGGTCCCGCTGAAGCAGAAGTGAGCGCGCGGCCCGCCGGACACCCGGCGGGCCGCTGCGGGCGAGCCGGCGCGGTGGTCCGCGCCGGCTCGGTGTCGCTCGTGGACCGGTGACCGTTCGGCGGGTCCCGGGACCGGTCAGTAGACCCGGGAGCCGATGAAGTCGTCGTGGCCGTACCCGACGGGATCGGCGAACGACCGGGACTCGAAGGACCACTGCTGGCGGGTGCTGGTGGAGCAGGTGGCGAGCCGCAGCCGGGGGGCGCCGAACCACGGGTTGTCGAAGGCCAGGCAGAGGTTCGTCGCGCCGGCCGCCCGGAACTGGTTGCCGGCGATGACGAACTGCTGGTTGGCCCCGCCGTGACAGTCGTACACGTTGACCGCGGTGCCGGCGGTCAGCGAGCCGCCCGCCACGTCCAGGCAACGGTCGTGGGACAGCTCGGTGTGCAGCGACCGGCGGGTCGGGTCGTACCAGAAGCCCTGGTTGCGCCCGCCGTGGCAGGCGTACGACTGCTGGACGGTGCCGTTGCGCGAGTCGTAGCCCTTCCCGTCGACGCAGGTGCCGGTGGCGACGTTGCGCAGCTGCTTGAACTCGAACAGCCCGGGGTAGAGCACCCCGGCGCCGGTGCTGGCCGGATCGACGCAGGTGGCCCGCTGCTGGCCGGAATTCCAGAACTGGGTGACGCACTGGGCGAACATGCCGTGGCCCCGGGCGTTCGGGTGGAACGACTGCCGGGCGGCGTTCTCGTCCCAGACCCCCACCTCGATGTAGAGGCCGCGCACCGCGGTGACGTCGGCGCACACCTCGTGGCCGTGGAACAGCCGGCTGGCGTCCAGGTAGCGGGTGCCGGTGTTGGCCGCCGCCGCGCGCAGCGCCGTCTCGAACAGCGGCACCGCCTTGTTCCGGGCGAACGCCATGTCGGCCAGGTAGAGCAGGCAGCCACCGGAGTACCAGCCGGGGAAGTTCGGGTTGTCCTCCACGTCCGGGCTGCCCGGGCTCGGGTACGACATCAGCACCAGCTCGTAGTCGGAGCGCAGGTAGCCGGCGTCGGTCATGGTGCGGCGGATCGAGGTGAGCGCCTCCTCGACGGCGCGGCGGCTGCCGTCGGTGCGGATCGTCCACTGGTCGGTGTAGGTCGGGTAGCAGGGGCCCTGGAAGAAGACCCGGCGTACCGCGCAGTCGGTGGCGACCGGCCCGAACTGGATGGTGCCGTCACCGTTGGCCCCGACCACCACCCAGATCAGGCGGACGTGCGTGTTGCGCGCCTTGATCGCCAGGTGGTCGCCCTGGTTCAGCTCGTTGTGCTGGGTGGGACCGCCGGCGACCAGGTTCCACGGGGTGGCCCCCGAGCAGGCGATGTTGTACTTCTCGTCGGCCGGGATGCCGGTGCGGAAGACCGCCTGGTCGTACGAGCGGTCGCACCAGTTGCCGGGCTGGTGGGTGCCGGGGACGTAGTTGCCCACACCCTCGCCGGAGATCTCGCTGTCGCCCATCGTCACCAGGGCGGTGCGGCGCTGCTCCAGCGGCCGGATCTCCGGTGAGCCGTAGAGCGCAGTGGCCTCGGCGGCGCGGACCGCTTCGAGGTTCGTCGGGAGTGGCTGGACGGTCGGACGGTCGGCGGCGGCGGCGGGGGACACCGGTCCGAGGAGCAGGGGCAGGACGAGGGCGGCGGCGGTGACGACGGCGAGGTGACGCCGCCGGACCGCCGGTGCGCGCCGGGTGGGGGTGCCAGGCATCGACGCACTCCTTTCGCACTCGATCGCGGGACGTCGATCGAGTTACCGGAAGGTAGCGCCGGGGACGCAGCTATGTGAATGTCTCTCGGAAAGGTTTCCGTCATCTGCGCCGCCGGGCCTCGAAACCGGGCGGGCCGGACCCACGAGCCGGGCGCGGCCCGGCCACGTGCCCCGGCGGCGCGGGGTCAGCGGCCGGGCGGCAGGGCGTAGCCGACGTAGTCGCGGTACTCGACCCGCCAGCCCGCCGGCACCAGCTTGACGCAGGCCGCGCGGCTGCCGGTGCAGACGATCGCGTCCACCGTCGACGGATCGGCCGGCGGCCGGTCGGGCAGCACCGACTGCAACGCCACCAGCTCCGGCGGGCGGCCCTCGGCGTCGCGCAGCAGCAACCACCAGGGGTACTCCCAGTTGTCGTTCTGCTGGACCAGCCCGATCCGGCGCGCGCCGTCCCGCCGTACCGCGTCGGCGGCCCAGCGGAACTCCTCGGCCCAGTGTGGCCGGCGCAGGAACCGGGTGTCCCACTCCGAGGTGGTGAAGACCGACCCGGCCCCGACCAGCCGGCGTGGGAAGCCGTACGACAGGGCCAGCACCCCGGCCAGCGCGGAGGTGGCCAGCACGGTCACCGCCAGCGACGCCGCCACCGAACGGCGTCCGGGTACGAGCCGTCGCCGGAACAGCGCGTCCAGCCAGAGCCCGGCCAGCGGCACCGCCGCCACCAGCGCGTAGAGCAGCAGTCGGTTGCCCCAGGTCTGCCACTTGATCATCGCGGTGTGCAGCACGACGGCGACCACGATCGCCGAGGCGTACGCCCGCAGCGCCCCGGCCCGCTCCGGGCTGATCCGGCCTGGCCGGGCCAGCGCGAACACCGCGCCGAGCAGGGCCAGCGAACCGGCCAGCGGGAACGCCACCCGGTCCTCGTCCGGGTACCAGGCCGGCACCGGGAAGACCTCCCGGCCGAAGGTGATGTCCCGGTCCTGCGGGTCGACGCCGATCGCCCGGGAACCCGCCATGATCGCCTCCGCGCTGCCGGTGCGCAGCGGCGCGAGCGGGGTGTCGAACGCGGTGTGCCCGATCCGCAGTGCGTTGACCAGCACCGAGGCCGGGTCGTGCCGTTCCATCGGGATGGACTCGCGCAGCCGGGGCGGGCCGAGCGGGTGCCCGAACTCGGCGGTCACCCGGGCCAGGAACGGGCCGACCACCGCCGCCGCGACCAGCAGCACCAGCAGCGACCCGGCGACCGTCCGGGCCACCCCGGCCGCAGGTCGCGCGGTCGGCCCGGGCACGGCGACCGCCTCGCCCCGCCGATCCGGCCCGTGCGCGCTGCCCGTCCCGCCCTGCGGATCCGGCCCGTGCACCGCTCGGGCGCCGTCGTCCGGGGCCGTCGTCGGACCGGCGCCCGAGGCCGTGGGACGGATGGCCAGCCGGAGCTGGGCGACGCCCCAGAGCACCAGCAGCGGGCCGACCGCGATCAGGCCACTGGTCTTGGTCAGCGCGGTCAGCCCGGTGGCCGCGCCGAGCGCGAGCAGGTCGCCCCAGCCGGCGCGGCGGCGCAGCCCGTCCAGGGCGAGCGTCCCGGCGCAGGCCGCCCAGGCGGCGGCGACCAGGTCGGTCTGGGTGCTGGTGGCCTGGAGCGCCACCATCGGCGTGGTGGCCAGCAGGAAGGCGGTGAGCAGTTGGGCCCGCCGGCCGCCGCCGAGCTGGGCGACGACCCGGGTGGCCGCCACCAGGCAGCCGATCCCGGCCGCCCACTGCACCAGGTTGTGCAGCACGTCGCCGCCGGTGAGCAGCCGCAGGTGCAGCAGCAGGTACTCCGCGCCGGGCGGGATGGTCACCTGCCGGTGGATCGCGGTCGGCCAGAACTCGAGGCTGCCCTGCGCCACCCAGTGCTCCACCTTGGGCAGGTGGTAGGTCTGCGAGTCGTAGTTGTTGGGCTCGGCCAGCAGCGCCACGAGCAGCTCCACCAGCACCACCCCGACGACCGTGCCGGCCAGCAGCCGCTCGCCGCGCCCCGCCGTACGCCGGAACTCGGCCAGCCGGGCGCGCGGGCCGGCCGGTGCCGCCGCGAGCCCGTCCCGCGCGGACGCCGGGCCGGGGTCCGGCGAACCGGCGGGTGCGGGCGTGCCCCCGGTGCCCGCGCCGACCAGGGCCGGCACGCGGGCGGTGGCCGGGGCGGCGGCCGTGCCGCGCCGGGCCCGCAGCCCGGCGGCGGCGACGGTGACCGCGAGGAGGAGCAGCCACGCCAGCGCGAAGGCCGGCGCGGTGAGCGCGCCCGCCGCGCCGAGCAGCTCCACGGTGACCACGGCGTAGCCGCCGGTCAGCAGCGCGGCGCGGACGACGGCCAGCCGCAGGGGTGCCACCGCGTCCCCGTGGCGGGGCTTGAGCAGCGAGGTGAGCACGACGAATGCGGCGACGGGTGCCACCACGACCAGGGAGCCGGCTGCCGACATGGGCGGAAGTAAACACCATCCGCCTGAATGGGCGGGTGCCGGACGCCGATGGTGGCGGGGTCCACCTCACTGACCAGCCAGGCTAGGCTATGTCCGACTTACTGTGCCCACCGTGGAGACGATCCCCGTGAAGCTCTCGATCCTCATGCCGGTCTACAACGAGGAAGAACGCATCGCGGACGCCCTCAAGCAGGCGTTGGCGGTCGATTACCCGTGCGAGATCGAGCTGGTCGTGGTCGACGACGGCAGCCGGGACGGCACCGGTGAGATCCTCGGCCGGGCCGACGACGCGCGGCTGCGGGTGATCACCCACCAGCGCAACGCGGGCAAGGGCGCGGCCATCAAGACGGCGGTGGACAGCGCCGAGGGTGAGTACATGGTCATCCTCGACGCCGACCTGGAGTACGACCCGCAGGACATCCCGCGGCTGCTCGACCCGGTCCTCGACGGCCGTGCCACGGTCGTCTACGGCAATCGGACCTTCGGCAGCCACAGCGCCTACAGCTTCTGGTACGTGATGGGCAACAAGGGCGTCACGATGGCCGCCAACGTGCTGTTCAACTCGTACATCGGGGATCTGGAGACCTGCTTCAAGCTGATGCCGGTCGAGCTGTACCGCTCCCTCGACGTCCGCTCCCGGGGTTTCGGCATGGAGGCGGAGGTGACCGGCAAGCTGCTGCGCCGCCGGATCCGCCCGTACGAGGTGCCGATCAGCTACCGGGCGCGTGGTCGCGAGGAGGGCAAGAAGATCACCTGGAAGGACGGCGTCGAGGCGCTCTGGATCCTCGGCCGCGAGCGCACCCGCCGCCGCCCCGTGGACCCGGCCCGCCGCTGACGGCTCGCCGGCTCGGCCCGGCACTGCCGGTTCGCCGGCTCGGCCCGGCACTCGCGGTTCGCCGGCTCGGCCCGCCGAGGACGGCATGCCCGGCTCAGCCCACCGTGGCCAGCTCGCCGAGGAAGCCGTCGACCGACCGGCGCAGGCCGGCCGCGTCCAGCCCGTGCCAGCGGGTGTGGTCCTCCGCCGTGCCGTACCGGCGCAGCTCGGCCCGGCCCACGCCGAGGCTGAGCAGCCGGTGCGGCCGGTCGGCGAGCGCCTCCGACACCACCCGCGCCGAGGTGCCGGCCAGGTAGGGCTCCACCAGCACCACCTCCGTGCCGGCCAGCGCCCGCAGGCCGGCCACGTCGAACGGGCGCGGCCGGTGGGTGTAGGCCACCGTCACCGGCAGGTCGGCCACCGCGGCCAGCGCGGCGTCGAGCACCGGCCCGACCGCCACCAGCAGCGCCGCGCCGGGGCCGGCGTCGCGCACCACCCGCAGGTCGCCACCGTCCGGGTACGCCCGCGCGTTCTGCTGGGTGGAGAGCCGCAGGTACGCCGACGAGTCCGCGGCCACCGTCGCACGCAGCAGCGGCGCCACCTCGCCCGGGTGCCCCGGCACGTGCACGGTCCAGCCGTGCAGGCTGTCGATCAGCGCCACGTCGGCGGGGCTCAGGTGGGTGCGGCCCGCCGACGCCCGGTCGTACGACGCCCCGACGCCGACCAGCACCGCCCCGACGCCCTGGTGGTCCAGGTCCAGCTTGATCTGCTCGTACGCCCGCTCGACGAGGAACGGCGCGTAGCTGTGCGCCACCGGTCGCAGCCCGGTCAGCGCCAGCCCGCCGGCCACCCCGATCAGCAACTGCTCCCGGATGCCGACGTTGAGCACCCGGTCCGGGTGGCGGCGCGCGGCCGGGACGAACGACGCGGCGGAGATGTCCGCCAGCACCACCGCCGTACGCGGGTCCTCGGCGAGCAGGTCGGTCATGGTGTCGATGAAGGTCTCCCGCATCACGGCTGCTCCCCGTCGGTGACGACCGCGACGACGACGTGCGGCCGGTGTCGGTCGTGCCCGGTCAGGGCGGTGTGCAGGGCGTCGTGGTCGCGCCCGTCGACGGTGGCGGCGGTCCACCCGTTGACGGTGAACCGGCTGGCCGCCCCGCCCGGCCAGCCGTGGCTCGCCGACCGGTTGTCCAGCACGATCGCGGTCAGGTTGGCCAGCCCGGTCGCGCCGGCGTACGCGATCGCCTCGTGGTTGGAGCCCTCGTCGAGTTCGGCGTCGCCGAGCAGCACGTACACCCGGGGGTCGGTGCGGCCCTGGGCGCGCAGCCCGAGCGCGGTGCCCACGCCGAGGCCGAGGCCGTGCCCGAGCGAGCCCGAGCCGATCTCCACGCCGGGGACGAGCATCCGGTCCGGGTGGTCGCCGAGGCGGCTGTCCGGGCCGCCCTGGTCGTCCAGCCAGTGCTCGGGCAGGAAGCCCTTGGCGGCGAGCACCGCGTAGTAGCCGGCGACGGCGTGCCCCTTGGAGAGCAGGAAGCGGTCCCGGTCCGGATCGTCCACGCGGTGCGGGGTGATCCGCAGGACGCGGTCGTAGAGCACCCAGAGCACGTCGATGGTGGAGTACACGTTCGCGCCGAACTCGCGGCCGGCGCGGAGCCGTTCCAGCGGGGCGGCGACCGGGCCCGGCAGCGGTGGGCCCGGCGGGGCGGTGGCGGTCGTGGTCGTCATGCGGCTAGCCTGCAAGTTGAAGTTCACTTCAACTCAAGGCGACTGATGCAGGAATCACTCACCATCGGCCAGCTCTCCGCCCGCAGCGGGGTCGCGCCCTCGGCGCTGCGCTACTACGAGCGGCTCGGCCTGCTCCGCGCCGAACGCACCGGCGGCAACCAGCGCCGCTACGCGCGCACCGAGCTGCGCCGGGTGGCGTTCGTCCGGATCGCCCAGCAGGTCGGCATCTCGCTGGAGGAGATCCGCGAGGCGCTGGACTCGCTGCCCTCCTCGCGCACCCCCACCCCGGACGACTGGGCGGCGCTCTCCGCCGCCTGGCGGGAGCGGCTGGACGACAAGATCCGCCTGCTCGGCAAGCTCCGCGACGAGCTGGACGGCTGCATCGGCTGCGGCTGCCTGTCGTTGCAGCGGTGCCGGCTGTACAACCCGGGGGACTCCCTGGCCGGCGAGGGGCCAGGCGCCCGGCTGGTGCTGCCCCGCCCCGACGTCAGCCGAGGGTGAGCAGCACCTTGCCGAGGTGGTCGCTCGACTCGACCAGCCGGTGCGCCTGCGCCGCGTCGGTCATCGGCAGCCGCCGGTCCACGACGGGCCGGACCACCCCCGACTCGACCAGCGGCCAGACCTCGTCGCGGACCCCACGGACGATCTCCGCCTTGTCGTCGAGCGGGCGGGAGCGCAGCGCGGTGGCCGCCACCGAGGCCCGCTTCGCCAGCAGCGCGCCCAGGTCCAGCTCGGCCTTCCGGCCGCCCTGCATGCCGATGACCACCAGCCGGCCGCCGTCGGCCAGCGCCGCCACGTTCCGCGACAGGTACGACGCGCCCATGATGTCCAGGATGACGTCCGCGCCCCGGCCGTCGGTGACCCGGCGGACCTCCTCGACGAAGTCCTGCTCCCGGTAGTCGACGGTGTGCGCCGCCCCCAGCTCCCGCAGCCGCTCGTGCTTGGCCGCCCGGGCGGTAGCCACCACGGTCGCGCCGAGGGCGGCGCCGAGCTGGACCGCGAACGTGCCGATCCCGCTGCCGCCGCCGTGCACCAGCAGGGTCTCGCCCCTGCCGAGCCGGGCCAGCCGCACCACGTTCGACCACACCGTGCAGGCCACCTCGGGCAGCGCCGCCGCGTCCACCAGGTCGACCCCCGCCGGCACCGGCAGCAACTGCCCGGCCGGCACGGCCACCCGCTCGGCGTAGCCGCCGCCGGCCAGCAGCGCGCAGACCTCCTGCCCGACCTCCCAGCCGGTCACCCCGGCACCGACCGCGCCGACCACGCCCGAGCACTCCAGACCGGGGTACGCCGGCGCGCCCGGCGGCGGCGGGTAGAAGCCCTGCCGTTGCAGCAGGTCGGCCCGGTTGACCGCGCTGGCCCGCACGTCCACGACCACCTCGCCGGGGCCGGGCTGCGGGTCGGGCACCTCGGCCCAGACCAGTGCCTCGGGTCCGCCGGGTTCCGGGATCGTCATCGCGCGCATGGCCCAGTCTTACCCGATCCGTCCCGCGCGCCGGGCCCGGGTCGCGATTCCCGCCGTCGGGACCGATCGGGGCGCGGTGGTCGTGGCGGAGGACCGGCTACCGCGTGCCCGTGCCCGCCCCCGTGTCGACACACCGGCCATAGTGGACCGTTCGGTTGCCGATGATCGCCGTGATCAGCGCGATCGTCCGGTCGTCCGTACCCCGGCGTCCCGTCGATTAGGGGTGGGAGGTCCGCTCGGCGGTACGACGGTCGTGGCAGACTAGGCACCGGTCGTCGCCTGCGGGTGACGGCCCGGGAGGGTTCGCCTAGTGGCCGATGGCGCTGGTCTTGAAAACCGGTAAGGCAGCGATGTCTTCGTGGGTTCGAATCCCACACCCTCCGCACCCGTACTCAGCGAGGCCGCACCCCGACCGGGAGCGTTCCGTGCCGCCGACCGGTCAGTCCCCCGCGATGCGTCGGTCCCTGCGGTACCGCTGCCGCGACGCCACGTAGATGCTGACGGAGCCGGTGATGAGGACGACCGTCAGGACGAGAAGGGCGTACTCCACCTCGGCGAGCTGACGCATGGCGACCAGGGTCACCGCCAGGAGGAAGCAGATCCCGAAGCCTTTGAGGGAATTCATCTGTGACGCTGCCTTCACTTCCACGTCGACACGGGCGTGAAATAGGACTTGAGGAGGGACGACAGCAGCCAGTAGGCGCGGACGATCGTGTAGACCAGCTCGGGAATGAGCAGGGCCTCGACCAGCATCGCCTTCCAGCCGAGGCTGCGTACCATCACTGCGGGATAGATGACCCAGAACGCGAACAGGAACCAGAAGATGGGCTGTTGCGTGAAGCCGCTCGCGACGGCGTCGGCCAATTGGGTGGCTCCCCAGCCGACGAGGTACACGACGCCGAGGAGCCCGAGGATCATGGTGGCGATCGAGTGCCAGGTGAACTTGGTCCAGCCCCGGGCGCGCAGGGCGTCCACGGTGCCACGCACCCAGCGCTGACGTTGTTGCAGCAGCTCACGCAGGGTGGGCATGAGGTCGGTGTACGCGATGCACAGCTGGTTCGCGGTCACCTTCCAGCCGCACTCCTTGAGCGTCAGCGTCGTCTCGTAGTCCTCGACGAGGTTGCGGTGGTCTTCCCAGAACACCGCGCCGCGCTTGTCGATGACCGATTGCAGCGCCACGCCCCGGTAGAACGACCCGGCACCCGACATGGTGTGCACGTCGGTCTGGAAGCGGGCGTTGGCGGCGCGGCCGTACTCGATGATCTGCATGCCCAGCAGGAATCGCTGCCAGGGGTTGCGCCACAGCCCGGTACGGCCCAGACAGACGGCACTGACGCCGCCGATCTCGGGATCCGAGGTGATCACCTTGCGGGCCCGTTCGATGAACCGCGGGTGCAGTTCCGTGTCGGCGTCCATCACCAGGACGTGCTGGACCGGGTCCAGCCGTCCGCCGACCCGCTGGCTCAACCAGGCGATGCCGTAGTTGAGGGCACCGGCCTTCTTGTGCTCGTTCTCGCGCATCAGCAGGACGTCGGTGCGCGGTGTACGCGGATCGGCGGCGAACTGCCGGGCGAAGTGTTCCGTCTGGTCGGTGGAGTTGTTGACGACCACGACGATCCGGTCGGGGCGCCAGGTCTGCCGGGCCAGGGAGTTCAAAGAGGTGAGGATCCCGACTTCCTCGTTGCGGGCCGGGACGATGGCGACGATGTCGTGCAGCGTCGGGCCGCTGGGCTTCGGAGTGGTGTGGTGCCTCCAACGGAGACCCTGCAAAAAGGCGGTCTTCTCGAGCTCCGCCCCGCCCATGGTGTTGTGTGACACGAGTTCCCCGCTCGATGATCCCCCGTCCGGGCCGGCTGTCGCGGTCCGGAGCAGGAGAACCATAGCTGACCTGGTCAAGCCGGTGACGCCCCCTGCGGGCCGGTTCCCGCTGGCCGTTCGGATGAGCAGCAGGGGTGACGGCCGGGCACGCGAGCGGGGAGTCCCCCGGTCACGTGACCACGTTCACGTGACCACGGCGCGGATCGGCGTCGGTAGGATGGCCCGCGTTGTCCAGACGCCCCCTGTCGGCACTCTCTGGTACGCACGTGTCGAGTCGACAAGGAGCTGGCATGGGGTCGCGTTCCCGTTCCTCCCACCGCTGGCTCGGCCTGGTCATGGTCATGGTGGTCCTCGCTGCCGGGGGTGTGCTTTACGGCGTGTGGCGGACCACGGCGAAGACCGCCGGCGGGCCCGCTGACGACGGTTCGCCGCTGTCCGTCCGTTACCGGACGGACACCCCCGCCACCGCTCCGGTCGGCAAGCCGTGGCTGGAAGTGATCAACAACTCCGGTCGGCCGGTGGCCCTGCACAGCGTGACGCTCCGGTACTACTTCAGCGACGACGGTGCCGGAGTCGCGGCGAACTGCGTGCAGACGGCCCTCGACTGCGCGAACGTCACCCAGGTCGTGAGCGCGCTGCCGGTTCCCGCGCCCGGCGCCACCCATTACCTGCGGGTGGGGTTCACCTCGGCTGCCGGCACTCTGGCACCTGGCGAGACCAGCCAGGGCATCGGGTTGCAGCTGTACCGCCTCGACCGTGAGGACCTGGATCAGGCCGACGACCGCTCGTTCGATCCGTCGCTCACCCACTACGCGCCCTCGACCCGCGTCACCGGCTATGTCGACGGTGCTCTCTCCTGGGGGGAAGAGCCCGGTCCCGCCGCGCCAGCCGCGTCCCCCCGACCTTCGAGGGTGTCGGCCGTGACCGTGCCGTCCGGCACGCTCTTCGACAACTTCCACTACACCGACATCACCGATCCGGCGGTGACCGCCAACGGGTGGCAGGCCCGCACCGACGGCGGCGGGCCCGGGATCGCCGACACCTGGTCGGCGGACGCCGTCAGCTTCCCCGCCAACCGGAAGGCCAAGGGTGGGCAGGTGCTCCAGTTGCAGGTCAGCACCGACGGCACCCGGCAGGGCACCCGGCAGGCCGAGCTGATCGGTGTCGACAACACCTTCCTGACCGGCACCATCGCGGCGCGCGTCCGCTTCGCCGACGAGCCCACCGATGGTCGCAACGGCGACCACATCATCGAATCCTTCTGCACGATCTCGCCGGAGTCGACCTCGGGCCCGTACAGCGAACTCGATTTCGAGTACCAGCCCAACGGCGGCTGGGGTGCTCCCGGCCCGAAACTCGACACCACCAGCTGGCGTAGTGCCAAGGAGGGCGACCGCACCACCCGAGCCCTGAAACGGTCCCTCGTCGGGTGGCACACCCTGATGATCACTGCGGTCGACGGCAGGGTCAGCTACTCGATCGACGGCCGGGAGGTCTTCCGCAGCGGGGGCGAGACCTTTCCCCGCGCGCCCATGCGCATCCACCTCAACGCCTGGCTCATCGATCTGCCCTTCGCCGGCGACCGGACCTGGAACATGCAGGTCAACTGGGTCTACTCGGTGTCCGGCAAGGCCGTGAGCGTGAAGGAGGTGCAGCGGGCCGTCGACGGCTTCTACCGCGACGGGATCAACTACGTCAACACCACGGCCGATCAGTAGGGACGGCGGGCCCACGTCGTCGGGGGGCATGATTGTCGCCGTGCGCTACCTGATCCCTCACCCCGACGCCGTGGCCGAACTCGATGACCTGGACGTCGCGCTGTACGACGGCAACCGACCCCTGCCCGGGGACCTGGACGACGTCGAGTTCTACGCGGTGCCGTACGGGGTCATCGACCCGCGCCTCTGCGAGCCGATCGCCCGGATGCCCCGGCTCCGGGTGGTGCAGACCGTGACCGCCGGCTACGACCACGTCCTGCCGTACCTGCGGCCCGGCCTGACGCTGGCCAACGGCCGGGGCGTGCACGACGCGGCCACCGCCGAACTGGCCGTGGCGCTCACCCTCGCCGCCCGGCGTCGGCTGCCGGACTTCGTCCGGGCGGGGAGCGAGGGCCGGTGGTCCTCGGGCTGGTCGACCGGGCTGGCCGACTCCCGGGTGCTGATCGTCGGGTACGGCTCGATCGGCGCCGCGATCGAGCGCCGGCTCGCCGGGTTCGAGGTGGAGATCAGCCGGGTGGCCCGGAGCGCCCGCCCCGGCGTACGGCCGGTCTCCGATCTTCCCGAGCTGCTGCCCCGGGCGGACGTCGTCATCCTGGTCACGCCGCTGACCCCGGAGACCGAGGGGCTGGTGGACAAGGACTTCCTCGCCCGGATGCCCGACGGCGCCCTGCTGGTGAACGTGTCACGGGGGCGGGTGGTGGACACCGGGGCGCTGCTCGCCGAACTCGGCGCGGGCCGGCTGCACGCCGCCCTGGACGTCACCGACCCCGAGCCGCTGCCGGCCGACCACCCGCTGTGGTCCGCGCCGAACGTCCTGATCAGCCCGCACGTCGGGGGCCTGACCGCCGCGTTGGCGCCTCGGGCCCGCCGGCTGCTGGTCGACCAGGCCCGGCGGTACGCGGCGGGCGAACCGCTCGCGAACGTCGTCGTCGGCCCGTGACCCGTCCCACCGGGGCGACCGCCTCGACCGGCGATTCGCGGTCGAGGCTCCCCGGGTCCGGGGACCGTGCCCCGGCAACGGATGCCCGGCCTTGACGTCGGAGCCACCCGGTAACCTCCGGCCTCGTGGGTTACGGATTCACGGTCGACGAGCCGCGCGACGGCGTCGCGGTCGGATGCGCCTTCGACAACGACCGGATGAGCTACGTCCGGATGGTCATGATCGAGGCCGGCGTGCTCACCGGCGACGGCGTCGAGGCCGTGTTCCGGCTGCCCGGCCTGGAACCGGGTGACGAGAGCCTGCCGGTCGGCACCTTCATCGGCGTCGGCGCGCGGGTCACCGGGGCGCAGGCGGCGTTCATCGCCGAGCGGACCCGTCGGGCGGTGAGCCTCGGGGTGATCTCCGACCTGCTGGAGTTCCTCGACGACGCGCCTCCGTCGGCGGCCGTACGGGAGTGGACCGAGCAGTTCGCGGCGTTCAACGAGCGCGCCGCGTCGGTGGGCGGCTACCACATCGTGTGACGGGCGCCCGGCGCGTCGCGCCGGTCGGACGCTGCCTCGGGCCGGACGTCGCGGCGCTTCCGGTTCGGCGGGCGGGTCCGGCGGGGTAAGAAGGGCGCAGGACTTCACGCGCACCGGAAGGACCCCCGATGACCCTGGAACGACCGATCGCCCCGGACCCGTACGAGCTGCTGCCGACCGTGGGGTCGTTCGACCTCACCAGCGACGACGTGCGCAACGGTGAGCCGATGGACGCGCGCCACGCGCACGGCAGCGCTGGCGGCGAGAACATCTCCCCGCACCTGGCCTGGTCGGACTTCCCGCCCGGGACGCAGAGCTTCGTGGTGACCTGCTTCGACCCGGACGCGCCGACCGGCAGCGGTTTCTGGCACTGGGTGCTGGTCGACGTGCCCACCTCGGTGACCGAGCTGCCGACCGGGGTGAAGGAGGCCGACCTCGGCGGGGCGTTCAGCGTCCGCAACGACTACGGGGACACCGGCTACGGCGGGGCCGCCCCGCCGCCCGGCGACCGTCCGCACCGGTACGTCTTCGCGGTGCACGCGGTGGACGTCGAGCGGCTGGACGTCGGCCCCGGGGCCAGCCCCGCCTACGTCGGGTTCAACCTGGCCTTCCACACCCTGGCCCGGGCGGTCATCCGCCCCACCTTCCACGTCAAGGAGTGACCCGGCGCGAGCCGTGACACGACGGACGGGGCCTCCGCGCCGGCGGGGGCCCCGCCCGTCGTACGGCGTCAGCCCGGGACGCGGGCGACGGCGAAGACCGACTGGCCGAACGGGGGGCGTACCCGCTGTTCGGCCGCCTTGGTGGCGGGGAGGACCAGGGTGTCGTAGACCTTCACCATCGGGCCCTCCTTCGGCATCAGCCGGAAGACCTTGGTGGCCATGAAGTAGCCGATCAGGCCGAGGGCGTTGGCGTAGTGGATGGTCTCCACCGTCAGCCCCGCCTCGGTCATCGCCGCGGCGAGCGTCTTCTTCGTGTAGCGGCGCACGTGGCCGGTGGCGATGTCGGCCGGACTCATCGCGAACTGGAACGCCGGCACGATGATGATCACCTTGCCGCCGGGGCGGACCAGGTCGCGCATGCTGCGCAGCGCGCCGACGTGGTCCTCGATGTGCTCCAGCACGTTGTACGACACGGCCGCGCTGTGGTCGCCGCGCCCGGGGTGCGGCAGCAGCATCTGCTGCACCTCGATGGTGGGCTCGTCGGCGAGCCGCTCCTTGAGCTGGACCAGCCGGTCCGGGTCCGCCTCGGTGGCGGTGAAGCGGGGCACGTGGCGCGCCCACTCGAGGGCGTAGTCGCCGAGGCCACTGCCGATCTCGATGGGGTCGTCACCGAGGTGGGGCACGGCCAGCTCGACGAACCATCTGCGGTGGTTGACCGCCGTCGCCAGGCCCTCCAGGACCTCCGACTGGACGCGCTGATCCCCAGTGATTTCTGCCATGCGTCGATTCCTCACGGTATGACTCGATCCGCGCCTGGACCGACTGAGTGAATCATCCGCATGTTGCGCGGAGGAAACGGGGCACCGTGTTGGCCGAAATGCGGTCGGGGGCTGGGCGCGTGATGGACGGTCGGCGAACCCGGCACATGGTACGGCAGTACCCCGAAACATGTCACGTCGCCGGCATAGGCCAACTACGCTCTGAATTGTCATGACTACTCCCGAATCGGGCCCCGGGGTCGCGCGATCCGGCGTCGGGGACGCCGAGGCCGGCGACGACCACGGCGTACGCCGGCGGGACGGGCGGTGGTGGGACGTCGCGGCCGTGCTCAGCTTCGTGCTGGCGGCGTTCTGGGTGACCGCGCGGCTGTGGTGGCGGCCCGGGCACGGGCTCCGGGACAACCGGTCGGACCAGTCGCAGTTCGAGTGGATGATGGCGCACGGCGCGCGGGTCGTGACCGAATTCGCCTATCCCTTCGGTTCGGACCGGATGAATGTGCCGGACGGCGTCAACCTGATGGCAAATACATCCGTATTGTCCATTTCAATACCGCTGACGCCCGTAACGGTCATTTTCGGACCGCAATGGTCGTTCCTGCTCTTCCTCACGCTCGGAATGGCCGCCACCGGGGCGAGCTGGTACTTCTTCCTCTCCCGGGTGGTGACCCGGTCCCGGGGGCCGGCCTGGCTCGGGGCCGGGTTCTGCGCCTTCGCCCCGGCGATGGTCTCGCACGCCAACGCCCACCCGAACATCGTGTCCCAGTTCGTGGTGCCGCTGATCGCCTGGCGGACCCTGCGCCTGGCCGAGCCCGGACGCTGGCTGCGCAACGGCCTCCTGCTCGGGCTGCTGATCGTCTGGCAGGCGTTCCTGAACCTCGAGATCCTGCTGATGACCGCGATCGCGCTGGGCGTGGTGGTGGTCGCGCTCGCCGTCGGCCGGCCCGAGCTGCGGCGCGGGTGGCGCTCGTTCCTGGCCGGCCTGGGGGTGGCCGCCGCGTTCTCCGCCGTGCTGCTGGCGTACCCGCTCTACGTCCAGCTCTTCGGTCCCGGCTCGTACCACGGGCTGTCCCGGTTGATCCGGGGCTACCGCACCGACCTCGCCGCATTCGTCGCCTGGTCCCGGGAGTCGCTGGCCGGCGACGCCCGCTCCGCCGCCCCGCTGGCGCGCAACGCCACCGAGGAGAACGCCTTCTTCGGCTGGCCGCTGGTCGTGCTCGTCGTCGCCCTCGTCTGGTGGTTGCGGCGCAGCGCGCTGGTGCTCGGCCTGGCCGTCCTCGCCCTGCTCTTCGCCGTGCTGTCGCTGGGGCGGGAGGTCCAGCTCAACGGCCGCGACACCGGCGTGCCGGCCCCCTGGGCGGCGCTGGAGAACCTGCCGCTGCTGCACTCGGTGGTCCCCACCCGCTGGTCGCTGGCGATCACCCCGATCATCGGGGTGCTGCTCGCGCTCGGCCTGGAGCGGGTCCGCCGGCTGGCCGGCGAGCACCCGGGTGCCCGCCGGCAGATCCACTTCGTCACCGCCACCGTCCTGCTGATGGCCCTGCTGCCGCTCCTGCCGACCCCGCTGCCCACCACCCGCCTCGATCCGACGCCCGCCTTCGTCACCTCCGGGGCCTGGCGTCCGTACGTGGCGGGCGGGCGCAGCGTGGTCACCCTGCCGCTGCCCGACAACACGTACGCCGATCCGCTGCGCTGGTCGTCGCGGACGGGGCTGGAGATGCCGCTGGCCCGCGGCTACTTCCTCTACCCGGACACCCGGCCCTGGGCGGCCGAGCCGGACGTCGCCCTCTTCACCGCCCCGTACCGGCGGACCAGCAACTTCTTCGGGCACGTCGCGAAGACCGGCGAGATCCCACCGATCACCGCGCGGGACCGGGCCGCGGCCGTGGCGGACCTGCGGTACTGGCGGGCCGGAGTGGTCGTCCTGGGACCGCAGGAGCACGCCGGGGAGTTGTGGACGGCGATGACCGCGCTGACCGGGATCACCCCGACCTGGACCGGCGGGGTGTGGGTGTGGGACGTCCGCCCGCTCACCGGGTGAACCGGCGGCGTGCGCTGCCACGCAGGCCGGCCGGTCGCCGCGAGCGCCGGGTCAGGCGGGACGGACGCAGCAGCCCTGGCAGACCTTGGGGCTCGGCAGGGTGAAGGCCAGGCAGCAGGTGCGCCGCTGCACCGTCGGCTCGCCGGTCGGGCCGGGCACCAGCTCGACCAGGTCGGCCAGGTCCAGCGCGTCCAGCAGGGTCTCGACGGTCCGGGCCGAGGAGCCCGGGAGGGCGTCCGCCGCGCGCAGGATGCCGTGCGCGATGCCGGAGGCGACCGAGCCGAGCAGCGTACGGGCGCCGACCCGGACCTCCGCCTGGATCGCGGCGATCACCGGGGCGAGGTGCGCGTCGAGCAGCGAGGCGCGCAGCACCCGGAGCAGTTCGGCCTCGTCGGCGACGACCCGGACCTCCGGCAGCCCGGAGAGTGCCAGCGGGTCGTTCGGCAGCACCGCCACCCGGGTCGTGCCACGCAGGCCCATGGTGAGCAGCTGCCGGTGGTCCTCGAAGTGGATCAGCACGTCGGCCGGGTCGAGCAGCGGCACGCGGCGGGCCGAGGCCCAGCCCAGCACCACTGGCAGGGCCACCCAGTAGCTGTAGGACTTCCAGGCCAGCGCGGCGCAGGCGTGCGGGGTGCCGCCCCAGCGGCGGGTCGCGGCGTGCAGGAACTCGGGCAGCCGGGTGCCGTCGACCAGGGTGGTCGCCGGGCTCCAGCCGGCCTCGTCGACGACCGTCAGGCCCGGCGCGAGGCCGGGCAGGTCGTCGGTGCCGAACATGGCCCGCAGGGTGGCGGTCACCGGGGCGAGCGGCGGGGCGAGGTCTCCCCTCGGCATCACCGCTGTCACCTGGTCCCCCTGCCCGACGTGCCGTCCGTTAACTAAGGCTAGCCTAACCACACCCGAGGTGCTGAGGGAAGGCTTACCGAAGTCGGATGGAGAGGCCCGGGTCACTCCGTCGACGTCGCTGGCGGCGGACCGGCCCGGGCTCCGCGTACTACCCGCTCGGTGCGGGCGGAAACTCGGCACGATGTCAAGCCAAATGTCGGCAAAGCGCCAGTTGAGGTGCGGCGTGAGCGATGGAACGTGAAGACTTGTCATCCCGGCCGTGAGGAAGCTGATGACGACCTCCCCCCTGGAGCGGGCCGCCGAGTCCTTCGCCGCCGAGCTGGCCCGGCACCGGACGGGGCGAGGACTCTCCAAGAAGCAGCTCGCCACCCTGATGGGCTTCGACCCGTCGTACGTCAGCCACGTCGAGGGGCGACGGCACCGACCCACCGAGGACTTCGCCCGCCGCGCCGAGGCCGTCCTCGACGCCAGCGGCGCGATCTGGCAGCGCTTCCGCGAGTACGACCAGCTCCGCCAGGCCCGGGCCGCCCCCGTCCACCGCGAGCTGCCACCCCCCGGGCAGTGGCTCCCCCCGGGCACCGGCCTGGTCGTCGAACGCGAGACCGCCATCCTCACCCACACCGACGACGGCTACCGCTGCCTGGTCCGCCGACACCTGCACAACGTCGGCGCCGAACCGGTCACCCGGCACCTGGTCCGGGTGGCCGTCGACCGGTGGCCCGACGACCCCGGGCGCTCCAACCGGCACCACCGCGAGCATCCGCTCACCTTCGCCGAGCTGCGACTGCGGGCGTACCGCAACGACGGCGGCAGCCGTGAGCCGATGCACTGGCGGGCCAAGCACGACCGGGACGCGTACAAGGAGATCTGGCTGCTCTTCGAGAACGCCGACGGCCCGTTCCCGCTGCACCCCGGCGAGCGCGCCGAGATCGAGTACGCGTACCACGTCGGGCGGGAGAAGTGGGGGCCCTGGTTCCAGCGGGCCGTCCGCCTGCCCACCCGCCACCTGGCGGTGCGGCTGGACCTGCCGGCGGCGCTCGACCCCCGGGTGTGGGGCGTGGAGACCTCGCTCTCCGCCGACGAGGGGCCGCTGCGCACCCCCGTACGCCGGCACGACCGCGGCGACCGGGCGATCTTCGACTGGTCCATCGACGACCCGCCGCTCAACTCCCGCTACCGCCTCCAGTGGCGGTTCCGCAGCGAACCGGCCGACGCGGAGCGGGCACTGGCCGCCGCCCGGGCCGGCGACCGGCTGCGCGCCCTCGGCGTGCTGCCCCCCGACGCGGACCTGCTGCGCCGCCCCGCCCGCCCCTTCGACCTGCCCCGGGAGGCCGCCACCGCCCGGGACGTGGTGGACCGGCTCACCGCGCTGCTGACCCGGGTCGACGAACTGCACCCATTCAGCGCCGGGATGGGACTGGCCGCCCCGCAGGTCGGCGTCGACGCGGCCGCTGCCGTGGTGCGCCCCGCCGACCGGTCCGCCGCGCCGGTGGTGCTGCTCAACCCCCGGGTGGTCGAGGTCAGCCCGGACACCGACGAGCAGTACGAGGGCTGCCTCTCCTTCGCCGACCACCGGGGACTGGTCCCCCGGCCGCTGCGGGTCGACGTGGAACACGCCCGCTGGGACGGCAGCCGGATCATCACCTCGTTCGCGTACGGGATGGCCCGGCTGGTCGCGCACGAGGTCGACCACCTGGAGGGGCGGCTCTACACCGACCGGATGGCACCCGGCGTGCCGCTGGTCCCCGTCGAGGAGTACCGCGAGACCGGCCCCTGACGGCGTCCAGCGGGGGCACGTGCGGGACGCCGTCAGGGGCCGGTGTGGGGACCGGGTCGCGTGCCCCAGGGGGCGGGGGCACGCGACCCGGTTTTTTCGGGGGGAGGAAAGTCGCTACAGGTTGCCGAAGGTGTCGTACCGGATGTGCGGCGGCGGGACGTCGTCCTCGGCGAGCGCCCGCAGGGTCGCCCGGACCATCGGGGCCGAACCGGAGACGTAGCAGTCGTGCGCCGTCCACGGGCCGTACCGGGTCACCACGTCGGAGATGTCGCCCTGCTCGCCGTCGAAGTCCGGGTCGTCGCTGCACGCCGGGGTCACCGACAGCCACGGGTGCGCGGCGACCAGCTCCTCCAGGCCGGCCAGGCCGTACAGCTCGTCGGCGGTGCGTGCGCCGTAGAAGACGTGCACCCAACGGGTCCGGTTCCAGGCGGTCAGCTCCTCCACCAGCGCCTTGACCGGGGCCAGCCCCACCCCGCCGGCCACACAGAGGATGTCCCGGGTCGAGTCGCGGTCCAGCGTCATCGAGCCCATCGGCGCGGCCACCCGGATCAGGTCACCGGGCTTCGTCCGGCGCACCAGCGCCCCCGACACCCAGCCCGCGCCGACCGGCGTACGGACGTGGAACTCCAGCACGTTGTCGTCGTTCGGGGCGTTCGCCACCGAGTACGTCCGCCACACCCGGGGCAGGTGCCGGGGCACCTCGACGCTGACGTACTGCCCGGCCTTCCAGGACAACGGGTGCTGCAGGGCGCGCACGGTCAGCACCGCCGTGTCGGGCCCGTGCCGCTCGTGGGTGAGCACCTCGGCGTGCCAGTACGGCGGGTTCTCGTCCGCCGCCGCGCCGGCCAGCATCTTCTCCGTGATCGCCGCGTACGCGTCCCGCCAGGCCTGGTCGTACTCCAGGTTCCAGCCGTCGCCGGCGGTGCTGCGCAGCGCGTCCAGCAGGGCGACGCCCATCGTCTCGTAGTGCGCCGCGTCCACGTGGTACTTCCGGTGGTCACGGCCCAGCGAGCGCAGGTACTCCTCGAAGCTCTCCGGGTCGTCCACCACCTGCGTGGCGGTGACGATGGCGTCCAGGATCCGGTCGCCCTGGCCGGTCATCTCCACCGGGAAGAGCTTGCGCAACTCGGGGTCGAGGAGGAACAGCCGGGCGTAGAAGTGACCGCTCAGCCGCTCCCGCTCCTCCTCGACCAGGGTCCAGCTCTCCTTCAGCAGTCGTGCGAAGTCGTGCACGGGGCGCTCCTCCTCCGGACGGCGGATCGGGCCCGCATAGAATGTCCACGGAGCGTGCACACCGGTCGCACAGACTGTGCGACCGCTCCCGAACGCCCCGACGGTCGGGCACAGTGGTGCGGTGACCGTCGACGAGCTCACCCGCCCGACCGACCGCCGGCTCCTCGGCACCGAGACGGTGCTGGTCCTCGGCCTCTCCCTGGGCAAGTCGGCCGTCTACGCGATGGTCTCCCTCGCCGCCGCGCTGGCCGCCGGACCGCTCTCCGCCCAGACCGCCGCGCTGAACGTCTCCAAGGAGCCCCGGCCCTGGCTGGACCTGACGTACCAGCTGCTCGGGATCGCCTTCGCGCTGCTGCCGGTGCTGCTCGCCGTACACCTGCTGGCGCGCGACCCCGGCGACCCGGCGCGGACCCTCGGCGTGGACCTGCGGCGGCCCGGATCGGACCTGGCCCGGGGCGCCGGCCTGGCGGCGCTGATCGGCCTGCCCGGCCTGGCCCTGTTCTGGGCCGCGGCGCAGCTCGGCGTCAACGCGAAACTGGTCCCCGCCGGCCTGCCCGACCTGTGGTGGGCGGTGCCGGTGCTGCTCCTCGCCGCCGCGCAGAACGCGGTGCTGGAGGAGGTGATCGTCGTCGGGTACCTGGTCACCCGGCTGCGCCAGCTCCAGTGGCGGCTCGGCGCGATCATCGCCACGAGCGCCCTGCTGCGCGGCTCCTACCACCTCTACCAGGGCTTCGGCGCCTTCGTCGGCAACGCGGTGATGGGCGTCGTGTTCAGCCTCTTCTACCTGCGCACGAAGCGGGTGATGCCGCTGATCGTGGCGCACACCCTGCTCGACGTCGTCGCCTTCGTGGGCTACACGCTGGCGCCGAAGGAGTGGATCAGCTGGCTCTGACCGGCCGGTAGGCGGCCACCGCCCGGGCCGCCAGCCGCTCGGCGGCGGCCGCGTCGCCCGCCGCCGCGGCCAGCACCGCCGCTCCCGGCACCAACCGGGACGCCAGCCGCAGCGCCACCCAGCCGCCGGCCTGCGCCGCCAGCGGCGCGGCCAACCGCCACGCCGCCTCCGCCGCGCGCGGCCACGGCCGGTCTCCCGGCCCGTCCGCCGCCCGCGCCGCGTCCAGCGCGGCCCGCGCGCTGTCGGCGTCCGGGTGCACCTGGGTCAGCACCAGCAGCTCCACCGCCCGTTCGGCGTCGCGCGGGTCCCGGCCGTAGGCCGCCGCCAGGTGCAGCACCAGCGCGGCCTGGGTCCACAGCACCGTCGCCAGCTCCGCGACCGGCGCGAACAGGCCGGCCAGGGCCGAGGTCGCCCCGCCGAGCCCGGCCACCCGCACGAACCGCCGGGTGGCCAGCCGGGCCAGCCCGTCCGGGCCCGCGTCCGGGTACGCCTCCCGCAGCCCGTGCGCCCAGTCCCGGGCGCGTGGTCCGATGCCCTCCACGGCCGCCAGGGCGAGCAGCTCGGGGGCGAAGCCGGGATGCTGCCGCAGCCGGCTCCGGATCCCCGCCAGGTCCAGTCCCGGGGTACGCCCCGACACCTGCCCCTCCAGCGCGACTCCCTCCGGTGCGGAGGCGACCGGAGCCAGGTCCGCGCCGGCCGTGGGTGCCGTCGCCTGCTGCGCTGCGGGCGCGTCGGCCGGGGCCGGCTCGGTGGCCGGCGCGGGCGCCCGGGTGGCCGAGGTGCTGGTGGAGGTTGCCGCCGGGGTGCTGGCCTGCTGCGGTGCGCTGGTGGTGCCGGCGGGGGTTGCCGCCGGGGTGGTGGCCTGCTGCGGTGCGCTGGTGGTGCCGGCGGGGGTTGCCGCCGGGGTGGTGGCCTGCTGCGGTGCGCTGGAGGCGGCTGCCGGGGTGGTGGCCTCCTGTCGTGCGCTGGCGGTTCCGGCCGGGGACGCTGCCGTGGCGGTGACCTGCGGGGGTGCCGGCTTCGCCTGCCGGGGCGCGGGGCCGGCGCCGGTCGGGGTCATGGTGGCCGCTGCGTCCTGCGCAGGTGTCGGCGTGGACTGCTGCGGTGCCGGGGTGACGTCGACGGGGGCAGCTGTGGGCACTGCCGCCTGCGGGGGCGTCGGCGTGGCCCTACCCGTGGTGGCCTTCCGAGGAGCGGCCTTCTTCCCGGTGGTGGCCCTGGCGGCGGTCGCCTGCCTCGCGGCCGGGGCGGCCTTCTTGACGGGTGCGCTCTTTTTTCTCCCCGGAGTCGTCGATTCCGCCGCAGCGGACTCCCGTCGCGCCGGTGTCGTCGTGGTCCCACCCGTCGTGGCGGCCGGGGCCTCGTCCACCGTGCCGGCCGTCCCGGGCTCGCCGGCCGTCGCCGAGGTGGGAGCGACCGGCCGTGCCGTCGCGCCGCTGTCGGTGGACGGTGCCGCCGTTCCGCTGGATCGGGTCGTCGCCGTCTCGCCCGGCTGCGCCGTCCCTGCACCGGCAGGGGCGGTGGCCGGGGTGGTGGCGGGGGTGCCGGCCGCGCCGGAACTCACCGGCCCGGTCGGCTCGGCCCCACCGGGGGCGCTCGGCGCTGGTGTGTGTCCGGGATCACCCGCCCGGCCGGCGGGCGTCGCCTTGGCCGTCCGGCCGGCTCGCGTCCTGCCGGATTTCGTGGCGCTGACCTGCGCAGATTCGTCCGCCGGGGCGGTCGCCTTCCGGGGTGCCGGGGCGCGCCGGGCCCTGGGTGTGTCCGCTGTCGCCTCGGCCGAGGAGGGCTCCGGCGCGGCGGGTGCCCGCTCCGCCACGGTGGCGGTGCCCGGATCGGCCGGGCCGTCGGTGGTGGCCCGGCCCGACCGGGCGGCGGGTCGCGGCGGTGGGGCCTGCTCGGCGGCCGGTGGCTGGAACAGCACGGCGGGCGCGGCCTTCCCCGGACGGGCCTTCTCCGAGGCCGTGCCGGACGCCGGCCGCTCCTCGGTCGGAGGCGTCTTCGCCGAGCTGGGAGGCGGTGTGAAGGCGGCCTTCGGGGGGCGGCGGCGGGCTCCCCCGGCGGGCTCGCCCCGGGGCGGATCGCTCGGCGTCTGCTCCTGCATGTCGATGGAGCGTAGTCGCGAACGTGACATCGCACACGGGGGAATCGCGGCCCCTGCGATAGTCGCTTTGCCCCCGGTGGGGGCGGCCCTGTATCCTCGGGCCCGGTGGTCTGCAGAGGCCACCAGGGAGACTTCGCCTAGTCTGGTCTATGGCGCCGCACTGCTAATGCGGTTGGGGTCTTAAAGCCCCTCCCGGGTTCGAATCCCGGAGTCTCCGCGCGAAAACCGGTTGTGTAGACTGGTCGAGCACAAGCGCCCGTAGCTCAACGGATAGAGCATCTGACTACGGATCAGAAGGTTAGGGGTTCGAGTCCCTTCGGGCGCACAAGATCAGAAAGGCCCGAGCTGCGAAACGCAGCTCGGGCCTTTCTGCTGTCGGGTACGCCGCGCAGCCGCGAATCCCCTGCCAGCCGTTGACATCGAGACAGGTCGCTGGCACAGTCCGGCCGATGAAAAGTCCGGCGGAGGCTGCGGTGCCGTTCCGATCCGTGCCCGCCGAACGCGCCCTCGCGACAGCCTCGGCCGAGATCGACCGGCTCGGGCTCACGGCGCGGGCGGAGGTCCTCGGCCCGCCCGCGTCGCCGACCATGCGCGTCACCCTGTGCCGCGACGGCGCACGGGTCGCCGTCGGGGCGGGAAAGGGAGCGGGCCCGCAGGGTGCGGCGAGCGCCTACTTCGAGGCCCTGGAACGGTATGTCATGTCGGCCCGGGACAATCGCCGCTGGACCGCGGACGCCACCGGGCTGCTGCCGGCGAGCGTCGTCGCCGGGCAGTCCGCCCTGGAGTCCGACCTGGTCGTGCAGCGGTGGGCGGCGGAATTCCCGGACTCCGTCGCCGCGTGCGCCTCCTACGGCGGGGTCCGTTATCCCACCTTCCTCACCGATCCGCGCTACTACCGGTGGCCGGCGGCGGGTGACGACGTCCGGCCGTACCGCAGTCTGCTGCGGTACTCGTCCAGCCTGGGCACTGCGGCCGGCGTTGACCTGGCAGAGGCCGTCTATCACGGCCTCTGCGAGTTGATCGAGCACGACGGGCTCGGGCAGGCGCTGCTGCGCTGGTACGTCGCCGGAGTCCCGGGCGTCGACCTCGTGCCGGTCGAGGATCTGCCGGACGGGTTGCGTGCGCTGCACGCGGAGGCCGTACGGGCGGCCGGCGCACCCGTGCACCTGCTCGACGTCACGACCGACCTGGACGTGCCGGTGTACCTGGCGGTCAGCGCGGCGGCCGGCGGCGAGTCGACCCGACTCGGGGCCGGGGCATCGCTCTGGGCCACCGACGCCGCGTCGCGCGCCCTCGGCGAGCTGATCCAGGTCTGTGCGCTCTCCTCATCCGCCGCCGCTTCGCCTGCGGTCCAGCGGCTGGCGACCTGGCCGGCACTGCAACGATGTGCCTCGATGCCCCTCGACGACCTGCTCGCCGGCCCGGTGCGGACGGTGCCGCTACGCGGGGACGCAGCCGGCGACGGCAGCCCTGGTTGGGGGCTGGAGCAGGTCCGGCGGTCGCTGGCCCGGCACGGCATCGGCCACCACGTGTGCGAGGTCACGCCAGTCGGCTCACCGATCGCGGTGGCCACCACGATCGCCCCGGGACTGGAGCGCTTCAGCCTGGTGCGGCACGGGGTGCCCGTCATCCCGACCGGGCGGGGGTGGCACCTGTGGCCGTCGCCGGACCGGGCGACGACGACCACCCGACCACGTCCAGTTCGAACGAGATGAGGGAAAACATGCCTGCTGGCGACTTCTGCCTCCACTCCGGTCACGGGGACGGTGAGCCGATGGCTCGTCGTTCCGGACCGGGCGGCGGCACCCTGTGCTTCCACCCCGCCGACGCGGACGGTGAGCCGATGGCTCGTCACGCGGAGCCCGGCGGTGGTGGCGGCACCTGCTGCTTCCACCCGGGTGACGCGGACGGTGAGCCGGTGGCTCGTCACGCGGAGCCCGGTGGCGGTGGCGGCAGCATGTGCTTCCACCCCGGTGGCGAGGACGGTGCGTCGGCCCGCCTCGCCGACGACCTGGCGGCGGACCTGCACCTCGCACTGACCAGCATCGACGACCGGCAACTCGCCATGTTGGCCTGAAACAGGCGGTGACGCAGCGCATCGAGACAGCCGGCGTCGAAGGACGCCGGCTGTTCTTCCGTGACTTCTCCCTCTGGTACCTCGCCCGATCGATCTCGGTCGCCGGGACCGCCGCCAGCGCGGTCGCCCTGCCGCTGCTGGTCTACCGGACGAGCGCCTCCCCGACGCTGACCGCGGCGGTGGTCGGCCTCGAAGCCCTGCCGTACCTGTTGTTCGGGCTGTTCGCCGGCGCCGCCGCGGACCGCCTGCAGCGCAAGCGGATGATGATCGCCGCCGACGTGTGCTGCGCCCTCCTGCTCGCCACCGTGCCGGTCGCGGCGCTGTTCGATGCGCTGGCCTCCTGGTACCTGCTCGTCGTGGCGTTCGGCGTGGGCTGCGGCTTCTGCTGGTTCGACGCCGCAGCCTGGGGTGCCTTCGTACGCATCGTCGGCAAGCCAGGTATCACCCGGGCCAACAGTCTCATCTGGTCCACCGAGATCGTGCTGGAGATCGCCGCGCCCGCCGCCGCCGGAGTGCTCGCCGCGATCGCCGACCCCACCCTGGTGCTGGCCGTCGACGCCGCCACCTATCTGGTGTCCGCCGCGCTGCTCGCCCGGATCCGCACCGGACTGGACCCGGGGCCGGCGGTGGCCCGCCGGTTGCGGGCCGAGATCGCCGAAGGAGTGCACTACCTCTGGCGAACGCCGGTCCTGCGTACGCTGACCGCTGCGGGCTTCGGGCTCAACGTCGCCGCCGGCGGCGTGCTGGGTCTGCTCGTCGTCCACGCCGACCGGGCTCTCGGCCTGCGCCCGGAGGACCAGCGGCTGGGTCTGCTCTACGCCGCCGCCGCGGTCGGCTCGCTGATCGCCGCCGTCGTCCTGCCCCGAGCCAGCCGTTGGGCCGGTCAGGGAACGGTGTCCATCACGGGGCTCGTCATCTTCGTCGCGGCCCTCGTCGGCCTGGCCGGCACGTCGGCGTTCACCCTGGCACTGGCCGGGTGGGCGATCTGGGCCGTGGCGCGCCTGACCGTGAACGCGAACGGCATCACCGTGCGCCAACTGCTCACACCCGATGCGTTGCAGGGCCGCGTCAACACCACCGGGCGCATGCTGGCCTGGGGCGGCACTCCGTTCGGCGCCCTGGTCGGCGGGCTGGCCGCAGACACCTACGGGGTCCGGGTCGCGTACCTGATGCTGGCGGTGCCCGTCGTGCTGAGTCTCGCCCTGGTCGTCGCCTCACCGGTGCGTGGCCTGCGCATCGCGGCCGACCACTGACGAGCCGTCGCTCGCCCGGTTTGACGGCCACCGACGGCGAACGGGGGTGGCGCCGGTCGACGCCACCCCCGTCACCGGTGCGGTCAGCGGGCCGTACAGGTGAGGCTCGGTGTGGAGTTGGTGCCGTTCCACGAGCCGTTGAATCCGAAGGAGGTCGTGCCGTTGGCGCTCAGGGCGCCGTTGTAGCCGACGTTGACGGCGGTGACCGACGATCCGCTCGACGTTATCGACGCGTTCCAGGAGTTGGTGATGCTCTGGCCGTTGGGCCAGGTCCACTTCACCGTCCACCCGGAGATGGCCGAGTTGCCGGCCTTCACCGTCACCTCTGCGCCGAAGCCACCGGACCACTCGTTGGTCTTGCGGTAGGTGGCGGTGCAGCCGTCACCGGCCGGCGGCGGGGTGGTGGGCGGCGGCGTGGTCGGGGGCGGGGTGGTGGGCGGCGGCGTGGTGGGGGGCGGCGTGGTCGGCGGCGGGGTGCCGCCGCCACCGAAGATCACGTCACTGCACAGGTAGTACGGCTGGTCGAGGTGCGACGCCTGCCAGATCGTGTAGACGACGTGCCGTCCGGTGCGGTTGCCCGCGTTCACCTGGGCCTCGTAGAGCCCGGTGGTCGGGTAACTGCCGGTGCGCAGCACCAGTTCCAGGTTGCCCCAGGTGAGGGGTTGGGTGGTCGGGTCGAAGCCCTGCTTGGTGATGTAGATCAGCAGGTAGTCGGCACCGTGCTTGGCGCCGTCGGTGAGCGTCAGCCGGAAGTTGTTCGGCATCGGCTTCGCGGTCCACGCGCCGACCGCGTCGAGCGACGCGTACAGGCCGCCCTGGGTACGGCCGCCGCTGCACAGCTGGCCGTCCGGGACGACGGCCTGGTGGTTGCCGCCGACGTTCTCCCGGAACAGACCGTTCCAGTTCCACATGGTGTTCGGGTTGGCCTGCCAGGCCTGCCAGCACATCGGGTCGGTCTGGGCCATGGTGGGGTTGAGGTGGTCGGAGCCCCAGCGTTCCCAGCATCCGTAGTTACGGGTGGGCGGGTTGGTGACCGAGCCGTGTGCCGAGGCCGGGCCGGGCTGAGTGACGACGACCATCGTGAACGCGGCAGCGAGGACGGCGGCCGCGCCGAGTCCCAGACGGCGTGCTGTTCGTGACAGTTTCATGATGCTCCAGTTGATCCGCCGACGCCGAGTCCCTCGCCGGATGCCCAACCCGGCGGGACGCGCCGATCGATGAGAACGATCTCGAGATGGCAGGCGGCGTGACTGCGCTGCCTGCGGCGGCTTGGCGGCTCCCACCCGAGATGGTACCAGATGCATCTATCAACATAAATTCCTGTACGCCACGGAAAACAGCGGCGGTGGCCGTCGCGTCGGCGACGGCCACCGCCTGGTGGTCCTGCTGGGTCAGTCCGTCACCTGCCGACGTAGGACGGCGTCGGCTGGTCACGGAGGGCGGGCGGCGTCCGCGAGGCATCACCGGTGACGCCCTGCGCGGTGGGTCCGCTGGCGGTCCCGGGGTACCGCCAGAAGGTGCCGACGACGTCGGTGACGACGCCGGTCGTACCCGAGTGGTTGTAGATGTTGAACTGGTCGGTCGGCCCGACCTGCGTGATCGCGGCGTTGGCCACGATCTGCCCGCTGGTGGCGTTCAGGTTGCTGACGTCGGGCCGGTCGATGCCGCCGATGCCGTTCGGCCACAGCTTCAGGAAGGTGTCGTTGGTCGGGCTGACCGCGGTGACGTTGAGCGCCAACGCCTCGGTGCCCTCGGTCGCGACGGAGCCCGGCGTGGTGACGGTGCCGGTCGTGCCGGGCCCGAGGTTGGCCGGCAGCCCCTGACCCACCCGGCTGTCCACGATCCGGGTCGGCGTCCTCGGGTCGAAACGCAGGCCGTCGGCGAGGCCGCCGTCGTCGATGAAGCCGACGATGTCGACGATCAGGTGGGTGTCCTTGTGCGTGTAGACGCCGAAGGTCGGGAACTCCGAACTCCACGGGCAGTCGTAGCAGTGCCGGACCGGCACGACCGCCAGGTTGGGGGTGACCGTTCCGGCGCGGTAGTTCACCGTGGAGGTCTTCGGCTCCGGCCACTCGCCGTTCCAGGCGGTGAGGAACCCGTCGGACGACGGCGACACCGCGGTGATGTTGACGACGACGGCCCGCATGCGCCAGTTGGCGTCGCTGCCGTAGCTGATGCCGAGCCGCACCTGGTTCCCGGCCGGGAGCTTCCCCAGCCCGGACGTGCGGCTGTCGAAGCGCCGCACCGGGGGTACGGGGTGGAACTGCCCGCCCAGACCCAGGCCGGTGTAGAGGTGGGTGCTGTCGCTGGCGTAGAAGCCGAGCACGTCGACGATGACGTGGGCGTACCCGGTCAGGTTGTTCACGGCGACCTTGCCGCCCGTGCCGACGGCCACCGTCACCGAGTTCGACCGGGTCCAGCCCTTCTGGAAGTTCAGCGAGGAGGCCGTCGGCTTCGCCCGCCCGGACGGGTACACGGTCAGGAAGCTCGGCGAGGTCGGCTCGGTGACGGTCACGTTGAGCACGACCGCGCCGACGCCGCTGGACGGGATGCCGCCGCGCCCGGTCACCTGGAGGATGACCGTCCCGTTCGGGCCGATCTTCGCCTTCGGCGCGCCGTTGCCGGTACGGGTGTCCATGATCCGCGCCGGCGCCACCGGGTAGTAGGTGCCCTTGGCGCCCACCACGCCGTTGACGCTCAGCGGCACGGTCCGGGGCGTGGTGAGGCTGTCGTTCGGCAGTTGCAGGGTCGCGTTCCGCACGCCCCGGCCGGCGGGCCTCGGCGCGACCTCGACCCGGCAGGTCTGGTCCTTGGCCAGCGTGACGCCCTTGCAGGTGTCGGCCGTGACGAGGAACGACGACGGGTCGTCCCCGCCGATGGTGGCGGCGCCGAAGGTGGTCGGCGTGGCGCTGGTCCCGGTCACGGTCACCGCGCTGGCCGTGCCGGTCTCGGCGATGTACCGGTCCCCGAAGGCCAGCGAGCTGGGCGAGATGCCCGAGGTACGCGAGTCGAGGCCGTTGACGCCGAGCTGCACGTACCGCTGGCCGAGGGCCGTGTTGTCGGGCAGCTGGAGGAACGTCCACTCCCCACCCAGCTTGGTGGGCGCGGCGCTGACCGTGACGGTGCACGTCTCGCCGTGGGCGCGGGTGGTGCCCGAGCAGGTGTCGGCGGTGACGGTGAAGGCGGTCGTCGCGGTGGGGAACCTGACGGTGCCGAACTGCGCGGCGGCCGGTCCGGTCGACGTCACCGTGATCGTCCGGCTCACCGGCGCGCTGCCGACGACCCGGTCGCCGAAGTTGTGCGACATCACGTCGGTCGTCGCGGCGGCGTACGGGACCCCGGAGTTCCACCGGATCTCGCCGCGCAGGTCGTGGTAGCTCGAGAAGCACGAGATGAGGAAGGTGGCCGCGAACCCGGTCAGCGCGTCGGTCTCCGGGTTCCGGGTGACCTCCCGGACGTCGAGGGTGCCGGGCGCCTCGTCGCAGGTCGCCCCGGCGTGCGAGACGTCGATGAACGCCTTGTCCGCGGCCGGGAACGTGGTCAGCTGGTAGGTGGTCCCGGCGGACCACGACGTGCCGGTGGGCGGCGCCATCCGGAAGGTCCAGTTGTCACTGTCCCGGTCCGCCCGGAAGGTCAGTTCGTCACCGGCTGCCGGAGTGGCGGTGAAGGTGGAGCCGTTGGTCTGGTCGTACACCCGGGCACCCTGGTGCCACCACGAATGCGGCGTGCCGTCGATCGACAGGGCGGTGTACGGCGCGGCCGGCGGCGTTGCCGCATGGGCAGGCGCGGCCACGGCCGTGGCCGCGACCAGCGTGGTCACGACGCCGAGCGTGACACCACGAAATCTGTGCAAGAAGACCCCCGTCATTCTCAGAGTGCGAGCGAAAGCGCCAGCGGACAGTAGGGGGCGATTACATCGACGGGCAAGAAAATGAACAGAACTGTGTCCGAATGGACCTCATGATCGAGCGATCATGATGAGCAGCGCACCGACGGCCGTGGTCACCGGGGGCGGCGGGACGGGCGGTGGCGGCACGCCGGCCGGCCCGGGCAACCGGACCGGCCGACGGACCGTGGGGATCAGTTCACCGGCGCGGCGACGAGTTCCCGGTCGATCAGCATGGTCGTGTCGATGACCTCCCAGAGCACCTGCGGCGCCTCGGCCGTGTCCTGGGTGGTGACCGTCCTGGTGTATCCGCCGCGGTATTCGACCGTCACGGCGTACGTGAACAGATCGGCGCCCGTGGCGGCCGGGTACGACGGGGAGAGGCGACGGAATTCGCGGCTGGCAGCCATCGACATCAGGTCCACCGTGTAAATGTGAACAGTGGTGGAGCAGACCGTGTACTGCTCGCTCACTCCGGCGAATCCGCCGGTACGGGTGACGGTCACCCGGTCGGCGGCGCTCCAGCCGGCGTGAGCCGGCCCGGCCACCGCGAGCGTCCCGACGCCGACGCCGATGAGCAGCGCAAACGCCGCCAGCACCCGAACCGTGGCGCGCAGCATGGCAGACATGACTGATCCCCTTTCCTCGTGGGAGCGGTGGAACGCGCGTGGCCGTCCCGGTCGGCGGTGACCGACCTCGGAACTCCCTCCGGTTCTGCCGGAGGGTTTGCCGCGCGTTTTCCTCATCCCCTTTCTAACACCGGCATCGGTGATCCTCTCAGGGGCCGATGGTCCCTTGAGGACGATCCGACCGGTGCAGTTCTTTGCAATTGTTTCCGCGCCTTTGAGGAATTGATTCGGCCGCCGGTCCCGGCCCGTGCGGTCACATCCGCTCGACCGTGCGGATGCCGAGCAAATGCAGGCCCTGCCGCAGCGTCCGGGCGGTCAGGTCGGCCAGCAGCAGCCGACTCGCCCGCAGCTCGTCCGGGGCCCGCAGCACCGGGCAGCGCTCGTAGAACGCGCTGAAGGTGGTGGCCAGCCGGTGCAGGTAGCCGGCGAGGTGGTGGAACTCCAGGTTCCGCTCCACCTCGGCGACCACCCCGGCGAAGCCGAGCAGCTCGACCGCCAGCGCCCGCTCCGCCGGCTCGGCCAGCACCACCGGCGCGTCCGCCCGCGCGTCCGTGCCGGCCCGCCGGAACACCGACCGGATCCGCGAGTACGCGTACTGCAGGTAGGGCGCGGTGTTGCCGTCCAGGGAGAGCATCCGCTCCCAGTCCAGCACGTAGTCCTTGCCCCGGTCGGTGGCCAGGTCGGCGTACTTGATCGCGCCGATGCCGACGGCCCGGCCGATCTCGGCGGCCGTCGCGGCGTCCAGCCCCGGGTCCTTGGCGAGGGCCAGTTCGGTGGCCCGGGCGACCGCCTCCTCCAGGAGCCCGACCAGCTTCACCGACTCCCCGGCCCGGCTGCGCAGCATCCGCCCGTCCGCGCCGAGGATCGACCCGAACCCGAGGTGCTCGGCCCGCGCGGGCGGGCGTAGCCAGCCGGCCGCCCCGGCGACCGCGAAGACCATCGCGAAGTGCTGCCGCTGCGGCAGCCCGACGACGTAGAGCAGCCGGGTCGCGCCGAGTTCACCGGTGCGGTGCCGCAGCGCCGCCAGGTCGGTGGCCGGATAGCCGAAGCCGCCGTCGCTCTTGCGCACGATCAGCGGCAGCGGCTCACCGTCGCGGCCGACGAAACCGGGCGGGAAGACGCACGCCGCACCGTCGCTGGCCCGCAGCAACCCCAGCCCGTCCAGGTCCGCGACGACACCGGCGAGCATCCCGTCGTACGCGCTCTCGCCCCGGAAGTCGTCGCCGGTCAGCGTCACGTCCAGCAGGTCGTACACGGTGAGGAGGTACCGCTCGGACTGCGCCACCAGCAGCCGCCACAGTCGCCGCGTCCGTTCGTCGCCGCCCTGCAACGCCACGACCCGCCGCCGTGACCGCTCCCGGAACGCCTCGTCGGCGTCGAACTTGCCCCGGGCCGCCTTGTAGAACGAGTCCAGATCGCCCATGGACAGCTCGTCGGCGGCCTCGGCCTCACCGAGGTCGACCAGGTGCTCGATCAGCATCCCGAACGGGGTGCCCCAGTCGCCCAGGTGGTTGACCCGCACCACCCGGTGCCCGAGCCAGTCCAGCAGCCGTACCGCCGCGTCGCCGATGACCGTGGAGCGCAGGTGCCCGACGTGCATCTCCTTGGCCACGTTCGGCGCCGAGTAGTCGACCACCACCGTCTCCGGCGCACCGGTCGTCGGCACGCCGAGCCGGTCGTCGCCGGCCAGCGCGGCCACCATGCGGGCCAGCGCCCCGTCGGCCACGGTCAGGTTGACGAAGCCCGGGCCGGAGACCTCCGCCGACGCGCACACGTCGTCCAGCACCGCGTGCCGCAGCACGTCGGCGGCGATGTCGCGCGGCGGGCGGCCGAGCCGCCGGGCCAGCGCCAGCGCCGCGTCGGACTGGAAGTCCGCGCGCGGCGACCGCCGCACCAGGGGGTCGACCGGGCCGCCGGCCACGGTCGCGAACGCCGGCGCCAGCCGGTCGGAGAGCAGCCTTTCAAGATCCATGGGTACGCCGATCTCGCTCGGACCCGCGCCGTCACGCGGGTCTGATGAAGGGGGAGTAC
Source organism: Micromonospora coxensis (assembly GCF_900090295.1). NCBI lineage: Bacteria > Bacillati > Actinomycetota > Actinomycetes > Micromonosporales > Micromonosporaceae > Micromonospora > Micromonospora coxensis. Next base: position 3,340,239 of record NZ_LT607753.1, on the reverse strand, counting down.
GGCGGACCGAGGGACGATCGGCGATGACCGGCGGCTCGATCCGCCGGTCGCAGGGACAGGTCAGCGCGGGCGGGCGACGGATCGCCGGCGTCGCTCCGCACCGACCCGGACGTCGTACGACGTGCCGGTGCCCTGAGCGGTCGCGCTGGTCATGGGGGCAGCGTAGCGGGCCGGCCGGACGGGGACACCCCGATATCCGGCCGGCCCGGTGGTCGTACCCGATGGTCAGACCGGCGTGGCGGCGGCCCGGCGGGTCCGCTCGGCCCGACGCCGGACCTGCTGGTACGCCGCGGTCAGGCCCATCGCCCGGCGGACCTCGACCAGGGTGGCGCGGACCCGCTCCCGGGTCCGCTCGGTGCCCTCGACGATGAGCCGGTCGACCAGGCCGGTGTCGGCCTCGATCCGGGCACGCCGTTCCCGGATCGGGTCGAGGAACTTCTCGAGCGCGACGACCAGCGCCTCCTTGACCTCGACGTCGCCGATCCGGCCGGCCCGGTAACGCGCCTTGAACTCCTCGACCTGGGCCCGGTCCGGGTTGAACACGTCGTGGAACGCGAAGACCGGGTTCCCCTCGACGGTCCCCGGCACGTCGGCGCGGACGCGGGCCGGGTCGGTGTACATCGCCATCACCTTGCGGCGCACCGTCGCCGGGTCGTCGCAGAGCGAGATCGCGTTGCCCCGGCTCTTGCTCATCTTCCCCTGCCCGTCGGTGCCGACCAGGATCGGCGTGGCCGACGCGATCATCTCGGGCACCGGGAAGACCTCGCCGTAGAGGTGGTTGAAGCGGCGGGCGATCTCCCGGGTCACCTCGACGTGCGCGGCGTTGTCCTTGCCGACCGGCACCACCTGCGCCTTGACGCAGAGGATGTCGGCGGCCTGGAGGACGGGATAGCCGAGCAGTCCGTACGGGATCTCCTCCCGGCCGGCGTCGCGGGCCATCTCCCGCACCGAGGGCACCCGCTCCAGGCGGGGCACGGTCACCAGGTTCTGCAGGAGGGTGTTCAGGTCACCGACCTCGGGGATCGCCGACTGGAGGTAGAACGTCGCGCGCTGCGGGTCGACGCCGCAGGCCAGGATGTCGGTCACCATCTCGCGGGCGTTGCCGGCGACCTTCGCGATGTCCTCCCGGGTGTTCCGAGTGGTGAGCATGTGCAGGTCGGCGATGATGAAGTAGCTGTCGTGGCGCCGGTGCAGCGCGACCCGGTTGGCGATGCTGCCGACGTAGTGGCCCAGGTGCAGCCGCCCGGTCGGGCGGTCTCCGGTGAGCATCCGTGCAACGGACATGGTGGTACGCCTCTCGTGCGTGGGAACGGGTGGGGACGCGCAGACGCGCGCGATCGACCCGGGCGTCGCCCAGGGGTCGTGGGGGTCAGCTCGTCAGAGCGGGAACCGCCATCGCGCGCCGGCGCGGAACCGCGACCCGTTGGCACGGAGCACGTCGAGGATCCGCTCCCGGCCGTCGCCGGGGCTGGTCGGTGTCAGGGGCGGCACGTGATCGTCCGGGAGACCGTCGACGGCCTCCGGGACGATGATGACCGGCCGGACCATGCCCCCACGGTAGCCGGGCGACCCGGTCCCGTGGGGGCCTCCGGCCCGGTCAGCTCCGCCGGTAGCTCTCCTCGTAGTAGCTGCCGACCTGCTGCCGGTACTCCGGGTCGCCGAAGTCGTCCGGGTCGAACGCCGGCGACTGCTTGACCTGCTCCCGGGTGCGGTCGACGTGCACCACCCGGGCCAGGTGGTCGACCCGCTCGACCGTGCCGACCGGCAGCAGCACCGTGCGGCCGAAGATCCACGGGCCGGTGTCCACCACCAGGTAGCGCGCGTCGGCGTCCTCGCTCGCCTCGTCGATCGACCCGATCCTGCCGTCGGTGGCCTCGACCCGGTAACCGACCAGGTCGACCGGGGTGCCCGGGCCGGGCGCGTCGGGGCCGTCGTGCTCCGGGTGGCGCTGCGGCTCCTCGGCCGGGTCGACCCGGTCGTACCCGCCGGCGAGCGCCGCCGGGTCACGCCAGGCCCACGGGTTGAACGGCTGCATCTCGGGGCACCTCCGATTGTCTCGTCGTCCCGTCGAAAAATGCCCCGACGCCGGGTGGCGGAAACGGCGGGTCAATGCCGGCGGCGCGGTGCGAGCCACGTCATATTCCGCGACGCTCGCGTGATGGAGCCGGGTCGGCGCAGCTCACGCCGCCTGTGATCGTTACCAGCCACACGGCTGACGGTGGGGTGGTGGCAGTTCCGCACATTCGTCCGCCGGGACCCCGCCGACGATTCTGTCCCCGATCACGCCGGTACTCGAAAAGGGGGGATCAGATGTACGGCACCATTGGGCGGCTCGGGATCGTGGTGGCCGTCGCCGTCGCCGTCGCCGTGGCGGTGGCCGGCGCGGGCGGGGCCCCGGCGCGGGCGGCGGTCGACCCGTACTCGCCGCAGTCGCTCTGCGGGCTCGGCTACGTCCCGGTCGACCAGGACCCGATCCACGACGCGCGGAGCGGCGCCCTGCTCGGCACCGTGCACCTGCTTTACCACCCGATGACCGGCTACGGCTGCGCGGTGACGCTCAAGTCCGGGTACGTCGGCACGCCGACCCGCACCCAGGTCTATCTGACCGCTCCGTACCTGCCGACCCAGGTCGACGACGGCCCCCGCCGGTACGTGGCCGGCCCGGTCCGGGCCTACCTGCGGGGCAACTGCACCATCTGGGGTGGCCTGACGGCCGACCCGGACGGGACGGTGCACCACCACGACCGGGCGAACCCGGCGATCGGCGGCATCGGCACCTGCTTCTGACGCCGCGCGGGACGCCGTCCGGGGTGAGGTGGCCCGGCCGCTGGCATACTCGCTGACCATGGTGCTGACCCGCGGCTGGTCCCTCTTCCTCGTCGGTGTAGGCGGGTGGACCTGGGTGATCTGGCCGAGGTTCGCGGTGGCGATCTGGAACGACCCGCGCGCCTGGTCCGCCGGCGCCGTCGGGGAGGGCTCGCCGACGAGCTTCCTCTGGGTGCACGCCCTGCTCATCGCCGCGTCGCTCGCCATCGGCACCACCGTCGGCCTGCTCGGGGTACGGGGCTGGCGCGCCGCTCGCCGACGCGGCGACGCCACGGGCGTCTGACGGTCCTTCCCTCCGGGCCGGCGCAGCTCAGCCTGGCCCGGCCCGGTGGCACCTCTCAACTCTGCCCTCGTCGGCTCAGCTCTGCCCTCGTGGCCCGGCTGGGCCGTCGTCGGCGGGTGCTTCCCGGCGGTGGACCTCCCCGCTGGGCGTCCTCGGGCGCAACCCGAGCTTCCCGCGCGGCGGCGCCCAGCCTGGTCGCCGGGCGCCTCCCTGGTCGCCGGCGCGCCTCTCCGCTCTGCACCCGCCGGTGCGCCGGTCGTTCCCGCACCGGCCGGCGCTCCGAGGCGGCATGGTTCGCCGGCGGGCATCCTCGGTTCGCGGGGCGGTCCGCCGGTCAGTGGATCGGCAGGGGCGACGGCTCCGGCAGCCAGGCGGCCCGTTCGTCGTGGGCGAACCGCGCGAACTCGATCGGCGGGCGTCCGAGCAGGTCCGGTACGTCGGTGGTGATGCCGTCGGCCAGCCCGAGGCGGCAGGTGGTGTAGAGCGCCAGGGTCACCAGCGCCATGGCTGCCGGCATGCCCTCGGACCGCGCCCGCCGCCAGTACCGCAGCGGCCCCGCCGGGACGTAGCGGATCGGCCGGCCGAGCTCCGCGGTGAGGATCTCCGCCACCTCGGCGTAGGTGAGCGCCCGGGACCCCGTCGGGGTGTACGCCCGACCGGCGTGCCCGTCCTCGGCCAGTGCCAGGGCGGCGACCGCGGCGACGTCCCGGACGTCGACGAACGCGGTGCGTCCACGGCCGGCGGGGAGCAGGATCTCGTCCCGGCAGCGGATGTCGGCGGCGTGCGTGGTGGAGAGGTTCTGCATGAAGAAGGCGGCCCGTACGAAGGTCCACTCCAGGTCGGAGGCGCGCAGCCAGCTCTCCAGGGCGTGATGCGGGACGACCGGGTTGTGCTCGGCGCCCTGCAACGACAGCAGCACCATCCGCCGTACGCCGAGCTGCCTGGCCCGCTCCAGCGCGGGGAGCATGTCCCGCTTGACGGCGCCGATCTGCGGAGGCCGCATGAGGAACATCCGGTCCACGCCGGTGAAGGTCTCGTCCCAGGTCCCCGGGTCGGTGAAGGAGAAGCGGACCGTCTCGTCCCACGGCCCGTCGGCCGTCGGGTCGGGTACGGCCGCGCGTACGCGGAGGCCGTCGTCGTGCAGGAGTCGGGCGACGTGCCGGCCGGCGCGACCGGTTGCGCCACTCACCAGGACTGTCATGCGCCCAGCGTCTGCCCGCCCGGCACCACCTGGTCAGGGCGACTGGACCCCCGTCGCAGGGTCCGTCGGCCCCTCTGGGCCGCAATTCTTCCCGCGTACGCGCGCTTGACCAGCCAAGATAGGCGGTGGGAAATGGTGTGACGCGGGCCGCTACCCCCGGATTTGACGATCAAACCCGCAGACGCGTAACTTTCTCTCTGCCAGCGCGGAACGGGGCAAACGGGACGAGAGCCCGGAACGCCGGACCTGGGCTGGCACCGGGTCAGACAGGGGCGCAGCTCCTGGCCGGCACGGTCCGGGTGGTGCTCGACCGAAACGCCGAGGGGCGGATTTGGACGGGCGAAACCGACCGGGTAAGGTTGTCGACCGGCAGGGAACCGGGCGAGCGTGCGGGACACCGCAGCGGCCGGCCTGCCAAATCCGATGATCAAGCGCAGCGGCTCGCTGCTGCGCGTGCTCAGCGGCGCCAACCCGTACGAAGCGTGACAGACCGGGACACACCGGTTGACACGGGGAGGACGGGGAGGTAAAGTAGTAAAAGTGCCCGGCGCGAGAGCGGCGGGCATGGTGAACGGAATGCCCCGGGTCGGGGCTCCACGGTTGTGGGGTTCTGGGCGGTGTGTGGTTGTTCTTTGAGAACTCAACAGGGTGCTTGATAAGCCAGTGCCAATATGATTTATACCCCGTGCTGGCGACCTTCTTCGGGGGGTTGTTGGTGGGGATTCCTTTGGCAACACTTTTGTTGCTGGGATGATTGTTCAACAAAGATTTTTGTTGGAGAGTTTGATCCTGGCTCAGGACGAACGCTGGCGGCGTGCTTAACACATGCAAGTCGAGCGGAAAGGCCCTTCGGGGTACTCGAGCGGCGAACGGGTGAGTAACACGTGAGCAACCTGCCCTAGGCTTTGGGATAACCCCGGGAAACCGGGGCTAATACCGAATATGACCTCCGATCGCATGGTTGGTGGTGGAAAGTTTTTCGGCCTGGGATGGGCTCGCGGCCTATCAGCTTGTTGGTGGGGTGATGGCCTACCAAGGCGACGACGGGTAGCCGGCCTGAGAGGGCGACCGGCCACACTGGGACTGAGACACGGCCCAGACTCCTACGGGAGGCAGCAGTGGGGAATATTGCACAATGGGCGGAAGCCTGATGCAGCGACGCCGCGTGAGGGATGACGGCCTTCGGGTTGTAAACCTCTTTCAGCAGGGACGAAGCGTAAGTGACGGTACCTGCAGAAGAAGCGCCGGCCAACTACGTGCCAGCAGCCGCGGTAAGACGTAGGGCGCGAGCGTTGTCCGGATTTATTGGGCGTAAAGAGCTCGTAGGCGGCTTGTCGCGTCGACCGTGAAAACTTGGGGCTCAACCCCAAGCCTGCGGTCGATACGGGCAGGCTAGAGTTCGGTAGGGGAGACTGGAATTCCTGGTGTAGCGGTGAAATGCGCAGATATCAGGAGGAACACCGGTGGCGAAGGCGGGTCTCTGGGCCGATACTGACGCTGAGGAGCGAAAGCGTGGGGAGCGAACAGGATTAGATACCCTGGTAGTCCACGCTGTAAACGTTGGGCGCTAGGTGTGGGGGGCCTCTCCGGTTCCCTGTGCCGCAGCTAACGCATTAAGCGCCCCGCCTGGGGAGTACGGCCGCAAGGCTAAAACTCAAAGGAATTGACGGGGGCCCGCACAAGCGGCGGAGCATGCGGATTAATTCGATGCAACGCGAAGAACCTTACCTGGGTTTGACATGGCCGCAAAACTCGCAGAGATGTGAGGTCCTTCGGGGGCGGTCACAGGTGGTGCATGGCTGTCGTCAGCTCGTGTCGTGAGATGTTGGGTTAAGTCCCGCAACGAGCGCAACCCTCGTTCGATGTTGCCAGCGCGTTATGGCGGGGACTCATCGAAGACTGCCGGGGTCAACTCGGAGGAAGGTGGGGATGACGTCAAGTCATCATGCCCCTTATGTCCAGGGCTTCACGCATGCTACAATGGCCGGTACAATGGGCTGCGATACCGTGAGGTGGAGCGAATCCCAAAAAGCCGGTCTCAGTTCGGATCGGGGTCTGCAACTCGACCCCGTGAAGTCGGAGTCGCTAGTAATCGCAGATCAGCAACGCTGCGGTGAATACGTTCCCGGGCCTTGTACACACCGCCCGTCACGTCACGAAAGTCGGCAACACCCGAAGCCGGTGGCCCAACCCCTTGTGGGAGGGAGCCGTCGAAGGTGGGGCTGGCGATTGGGACGAAGTCGTAACAAGGTAGCCGTACCGGAAGGTGCGGCTGGATCACCTCCTTTCTAAGGAGCACCATCCGTCGAAAGACGGTATGGAGCCCACGCCATCCGAACGTGATGGTGGGGTGCTCAATGGCGGAGACACTGGCCAGTTTTTCCTCGGCAACGGTCGGGGGCGCCTAGTACAGCCACTTCGGTGGTGGGAACGGTTGGCTCCTGATGCGGCTGGGAAGAGGCGCTAAGCACCCTGTTGGGTCCTGAAGGAACAACCCGAGGGTTGTCTTTCAGAACCATGACCCCACTGTGGTGGGGGACGGTTGCCAGGCATGACCTGGTGTGGCATACCGCCGGCGGTGGTCGGGTTTGGTGTCGCGCTGTGGGTTGTGGGTTGGTTGTTTGTTGAGAATTGCACAGTGGACGCGAGCATCTTTGTGGTCAAGTTGTCAAGGGCGAACGGTGGATGCCTTGGCACCAGGAGCCGATGAAGGACGTGGGAGGCCGCGATAGGCCTGGGGGAGCTGTCAACCAAGCTGTGATCCCAGGGTGTCCGAATGGGGAAACCCGGCACCAGTCATGTGGTGTCACCCGCACCTGAACACATAGGGTGTGTGGGGGGAACGCGGGGAAGTGAAACATCTCAGTACCCGTAGGAAGAGAAAACAAATTTAGTGATTCCGTGAGTAGTGGCGAGCGAAAGCGGATTGAGGCTAAACCGGCTGCGTGTGATACCTGTCAGGGGTTGCGTGGTCGGGGTTGTGGGACCCCGCTGAACAAGCTGACACTTGTTCGAGGAGTTATAAAGTCAGTGGCTAGCCGAACAGTCTGGAATGGCTGACCGTAGGCGGTGAGAGTCCGGTAGGTGAAAGTTGCTGACCTTCTGTGGGTGTTCCCGAGTAGCGGCGGACCCCTGAAATCTGCCGTGAATCTGCCAGGACCACCTGGTAAGCCTAAATACTTCCTGGTGACCGATAGCGGACGAGTACCGTGAGGGAATGGTGAAAAGTACCCCGGGAGGGGAGTGAAATAGTACCTGAAACCGTTCGCCTACAATCCGTCGGAGCCTTGCGGGGTGACGGCGTGCCTTTTGAAGAATGAGCCTGCGAGTTAGTGGCATGTGGCGAGGTTAACCCGTGTGGGGGAGCCGTAGCGAAAGCGAGTCTGAATAGGGCGATCGAGTCGCATGTCCTAGACCCGAAGCGGAGTGATCTAGCCATGGGCAGGCTGAAGCGCGGGTAAGACCGCGTGGAGGGCCGAACCCACCAACGTTGAAAAGTTGGGGGATGACCTGTGGTTAGGGGTGAAAGGCCAATCAAACTCCGTGATAGCTGGTTCTCCCCGAAATGCATTTAGGTGCAGCGTCGCGTGTTTCTTGCCGGAGGTAGAGCACTGGATGGTCTAGGGGGCCCACAAGCTTACCGAAATCAGCCAAACTCCGAATGCCGGTAAGTGAGAGCGCGGCAGTGAGACTGCGGGGGATAAGCTTCGTAGTCGAGAGGGAAACAGCCCAGATCACCAGCTAAGGCCCCTAAGCGTGTGCTAAGTGGAAAAGGATGTGGGGTCGCATAGACAACCAGGAGGTTGGCTTAGAAGCAGCCACCCTTTAAAGAGTGCGTAATAGCTCACTGGTCAAGTGGTTCCGCGCCGACAATGTAGCGGGGCTCAAGCACACCGCCGAAGCTGTGGCATTCACATTTCAACCTCGCTTGGACTTGATTCCTTGTGCAGGTGTGTGGATGGGTAGGGGAGCGTCGTGCCGGGGGTGAAGCAACGGGGTGACCTAGTTGTGGACGCGGCACGAGTGAGAATGCAGGCATGAGTAGCGAAAGAAGGGTGAGAAACCCTTCCGCCGGATGACCAAGGGTTCCAGGGCCAGGCTAATCCGCCCTGGGTGAGTCGGGACCTAAGGCGAGGCCGAGAGGCGTAGTCGATGGACAACGGGTTGATATTCCCGTACCCGCGAAAGAGCGACCCTGATGAACCTCGTTGTGCTAACCACCCGAACCAGCCGAGACCTTCGGGTCGAGGTTGGGGAGCGTGGGAACCTGGCGGGTAGTAGTCAAGCGATGGGGTGACGCAGGAAGGTAGCTGATCCCGGCCGGTGGTTGTGCCGGGGTAAGCGTGTAGGCCGCACCATAGGCAAATCCGTGGTGCATGGAGGCTGAGACGTGATGCCGAGCCGATTCAGGTGAAGTCAGTGATCCTATGCTGCCGAGAAAAGCCTCTAGCGAGTTCTGAGCGGCCCGTACCCCAAACCGACACAGGTGGTCAGGTAGAGAATACCGAGGCGATCGGGCGAACTGTGGTTAAGGAACTCGGCAAATTGCCCCCGTAACTTAGGGAGAAGGGGGGCCGGAGACGTGAAGCCCCGCGCGGGTGGAGCGTTGTATGGCCGCAGAGAGCAGGGGGAAGCGACTGTTTACTAAAAACACAGGTCCATGCGAAGAAGTAATTCGATGTATATGGACTGACGCCTGCCCGGTGCTGGAACGTTAAGGGGACCTGTTAGCTCTTCGGGGCGAAGCGGAGAACTTAAGCGCCAGTAAACGGCGGTGGTAACTATAACCATCCTAAGGTAGCGAAATTCCTTGTCGGGTAAGTTCCGACCTGCACGAATGGCGTAACGACTTCCCCACTGTCTCAACCACAGGCCCGGCGAAATTGCAGTACGAGTAAAGATGCTCGTTACGCGCGGCAGGACGGAAAGACCCCGGGACCTTTACTATAGCTTGACATTGGTATCCGAATTAGCTTGTGTAGGATAGGTGGGAGCCGGTGAAGTCCATACGCCAGTATGGGTGGAGGCAATCTTGAAATACCACTCTGGTTGATTTGGGTATCTAACTTCGGACCGTTATCCGGTTCAGGGACAGTGTCTGGTGGGTAGTTTAACTGGGGCGGTTGCCTCCTAAAGGGTAACGGAGGCGCCCAAAGGTTCCCTCAGCCTGGTTGGCAATCAGGTGTTGAGTGCAAGTACACAAGGGAGCTTGACTGTGAGACTGACAGGTCGAGCAGGGACGAAAGTCGGGACTAGTGATCCGGCACTTGCGAGTGGAAGCGGTGTCGCTCAACGGATAAAAGGTACCCCGGGGATAACAGGCTGATCTTCCCCAAGAGTCCATATCGACGGGATGGTTTGGCACCTCGATGTCGGCTCGTCGCATCCTGGGGCTGTAGCAGGTCCCAAGGGTTGGGCTGTTCGCCCATTAAAGCGGTACGCGAGCTGGGTTTAGAACGTCGTGAGACAGTTCGGTCCCTATCCGCCGTGCGCGTAGGATACTTGAGAAGGGCTGTCCCTAGTACGAGAGGACCGGGACGGACGAACCTCTGGTGTGCCAGTTGTCCCGCCAGGGGCACGGCTGGTTAGCTACGTTCGGAAGGGATAACCGCTGAAAGCATCTAAGCGGGAAGCTCGCTTCAAGATGAGGTATCCCACCACTCTTTGAGTGGGTAAGGCCCCCAGCTAGACGACTGGGTTGATAGGCCGGAAATGTAAGCCCGGTAACGGGTTCAGTTGACCGGTACTAATAGGCCGAGGACTTGACTACGAAGCTGCTACGCGTCCACTGTGCAACTCTGAACACGCAAACACCCACGGGTTGTTTTGACATGTTCATAGAGTTACGGCGGTCATGGCGGAGGGGAAACGCCCGGTAACATTCCGAACCCGGAAGCTAAGCCCTCCAGCGCCGATGGTACTGCACTCGGGAGGGTGTGGGAGAGTAGGACACCGCCGGACATCCATTCAGTTAGGGCCACCCCACACGGGGTGGCCCTAACTGCATTCACCCGTCGGAAGCCGGCACCGCCCGGACTCGGTCGAGGCCGGTTCGGTGAATCGACCCGATCCCCCACTCCGCCTCGGTACGGTCGGTGCGGGACGCGCCCCTGGTGGTGCGGCCCCCGCCGCGATGGCGGAAACGTGACGTGGCGTACGCCTCGTCCGCAATCGGGGCGGACCGGCCGGGGTACCTGCTCCCCGTACGACCGGAACTGACCGCCGGGCGACCGGCGGAGGCAGGAGTGGTCATGAAGATCGGAATCATCGGCTCGGGGCACATCGGCGGCACCCTCACCCGGCGGCTGGCCGCCCTCGGGCACGACGTGACCGTGGCGAACTCGCGGGGCCCGCAGAGCCTCACCGACCTGGCGCAGGAGACCGGCGCCACGGCCGGCACCCTGGAGCAGGCGGCGCAGGACGCCGAACTGGTGGTCGTGGCGATCCCGCTGCTGGCGGTGCCGGGGCTCCCCGCGGAACCCTTCGACGGCAAGGTGGTCGTCGACGCCAACAACTACTACCCCCAGCGCGACGGCGACATCGCCGAGCTGCTCGACCGCAGTCTCAGCTCCAGCCGCTGGACCGCCGACCACCTCAAGGGTGCCCGAGTGGTGAAGGCGTTCAACAACATCCAGGCCCAGCACCTCATGGACAACGGTCGGCCGGCCGGCGCCCCGGATCGGATCGCCCTGCCGATCGCCGGCGACGACGCCGAGGCCAAGCAGCTCGTGATGGGGCTCGTCGACTCGCTCGGCTTCGACCCGGTGGACGCGGGCACGCTGGACGAGAGCTGGCGGCAGCAGCCCGACACCCCCGTCTACGGCACCGACCGCGACGCGGACGGCGTACGGCAGGGGCTGGCCGAAGCGCGGCCCTGAGGGCGTACGACAGCACGAAGCCCCGCCGGCGACGGAGCCGGCGGGGCTTCGGTGTGCCCTGGGTCAGGAGGGTTCCGGGGCGCAGATGAAGCGCGGCTCGGCGTCGTAGGTCCAGCTGAACTTCTCCCGCTTGACGACCTTGCCGTCCTTCTTGATGACCCGGAACGCGTCCTGGCTGAAGCCGTCGCTGCCCACGGCCGAGATGCACCTCGGGCCGGGCTCCAGGTAGACCGTCTTCGGCTTGGTGATGTTGCGGCGGGGACCGTACTCCGTCTTGACGCTGTCGTAGATCTTCGTGCTCCAGATCGACACCGTGATGGTGCTGGCGGTCCACGAGGTGTCGATCAGCACCCCGTACGGGGTGTTGTTACGGAACTTGAAGTCCAGGTCCGGCCAGAAGATGGTCGACTCGATCACCGCCGGGTAGCGGCTGAAGTAGAACGAGTGCGGCTTGTGCTCGACGTCCTCCAGGCCCGCGTAGTACGTGGCGTTGAAGAGCGTGGTGGTGAACTGGGAGACCCCGCCGCCCACGCCCGGCACCAGCTTGCCGCCGACGATGACCGGCGCGTCCTTGTAGCCCTGGGCGTAGCCACGCTCGCCGGTGTGCCCGTTGAGCGAGAACGTCTCGCCGGGCTGCACGACCGTGCCGTCCACGTCCTTGGCGGCCTGGATGATGTTCTGGCTGCGCGGCGAAGAGAGACCGCCGGGGAACCGGGTGGTGAAGGTGGACACCCGCTCCTTGATGCCGAGGGTGGCCAGCTTCTCCTCGGTCAGCTCCGGCTCGCTCGGCTTGAGCTGACCGGTGACCGTCCGCCCCTCGGTCTTCGGCAGGACGGCGAGCAGGTCGCGGCCGAGGGCGGCCGTGTCGACCTGCTGCCCGGTCCGGCCCGGCACCACCTTGGGCTTACCGCCGGAGATGGTCATGCCGGCGTCCTTCGGCGGCACCTCGATCGACGCCAGCCGGTCGCCGAGCGCGCTGCGCAGCCGCTTCACGTCCACCCGGGGGGTCAGCTTGCCGGCGTCGTCGGCGGAGAAGCGCAGGGCACGGGCGATCGCGGACGGGGGAATGCTCACCGAGCCCTTGTCCGTGGTGAGGGTGACCGGGGCGGCCACGGCCGGCTTGGCCAGCTCGGCGATCAGCCGGTCCACCTCCTCCCGGGTGGTGGCCGGTGCCTTCTCCACCACCGGCACGGTCACCGGCTCACCGGCGAGCCAGCCGGCCTTGACCACCTGGACGGACTGGTCCGGGTCGAGGGAGAGGGCCGGCTTCGGGTAGACCGGCTTCGGCGTGGTGCCGGTGAAGATGATCGCCGGCATGGTCATGTCCCGGCCCTGCTTGCCCAGCACCGTGCGCAGCGCGGCGTCGAGCTTGGCGGCGTCCACCGTCACCACCGGGTCCACCGTGCGGGAGCCGACCAGGCGGCTCACCGGGGGCGCGTCGGCCGCCGCCGCGGCGGCCACCGTGGCGTCGACGTCCACGGCCAGCCCGACGTCGGCGGGCATGATCTCCGCCTTCGTCTCGCCCACCACGACGGTCAGCGGGCCGTTCAACGTCGCGGCCCGCCGCTCCAGCTCGGCGCGGAGCTCCTTAGCCGCGTCGGCCCGGCTGCGGCCACCCAGCTCGGCCCCGAGCACGGTGGTGCCCCGGGGGACGTCACCGGCGTACGCGTAGGCGCCGACACCGGCGACGCCGGCCAGCACCGCGGCGGTCAGCCCGCCGGCCAGGAGCAGCTTGACCCGGCGCGACCGCAGGCCACCGGTCGGGCCCGCGGACTTCCCGCCCGGCGGCGGCTCCTCGTCACCGGGCCAGGTGACCGCGGTGACCTGCACCGTGGGCCGGTCGTCGGAGAGACGTTTGTCGCCGTAAAGGGTCACAGCCACCTCGATCGGGACGTACCACGTGGGGGGTTGCGGCCCCCCGGAAGCAACTACGGTAACGAACGCGCGGACCGCTCGACACTGTGCGCCCGGCCATCTGTGCCCACCGCGTGTCGACGGGGGTGGGGCCGGTCGCCGCGCCGGGTGGCCGCCGTGGCACGGTTGTCGCTGTGGGCGATCGGATGCTGGCGTACGGCGGCGGGTGGCTGGACCGGGCGGCGGCGCTGCGTGCCGACCGGGAGTGGATGACGGCCCGGCTGGCCGACCCCGCCGGGGTGCTGCTCCCCCTCTGGCGTGACCACTGTCTCGTCGACGCCGGTCAGGCTCCCGTCCGGCTCGCCCTGGCCGACGCCGCCGACCTCCTCGCCGCCGCCGACGAGCCGGTCTTCCTGGGCCTCGACGACGACGTGCCGGTCTTCGCCGTGGACCTGTCGCAGCGCAGCGGGGTGGAGGCGGTGCGGCTGGCCGGGGCCGTCTCGACCGTCGACGTCCGCGCCCTGGTGGGACGGCTCGCCCCCGCCGACGCGGCGGTGCAGGCGTACGCCCGGGGGTTGCTGCACTGGCACCGGCAGCAGCGCTACTGCGGCAGCTGCGGGTCGGCGACGGTGCCCCGCGACGGTGGGCACGTACGCGCCTGCTCGGGGCCACGCTGCGGTCGGTTGATCTTCCCGAGGATCGAACCGGCGATCATCGTGCTGGTGGAGTCCCCGGCGGGAGCCGAGGCGCCGGACCGCTGCCTGCTGGGCCGGCACGCCGGAGCGCCCCAGGGGTCGTACTCGACGCTCGCCGGGTTCGTCGAGGTCGGTGAGAGCCTGGAGGACGCCGTCCGGCGGGAGATGGCCGAGGAGGCCGGGGTGAGCGTGACCGCGCTGTCGTACCAGGGGTCGCAGGCGTGGCCCTTCCCGGCCGGGCTGATGGTCGGCTTCCGGGCCACCGCCGGGTCCGAGGAGGTCCGGGTCGACGGCGAGGAGCTGCTGGAGGCGCGCTGGTTCACCCGCGCCGAGCTGCGCGAGCGGGTGGCCGCCGGACGGACCCTCGGCCGGGTCGACTCGATCGACCATCACCTGCTCACCGGCTGGCTCGCCGCCGGCGACTGAACCGCCTCACCGGACCTGCACCGCCACCGGGGGGCCGGCCACCCCGTCCTGGTTGCCGTCCGTGGCGGCCACCCGGAACTCGTAGCGGTGGTCGCGGGTCAGCAGCACCGCGGTGTGCCGGGTGCCGTGCACCGGGACCGGGTCGCTCCGCCAGCCCTCGCCGGCCGTGGCGTCGCGCAGCTGCACGCGGTAGGCGAGGCCGGGGCCGGCCGACTGCCAGCTCAGCCGCACGTCACCGGCGCCGCCGGCGGTCGCGGTCAGGCCGGTGGGGATGGGCAGCCGGGGGGTGGCCCGGACGGGCTCGCTGCGCGGGCCGGGGCCGGCCTGGTTGGTCACGGCCACCACGAACTCGTACTCGTGGCCGTTGCGCAGCGCCGCCACGGTGGCCCGGGTGCCCCGGGTCGGGATCGGCTCCTCGGTGAAGTCACGGTCCCCGGCGGTGAGGTCACGCCGGTAGATGCGGTGCCAGCCGTCCGGGTCCGGGGACCGCCAGGTCAGCTCGACGTTGCCCGGCCCGGCCTTGGCGCGCAGGTCGCGCGGTACGGCGTCGGGCGGGGCGAAGCGGGACCGGATCCGCACGGGGGTGGCCCGGGGGCCCTCGCCGCCGCTGTTCACCGCGCTGACGCTGAACTCGTACTCGTGGCCGTGCTCCAGGTGCCGGGCGACGTGGTCGGCCCCGGACTCCCACGCCGGCGGGTCGTGGGCCGCGCCCCGGGTGAGGTCACGGCGGTGGACCCGGTAGGTGACCCCGAGACCGAGCGTCCGCCAGGTCAGCCGGACCGTGCCGTCGGGGCGGGTGCTCGCGGCGAGCCCGGACGGGGCGGCCGGGGGCGTGACGACGGCGGTCACCCGGACCGGCGACGAGGGGCCGCTCTCCCCGCCGCCCCCGATCGCGACCACGGTGAACTCGTACGTCGTGGCGTGGCGGAGGAACTCGACGGTGGCGTGGGTGCCGGAGAACGTGCCGACCGGGCCGCGCCTGCCGGTGGCGAGGTCGCGCTGCTCGATCCGGAAGAGCTGGACGAACGGGACCGGGTCCCAGCTCAGGGTGACGTCACCGGAGCGGCCCGGCCGGGCCCGCAGCCCGGTGGGCGGGGGCGGGGGCGGCACCGTGGCGGTCGCGGCGGCCACCGGTGAGGGCGGGCTCTCGCCGCGCCGGCCGAGGGTGGTGACCCGGAACTCGTACTCGTGCCGGTCGACCAGGAAGTCGGCGGCGGCGCGGGGCTCGGCCGAGGGCTCGCCGATGCGGACGAAGTGGGTCTGCCCGGCCGTCACGTCGCGGCGGTGCACCTGGTATCGCAGGTCGCTGTCGGCGCGTACGGCGGGCCAGGTCAGCTCGACGGCCCCGGCGCCGCCGGGACGGGCGGTGAGGGCCTGCGGCGCGGGCGGCACGTCGGCCCGGTCGGGGCGGCGACGCGGCCAGTCGACCTCCACGAAGCGGGGGCGGTAGACGCCGGCGTCGGCGTAGGTGACGACGTCGTCCACGTTGTTGACGTTGTAGGAGACCAGCAGCTTGCCGGGGCGGGCCAGGTCGGGGTGCAGGTCGGCGTCGTAGACGAGGTGACCGGCCGCGGTCTCCGGGGCCCGGTGCAGGTAGTCGGGGCCCTCGAACGGGCCGGTCGGCGCGGAGGCCGAGTACGCCACCAGGTCGGCGCTGAACACCAGGTTGTTCTCGTGGGTGACCAGCACGTACCGCCCGTCGACCCGCTGTACCCCGTAGGCGGTGCCGACGCCGCTGAGCACCCGGGCCGAGGCGCGGCCGTCGGTGGACCAGCCGTCGCCGGTCCAGAACTCCCACGGGCCGCCCAGGTCGTCCCCGGCGACCCGGGCCAGGTGGGCGAACTTGGCCTGGCCGGCCGCCTCGGTGCCGTAGACGTAGGTGTGCCCGCCGTCGCGCAGCAGGCTGGACCCCCAGGCCACCCGGGCGTCCAGCGGCAGCGGCCGGACCCCGGTGGGGGTGAGCGAGGGCAGGGCGAAGGTGGCCAGCGAGGTGCCGAGCAGGGTGTGGTCGAGCGGGCCGGCGCCGGTGCGTCGGTAGCGGTTGGCCAGCACCTGGAGGGTGTCGCCGACGACCTGCGCGTCACCGATCCAGTGGAACTCCCCCGGGGACGGCGACGGGATCAGGGCGTGCGGCTCGTCGGTGGTGCCGCCGTGCAGGGTCTCGCCCAGCTCCTCACCGTGCTGCACGATCGCCGAGTTGTTCACGAAGGGCGGGGTGCGCGGGCGGGAGCCGTCCGGGTCGACCGGGCCGAGGAACGTGTCGGAGAAGAGCCAGAGCAGCCGACCGTCGGGCAGCCGTACCGAGGTGGTGCGGTCCGCGCCGGTCCACCGGCCGGAGGTGTCGCCGTAGCTGTCGAAGAGGGCGGTCAGCCGGTCGGCGGAGAGGCCATCGCCGGCGACCGGGCGGGGCACGCCGGCGGGGGCCGCCGCCAGCAGGCAGATCACGTACAGGATGAGTAGCCAGCGGGCGGGCCGGCGGGCACCGGCCGTCCGTCGGCCCGTGTCGGCCACCGTCACCAGAAACCCCCGTCTACTGGTCAACCACCTCGCAGGGTGTCATGACCCACGGAGGTGGCGGTAGGGGTCGGAAGGACGGAAGTGGCTGCGCTGTCCGGTTCATGGCGGATCGTCATGGCACCGGTGATCACGGCGGTCAGTCCCGCCGTCACCAGAGCGGCGACGGCGATCCCGGCGACCGAGTGCGGCACCACGGTGGCGACCGCGCCGACGAAGGCGACGGTGGCGGCCCACAGCGGGGCGGAGGGCCACCGCGCGGACGCCGCCACCCGCGCGTTGATCAGGACGAAGACCAGGGCGTACAGGGCGCCGGTGGCGGCGAAGAGGGGCGCGTACCGGCCGTGGGCGGTGTACTCGGCGCCGCCGGCCAGGCCGAAGGCGAGTCCACCGGCGACCGTGGTGGCGAGCACCAGCGCCGCGCCCGCCGCGCCGACCAACGTCAGCGCGGTGAGCAGCGTACGGCGGTCGCCCTTGGCCAGCCGGGGCAGGGCTATCACGGTCACCACCTGCGGCGCCCACAGCGCGCCCTTGGTGAGCACGGTGCCGACGGCGTACACCCCGGAGGCGTCGGGTGGGAGGAAGCGGCGGGCCAGCAGCAGGTCCGCGTACGAGACGACCAGCATGGCGAGGGTGGCGCCGCTGGCGGTGAGGACCGTGCGGGTGGCCAGGGTCGGCGAGACCGGGTCGATGCCGGCCCCCCGGTTGAGGCGGACCAGCAGGGCCAGCATCAGCACCGAGGTGACCGCACCGGCCAGCAGGGCGCCGGTCAGCCCGCCGCCGAGGGCCAGTCCGGCGATCATGCCGCCGTACCGGCCGACGGCGAGCAGCGCCATCCCGACGGCCAGGCGCAGGAAGCGCTGGTCGCCCTGGAGTTCCCCGAGCCACCGGCCGGCCGCCACCACGGCCACGGTGAGCACGCCCAGCAGCAGCACGGCCGGCCCGGTCAGCCGGAACACGACGGCGGAGACGGGGAGGACCAGGGCCAGCAGGGCGGCGGTGACCACCACGGTGACCAGGGTGGGGCGGGTGGTGGCGGCCCGCCCGTGCCGGGCGCGGTGCACGGCCACGGCGATCTGGAGGCCGGTGCTGGCGACGCCGCCGATCGCGCCGAGCGCCAGCAGGGTGGCCAGCGCGCTCAGCCCGGCCGGGTCGAGGTGGCGGGCGCCGAGCACGGGCACCACGTACGCCAGGCCGTTGACGAGGACACCGGCCAGGGTGACCGCGACCCCGGCCTTGCCGAGCCCCGCGCGGCCCTGTCCGTCGTCCGACCCTGTCACCATGACCGCCCCGTGTCGCCGGCTTCGCCGGGTCCGTCCGGGCACGCGCGTACAGTGTCGCCACGCCGGCGCGCCCTTTTGCCGGGTCAGCCTAGTGAGGAGGTCAACCCTGCGGGAGAGGTCGATGCTCGTCGCGACCGGGTTGGCCGTCACCGTGGCGGTGCTGGCCCCGCTGGCGGCGCCCGGGCTGGTGCTGAGCTACGACATGGTGTTCGTGCCGCACCAGCCGTGGCGGGCCGAACTGGTCGCCCCGGGTGAGTCGCTGCCCCGGGCGGTGCCGCTGGACGCGTTGGTCTCGCTGGCCAGCCAGGTGGCGCCGGGCTGGCTGCTGCAACGGGTGGCGCTGGTCGCGGTGCTGCTGACGGCCGCGGTGGGGGCCGGTCGCCTGGTGCCCGCGCGCCACCCGGCCACCCGGGCGGTGGCCGCGGTGGGGTACGCCTGGACGCCGTACCTGGCCGAGCGGCTGCTCATCGGGCACTGGGGGCTGCTGCTGGCGTACGGGGCGCTGCCCTGGCTGGTCGCCGCCGCGATCGCCGTGCGCGAGCAGCGGCCGGCGGCGCTGCGTCGGCTGGTGCTGGCGGCGCTGCCGGCGGTGGTGACCCCGACCGGCGGGGTGATCGCGCTGGTCACCGTCGCCGTGCTGGTCGCCCGGCGCGGGGCGGCCCGGCTGACCGCCCTGGCCGTGGGCGCGGTGCTGCTGCTGAACCTGCCCTGGCTGGTGGCGACCGCCCTGACCCGGGCGGACGCGCGCAGCGACCCGGACGGGGTGGCGGCCTTCTCCGCGCGGGCGGAGAACTGGAGCGGGGTGCTGGGCGCGCTGGCCGGCACCGGGGGGATCTGGAACGCGCAGACCACGCCGGTGAGCCGGTCCTCCCCGCTCGCCCCGGTCGCCACGGCGCTGCTGCTGGCGCTGGCGGTGCTCGGCTTCCGGGCGCTGCGTGCGCGCTGGCCGGCGGGGGCGGCGACCCGGCTGGCGGTGCTGGCCGCAGGCGGGTTCCTCGCCGCCCTGCTCGGCGTGCTGCCCGGACTCGCCACGCTGCTGGGTTGGGCGGTTGTCACGGTGCCGGGGGCGGGGCTGCTCCGGGACGGGCAGAAGTTCCTGGTGCCGTACGCGCTGCTGGTGGTCCTGGCCGGCGCGCTCGGCGCGGAGCGGCTGGCCGGCAGGGTGACCGCCGGGGGCGCGGTGGCCGGTGGCCGGGCGCTGCTCGGCGCGGCGCTGCTGCTACCGGTGGTGGTCATGCCCGACCTGGCGTTCGGCGCGGCGGGTCGGCTGCGGCCGGTGCGGTACCCGGCGGACTGGGACGCCGTTGCCCGGCGGTTGGACGGGCAACCGGGGGAGGTCCTGTCGCTGCCGTTCGGCGCGTACCGGGCCTACCCGTGGAACGGGGGGCGGACGGTGCTCGACCCGCTGCCCCGGTACGTGGACGCCGACGTGCTGGTCGACGACACGCTCTGGGTGGGTACGACCGAGGTGAGCGGGGAGAACCGGCGGGCTGCCCAGGTGGGGCGGGTGCTCGCGGCGGGCGGCCCGGTGACCGCGACCGGGGTGCGCTGGGTGGTGGTACAGCGCACCGCCGGGGGGCGGCCGGTGGACCCGGCATCGCTGACCGGGCTGCGCGAGGTGTACGCGGGACCGGAGCTGGTTCTCTACGAGAACCCGTCGACGCGCTGATCAGGCCGCCGGACCGGTCCGCATTGATCGGCCTCGCGGCCCTCCCGGCGTTGACTACTTGGTGGTAACGTCCCGCGCACGCAGCTCAGGAGGAGGAAGAAAGCGCCATGCGCAGTGCTCTCTCGTTGGTTCTGGTCGCGGTCGCCGCGATCGCTCTGGGTGCCTTCGGCACCGTGGCGCTGGCCACCACGCTGACCGGCACGACTGCGTCCGAGGCGGCGGAGGCCGAGCAGGCCGCCCGTACCGAGTCGGGCGGCGGCGGCAACGGTGCCAACCTGCCGCTGATCTACGGCAACAAGTAGGACTGCTCCATCTGCTTCACCGGCGCTCCCGCCGGCACGTTCGCGGCCCTCGTCACGAGGGCCGCGAACTTTTCGCCCGAGACCGGCCAGGTGAACCGGGCCGCGTGGGCGCGGGCCGCCTCCCCCATCGTGCTGCGGTAGGCGTCGTCGGTCAGCAGCAGCCGTACCTTCGCCACGAAGTCGTCGACGTCGTCGGCGAGCAGTCCGGTCTCGCCGTCGACCACCGCCTCCTCGACCCCGCCCGCGCCCCGGAACGCCACCGTCGGGGTGCCGACCGCGCCGGCCTCGACGATGGTCAGTCCCCAGCCCTCCTTGAGCGACGGGGTCAGCGCCACCCAGGCGGCGGCGAGCAGTTCCCGCTTCTCGGTGTCGGTGACGAAGCCGGTGAAGCGGACCCGGTCGGTGACGCCGAGGTCGGCGGCGAGCTGGCGCAGCTGCGGCTCCCACCAGCCCTGACCGGCCACGGTCAGGCTCAGTCCGGGCAGTTCGGCGCCGAGCCGCGCGAGAGCGCGCAGCGCGACCTCGACCTGCTTGTGCGGGACCAGCCGGCCGAGCACCACCAGGGAGGGCTGCGGTGAGCGGGTCACCGGCCCGACCGTCATGTCGGGTGTGCCGTTGTGCACGATGGCGACCCGGGCCGGGTCGATGCCGAGGCCGGCCAGCTCGTCACGGGTGGCGGCGGAGACGGTGACGTACTGGCAGCGGCGGTAGACGCGCGGAGCCAGCCAGGACTCGACCCACCAGCCGAAGCTGGCGAGCCAGCGGCCGAGCACCACCGGCCACTGCTCCCGGTGCACGTGGTGCACCAGGGCGATCACCGGGCGGCGGGCGTAGAGGGCGGAGAGGAAGGGCAGGCCGTTGCCGACGTCGACGATCAGGTCCGGCCGTCCACCGTGCCGGCGGCTGAGCGGGCCGAATCCGAGGGCGCCGGCCAGGTAGACCAGGGCGGCGCGCAGGTAGACCGTGTGCCGGCCGCCGCGGCGCAGCACCCGTACGCCGTCGGTGGTGGTCTCCTCGGCCGGGCCGGCCGAGTGGGTGGCGCAGAGCAGGGTCGCCCGGTGGCCGCGCCGAACGAGTTCACCGGCGATCCGTTCGACGTAGACCTCGGATCCGCCGCCCTCCGGGTTCCGGGTGTCTCTCCAGTTGAGGAACAGTACGTGCCGGGTGGGGGCGGCAGCCGGTGCTTCCAACGCTCACTCCTACTGCCGAGTAATGTTCACGGTCGCGTCACACTATGGGCTGCGTCACGTTGGCCGCAATGCCCGATCGGAGGCGAGATGCAGCAGTCGCCGGGCCGCCCGGGGCAGGCTGAGAGCCCGGACACCACACCGAGGACGGTGTGGCGTCTGCGCTTGGTCGCGGTATGTGTGGCTTTGTCCGCCCTTGCGTTCCTCCAGGACCCGGGCCTGGTGGTCATCGACACCAAGGTCGACCTCGCCATCGATCCGGCCGGATGGATGACGCGATCCCTGCACGTCTGGGATCCCGACGGGACCTTCGGTCAGCTCCAGAACCAGGCGTACGGCTACCTCTGGCCGATGGGACCGTTCTTCCTGGCCGGCAAGCTGCTGGCCGTGCCGGCCTGGGTGGTGCAGCGACTGTGGTGGGCCCTGGTGATGACGGTGGCCTGCACCGGCGTGGTCCGGCTCGCCGAGCGGCTGCACATCGGCACCCCGTGGGCCCGGCTGCTCGCCGGGGTCGCCTTCGCGCTCTCCCCCCGGCTGCTCACCGAACTGGGCCCCATCTCGGTCGAGGCGTGGCCGAGCGCCGTCGCGCCCTGGGTGCTCGTCCCGCTGGTCGGGCTGGCCCACGGGGCGCCGCTGCGCCGGGCGGTCACCCGGTCGGCGTTGGTGGTGGCCTGCGCGGGCGGGGTCAACGCGACCGCCGTGCTGGCGGTGGTGCCGCTGGCCGCGCTCTGGCTGGTCGGCCTGCACCCGTTCCGGCTGCGGGTGAAGGCCCTGGTCGCCTGGGGACTGGCCGTGGCGGCGGCGACCGCCTGGTGGCTGGTGCCGCTGCTGCTGCTCGGCCGGTACAGCCCGCCCTTCCTGGACTACATCGAGACCGCGCCGGTGACCACCGCGCCGACCGACACCACCACCGTGCTGCGCGGCGCGTCGCACTGGCACGCGTACCTCAACGGGGCGTACGGGCCGCCGTGGACGGCCGGCTGGCGGCTGGCCACCGAGCAGCCGCTGGTGATCGCCACGCTGGTCGTGGCCGGTCTCGGCATCGCCGGGCTGGCCCGGCGCGGCATGCCGTACCGGCGCTTCCTGGTCACCGGCCTGCTGGTCGGGTTGGCCTTGGTCGGGCTCGGCCACGTCGGGCAGCTCGACGGCTTCGGCGCGCAGACCCAACGCGCCTTCCTCGACGCGGCGGGCGCGCCGCTGCGCAACGTGCACAAGTTCGACGTGGTGCTGCGGCTGCCGCTCATCCTGGGCCTGGCCCACCTGGTCGGGCTGGTGCTGCGGGCCGCCCGGACCGGGGACCGCCCCGAGCTGGCCGCCCTGCTGCCCCGCCTTCTCCAGCCGGTCCGGCTGCGCGCCGCCCTGGTCACCGGGACGGCCCTGGTGGCGGTCGGCGCGGTGGCCACCCCGGCGCTCGGTGGCGGACTGGCCGCGCAGGGCAGCTTCCGCGACGTCCCCGGGTACTGGCAGGCGGCGACGACCTGGCTGGACCGCAACGTCGGCGACGACCGGGTGCTGGTGGTGCCCGCCGCCCGGTTCCCCCGCTACCTCTGGGGCAGCCCGAGCGACGAGATGACCCAGCCGCTGCTGGAACGCCCCTGGGCGGTCCGCAGCTCGGTGCCGCTCACCCCGCCCGGCACCATCCGGCTGCTCGACGCGGTGGAGTCGGCGCTGGCCAGTGGGCAGGGCTCCGCCGGCCTGGCCGACCTGCTCGCCCGCTCCGGTGTGCGGTACCTGCTGCTCCGCGCCGACCTCGACTACGGCCGCAGCGACGCCACCCAACCGGTGGTGGTGCGCCAGGCGCTGCTCCGCTCGCCCGGCATCGCCCCCGTACGCGGGTTCGGACCGGAGGTCGGCGGTGGCCGGCTCCCCGGCAACTTCGTCGACCGGGGCCTGGACACCCGGGTCCGGGCGCTGGAGGTGTTCGAGGTCCGCCGCTCGGTGGACCCGGTCGTCGCGTACGACGCGGACGACGTGACCACCGTCGTCGGCGGGCCGGAGTCGCTGCTGCCGCTGGCCGCGTCCGGCCGGCTCTCCGACGCGCCGACGGTGCTCGCCGGCGACCGCCCGGACCAGCTCGGCGACACGCCGGTCACGCTCACCGACGGGCTGCGCCGGCGCGAGGTCGCCTTCGGGCGGCAGCACGACAACGCTTCGGCCACCCTGACCCCGGGCGAGCGGCCCCGCCTGGCGGCCCCGGCCCGGGACTACCTGCCGGACTGGGGCGACGAGGCGTCGACCGTGGTGCGGTACCTCGGCATCGGCGGGGTCCGCGCGTCCAGCGCCTGGTCGCAGGCGCAGTCGCTGGGCGCCACCCGTCCCGAGCACCAGCCGTACGCGGCCGTCGACGGTGACCTGAGCACCTCCTGGCGCTCCGCGCCGGGGACGGTGGCGACCGGGCAGTGGTTCGAGGTGGAGCTGCTCCAGCCGCAGGTCGTCCGCAAGCTGCGGATCACCTTCGACACCGGGGCCGACTCGCTGCCCACCAAGGTCACCGTCACCGCCGGCCGGCAGCAGACCACGGTGCCGACCTCCGGCCGGGTCCTCGACGTCACCCTCCCCGACGGCTACCCGACGCGGGTCGTCCGGGTCACCGTCGAGCAGGTCTTCGACGTCCGGGCCGGCTTCGGGGGGGTGGGCATCTCCGAACTCGCGATCCCCGGCATGGAGGCCGCCCGCACCCTGGTCGTGCCCTCTCCGCCGGCCACCACCGCGCCCGCCTCGGTGGTGCTCACCGCCGCGCCGTCCGTGCCGGCGTGCGTGTTCGAGCGGGGCCAGCCGATCTGCGACGGCGGACTGGCCCGCGCCTCCGAGGACTCCGACAAGATCGACCGTACGGTGGAGCTGCCGGTCGCCGCCGGCTACCAGGTCGCGGTGCGGGCCCGGCCGCGCCCGGGGGCGGCGCTCAACGCGCTGCTCGACCCCGGAGGCGCGGCGGCGGTGACGACCGGGGTCACCCCCACGGTCGTCGCCTCCACCACGGGCGTACCCCACCCGGCCGCCCGCCCCGGCGCGGTGGTCGACGGCGACGCCTCCACCACCTGGTACGCCGCCGATTCCGACCGCCAGCCGTGGCTGCGACTGACCTGGCCCAAGCCGCGCCTGATCAGCGGCCTGCGGATGACCCTGCCGTCCACCGCGGCGGCGGCCCGCCCGTGGCGGATCACCGTCTTCGGCGACGGGGGCATGCGCGGCGGCGTGCTGGACGAGGGCGGTGGCTTCCTCTTCGACCGCCCCCTGCTCAGCGACGAGATCACCGTGCTGGTTTCGGACCTAATTCCGGCCCGCTCGTACGACCCGTACCGGCGGGTGACCCAGGACCTGCCGGTCGGGGTGGGCGAGCTGACCGTGCTGCCGGCTGCCCGGGTGACCCGGGCCGACCCGCTCAAGCGGGTTCCGCTGCCCTGCGGAAGCGGGCCCGACGTCGCCGTCGCCGGTGAGCGGCGTACCACCGCGCTCCTGGCCAATCGTCGTGACCTGCTGGAACTGCGCGAGGTCAACGCGGTGCTCTGCGGTGCGGACGCGAAGGAGCCGGTGACCCTGGCCGCCGGCGAGGCCCGGCTGCTCGCGGCGGGGAACCGGCTCGCCGTCCCGACCCAGCTCACCCTCACCCCGCTCGGGGTCCTGCCCGGTGCCAGCGGCGGCACCGCCGCGGGCACCGGTGAGCCGGCCGCGACCCGCACCGCCGTCCGGATCGACGGCTGGTCCGCCACCCGCCGGGACCTGCACCTCACCGGCTACCCGGGCGAGCGGGTGCTGGCGCTGCGGGAGAACGCCAACGCCGGATGGGTGGCCACCGCCGGCGGGAAGAGGCTGACCCCGTTCGTGGTGGACGGCTGGCAGCAGGGCTGGCTGGTGCCCGCCGGCTACCGGGGGACGGTGGAGCTGCGCTTCGCCCCCGACGACGGGTACGTGCTGGCGCTCGGCGCGGGGGCGGCGCTGCTCGCCGGGGTCGCGGTGCTGGCGGCGCTGCCGTCGAGGCGTACCGGCGTGCCGGTGCCGCCGGTCGTCCGCCGCCGGCGCGGCCGGTTCCTCGCCGCGTTCGTCGGTGGTGGCGCGTTGCTGCTGGTGGGGGGCCCGGCGGCGGTCGGCGTGGCGCTGCTGGTGTTCGTCGGCGTGCTCGGCGGGCGGGCGCTGGAGCCGCACCTGCACCCGCCGGACCGGCGGGGGATGCACCGGCTGCGTCGGGCCACCGTGCGCTGGCTGCCCGTGGCGTGCTTCGCGGTCGCCGGGTGGTACGCGGCGACCCGGGGCGGGCACACCGCGTGGCAGCCTCAGTTGGCCGCGGTCGCCACCGCCACGTTGCTCTGGCTCTCGCTGGTGCTGCGCCGCTTCCGGCGCGGCCACTGACTGCCCCACCGCTGGAAGGGCTTTTCCACGGCGTAGTAGCTGACCGAGGCGAGGACCAGCCCACCGGCGACGGTGAGCACGAAGATCCCGAGTGGGTCGCCGGTGAACTCCGGCCGGTCGAAGACCAGGTAGATGCCCTCCAGCACGAACGGGTGCCAGAGGAAGAGCCCGTACGACACCCGTCCGAGCCACCGCCCGAGGACGCTGTCGAAGACGCTCTTGGTGCGCGTCTGCGGGCCGAACGCGACCGGGACGATCAGCATGACCGCGACGACCACGTAGAGCACCAGCTTGGTGCCGAACTCGGCGGCGGTCGGCTCGGCCAGGTCACGCGGCCCGGTGACCGGGGTGGTGGCGACCGCCAGGGCGGCCAGGGCGATGGCCCAGCAGGCCAGCGGGGCGCGACCGAGGTCGTCGAGCCACCGCCAGCGCTCGCCGGTGCCGGTGCGCAGCGTGACGTGCGCGCTGGCCAGGGCCATGCCGGCGCCGAACCAACCGGCGGACGACGGCAGCCACATGGTGTGCAGGCCGAGGCTGAGCACGCCCAGACCCATCAGCGCGACCCACACCCCGGTCACCACCAGCGAGGCGACCGCGATCCGGGACACCCGGTCGGGGCGGGGGCGCCGGCCCAGCAGCAGCACGGCCAGCACGGGCAGCAGCAGGTAGAAGCTGACCTCGGTGGCGAGGCTCCAGGTCTGGCTGAGGCCGTCCTTGAGCTGCCCGTGCTGGTAGATCTGGGTCAGCGTGGCGTGCCGCAGCCAGTCGGCGGTGGTCGCGTCGCGGTTCTGCGGCAGCACCAGCAGGCAGACCACGACCGTCACCCAGTAGGCGGGCAGGATCCGGGTGGCCCGTCGCCAGAGGTATCTACCGGCGGCGGGGGGACGCTGGTACGTTGCCTGCGCGTGCGCGTACGGCCGGAAGAGCAGGAACCCCGAGAGGACGAAGAACACGGCGACACCCACGTCGAGTCGGGACAGCCACGCGCCGACGACGGCGTCGCCGGTGTTGCGTCCGGTGGCGAATCCGACGTGGTGACCGACGACGGCGAGCGCGCCGATGACCCGGACCGCGTCGAGCGCGGGGAGCCGCCGCAGAGCCGGATCGGGGATCGGAGCAGACATCAGCCGTCCAGAGGGTCGCGTTGATATGTGACTCGGGAGTAACGTGCGGCCCAGTTTTACAGACCGAACGCTCGCCGGACACCGGCTGACCGTCTTTGTTGGGGAGGATCAGTGAAGGCTCGCCTGGGTGCCGTGCTGTTCGGCATAGGCGTCTTGTCTCTCGCAGTCGCCGCGGGAACGGCTTACTACGTGGCTCCGTCGGTGACGAAGCTGCCGTACGACCTCACGTTCTGCAACGCCGAGGGCAAGCCGGACGGCTGCCTCAAGGCCAGCGTCGCGGTCGCCGACAACGCCACGTTCATGCAGATCATCGACGGTAAGCCGACGATCCAGACCGGTCAGCTGAAGGCGACCACCGAGGTGGTGCCGCAGGCGTCGACGACCGAGAAGGAGATGACCGGCGACCTGGCCGGCGAGGCGGTCGTCTGGCAGGCGTACGGCCGGGTGGTCCGGACGGACAACGGCTCGGACGTCAGCCTGTACTCGGCCGAGCTGGCGCTCGACCGGGAGACCGCGGCGGCGCGGGCGTGGGACAAGCAGTTCCTCGACACCGACGGTGAGGCCAGCGACAACGACTCCGTGACCTTCGAGGGGCAGACGTACAAGTTCCCCTTCAACGCGGACAAGAAGGACTACCTGTACTTCGACCGTGACCTGCGCAAGGCGCTGCCGATCGAGTTCGACGGCACCGACAAGGTCAACGGCACCGACGCGTACCGGTACGTGCAGACGATCCCGGAGACCGAGCTGAACACGTCGTCCGGCTCGCTCTCCGCGTTGGCGTCCGCGCTGGCGCCGCCCGCCACCACGGGCAAGGTGACCTACAGCAACACCCGCACCATCTGGGTCGAGCCGACCAGCGGCAACTTCGTGAAGGTGCGCGAGCAGCAGAAGAAGACCTTCGTGCCGGACCAGGGCGGCACCGTCACCCTACTGGACGCGGACTTCGTCTACGACGACGCGACCATCGCCAACAGCACCAAGTCGGCCGGGGAGACCCGGGACAAGCTCCAGCTCATCAGCCGTACGCTCCCGATCGCCCTGGCGGTCCTCGGCGCGCTGCTGCTGCTGGTCGGTCTCTGGCTGGTCCTGGCCGGCCGCCGGGCGACGGGCGACGCGCGGCACCGGGCGGACGGCGGTCCGACGCCGGTCGACGCGCCGACCCGGCAGGAGGAGCCGGTGACGGACGAGCGGTCCGAGGGTGGCCCGCTCAGCGACGAGATCCCACCGGCGTCGACGAACTGGCGTGCCGAGGACGAGCCGACGGTGCCGGCCCAGCGTGCGACGCCGGACGAGGCGGAGAAGCGCTGACACCAGCGGTGTCACGGAGGGGCGGGTCGCTCGGCGACCCGCCCCTCCGCGTTTTCCCGATCACGCAGCGCACTTGTTACTGAATCGTAACTTATCGATGGTTTGACTGCGCTCCGTAATCTGATCGGCCCTCTTCGCCCTTTATGGGCCGCTGCTCGTCGGGGATCGCCGGACTCCCGCTGCACCCTGCGTGACCGCTCGCCGCAGGAGTGCGACACCGAAGTTACGGGACCGTAAGTGGGGTCTTGTGACCCACGCCTCAGTCGGTGCACCATCACTGCGCACCTTCGTTACTCGCCGGTAACAGATGCCGTGGCCCCCCGCAACGGGCCGGCACCCCCTCCCCTCGGCCGCACCGGAGCACCACCACCCCCACCCAGGAGGAACCCGTGCAGGATCGAATCGACAACCCGGGGCGTACCCGGTGGCGGCGCTTCGCCGCGATGATGGTGCCCGCGACCGCGGCCGTCGGCGCCATCCTGTTCGGCATGCAGTCGGGCGCGATCGCCGCCGACATCACCGTCTCCGGCCAGACCTTCAAGATCGCCGCCGACCGGCTCGAGGGCGACGGCTTCAAGCAGTACGGCGGGATCGTCAAGGAGAAGAACGGCCGGACCCACCCGGTCGCCCTCTCCGAGATCGACAGCGCCAAGCTCTACAAGCTCTGCCAGTCGGTGCGGGCGGACCTGCCCGGCCTGCCCGTCGTCCTCACCATCAACGCGGGCGACGACCAGCCGGCGACCGCCCGGGACCTGCTGATCGCGATGGACACCCTGGAGGGCAACGCCACCTTCAGCAACATCAAGATCGGCCGGGACGCCACCGACCTGAACCCGTCGGCCCAGGCCGGCTCCTTCGGCCAGAACAGCGAGAAGGTCAACATCACCGGCGTACGGCAGGTCTCCCGCTACACCACCGCCGCCACCTTCAACCTGACCGGCCTGCGACTGAAGGTCAACGTCGGGCAGGACGCCAAGGGCAAGGAGTGCTTCTGAGCTGAGCCGGGGCCCGTGGCGGGCGACCGCCGCGGGCCGCCGCTCCCGCCCTGCCTTCCCCGTCCCCGCTCCGCCAGGAGGAGTACGTGACAACCGCCGATGCGCCGCACGCCCCCGCCGGTGGCCTCACCCGGGCGTGGCGCGGATTCCGCCGCTGGCGGCGGAGCCGGCCGTTCTGGGGTGGCCTGCTCACCGCGCTGGCCGGGGTGGAGATGTTCGCCTCCACCAAGATGACGATCAACGGGCTCAGCTTCGCCAGTGGAGCCACCGGTCTCTACTCCCTGCTGATCCCGGTCATCCTGCTCACCTGCGGGCTGCTGCTCTGGCTCAGCCCGGGGCAGCGGCTCTTCTACTCGATCGTCGCCGCCGTCACCACGATCTACTCGCTGATGGGACTCAACCTCGGCGGATTCTTCGTCGGCCTGCTGCTCGGCCTGGTCGGCAGCGCCCTGGGTTTCGCCTGGACGCCCACCGGCCCGTCCGGCGGATCGGCCGGTGGCAGCGGGCACCGGCACGACGAGCCGTCCGCCGGGGAGCAGACCCTGGTGGACGACCTGCTGCCGGCAGGCGACCCGGGCGTGCCCGGGCCGCGCGCCGGCACCGGGCACGCCCCGCCGACGCCCCGGAGCGCCGCCCCGGCCGGCGACGCCGACCCGCCCGCCGGCTCGCGGGACCCGGGCTGGTTCGCGGTGGCACTGCTGGTGCTCG
This sequence comes from Micromonospora coxensis, assembly GCF_900090295.1. Taxonomy (NCBI): domain Bacteria; kingdom Bacillati; phylum Actinomycetota; class Actinomycetes; order Micromonosporales; family Micromonosporaceae; genus Micromonospora; species Micromonospora coxensis. Next base: position 3,310,636 of record NZ_LT607753.1, on the reverse strand, counting down.
GCCTCGCGGTGAGCGGGCTCGTCGCGCTCCGGCCGTCGGCCGTGCACGCCGCGCCGGCCGTACCCGCCCCGACCGGGACCGCCTGCGCGACGGCGCCGGCCCGGCCGGCCACCCCGACCCCGTCGCCCAGCCGGAGCGCGTCGGCCAGTCCCAGCCCCACGCCGTCGCCGGAGCCGACCAGGGGCGGCAACATCATTCTCGACTTCTTCCGGGGGATCGGCGACCTGTTCACCGGCGGTCGCCGGGCCGAGCCGAGCGCGACGCCGTCGGCCGACCCGACGCCGGGGGCGAGGACCCCCACGGCGAAGGCCACCCCGAGCCCCACCCCGACCCGCCGGGGGAGCAGCACCTGCGCCCCGGCGAAGCCCGGCCGGTCCGACAAGGTCGAGCCGGGCAGGCTGATGCCGCGCATCGCGCCGGAGCCCGGCCAACCGAGGGTCGCCGAGCGCCCCTCCAAGCTGACCGGCTCGAAGGTGACCATGACCGGCCTGCGGTTCGAGGGGATCGTCGACCTGCCCACCGCGAACGGGACGCTCAAGGCGCTGAAGTTCAGCATGGCCAAGGCGGTCACCGACGACTTCAAGCTGGTGGCGGACGGTCCGGCCGGCCGCCGGCAGCAGTACGTGACGGACCGGCTGACCGTGCAGGGCGACGTCGCGTTCTACGCCGCCCGGTTCTCCGGCAAGCTCCTCGGCATCAGGATCACGCTCACCCCGGACCTACCGTTCCCGGACGGCATCCCGATCACCTCGCCGATCCCGATCACCTTCACCGATCCCCAGATCGACCTGGCCTTCGTCGACAGCGACACGCTGACCGCCCGGCCCGCCCTGCGGCTCAGCGTCCCCTGACCTTTCTCCCACCACCACAGGTGACCGGGGGCGGGTCGTCCCGCCCGCCCCCGGTCCCGCAGCTCAGAGCCGGGCCAGCGCCCGGCGCAGCGGGTCGAGCCCGAGCGAGCCGAGGTCCAGCGCCTGCCGGTGGAACTCCTTGAGGTCGAAGTCGGCGCCCTTGCGGGCCTTCGCCTCCTCCCGGGCCTGCAACCAGATCCGCTCGCCCACCTTGTACGACGGCGCCTGCCCCGGCCAGCCCAGGTAGCGGTTCAGCTCGAAGCGCAGGTTCTCGTCCGGCACCCGGCAGTGCGCCCGCATGAACTCCCAGCCCAGCTCCGGCGTCCACCGCTCACCCGGGTGGAAGCCGAACGGGTTGTCCTTCGGGATCTCCAGCTCCAGGTGCATGCCGATGTCGACGATGACCCGGGCGGCCCGGAACGCCTGGCCGTCGAGCATGCCCAGCTTGTCGCCCGGGTCCTCCAGGTAGCCCAGCTCGTCCATCAGCCGCTCGGAGTAGAGTGCCCAGCCCTCGCCGTGCCCGGAGACCCAGCAGAGCAGCCGCTGCCAGCGGTTGAGCAGTTCGGCGCGGACGGCGGTCTGCGCGACCTGGAGGTGGTGACCCGGTACGCCCTCGTGGTAGACCGTGGTCACCTCACGCCAGGTGGAGAAGTCGGTGATGCCCTGCGGCACCGCCCACCACATCCGGCCCGGCCGGGAGAAGTCCTCGCTCGGACCGGTGTAGTAGATCGCGCCGTCACTGGTCGGGGCGAGGCAGCACTCGATCCGGCGGACCTGCTCCGGGATGTCGAAGTGGGTGCCGTGCAGGTCGGCGATCGCCTTGTCGGCCAGCGCCTGCATCCAGTCCCGGAACGCCTCCTTGCCCTGGATGGTCCGGGCCGGGTCGGCGTCGAGCGCCGCGACGGCCTCGTCGACCGTCGCGCCCGGACCGACGATCCGGGCGGCCACCGCGGCCATCTCGGACTCCAGCCGGGCCAGCTCCGCGAAACCCCAGGCGTACGTCTCGTCGAGGTCGACCTTCGCGCCGAGGAAGTACTGCGAGGCCAGCTCGTACCGCTCCCGGCCGGCGGCCTGCTTGTCCCGACCGTGCGGCGCCAGCTCGGTACGGAGGAACTGGCCGAACTCCGCCGTCGCGGCGGTGGCGGCGGCCGCGCCCCGGCGCAGTTCGGCGCCGAGCGTGCCGTCCGCGCCGAGCCGCTCGACCAGCCCGTGGAAGAAGTTGTCGCCGTCCGGGTCGGTCCACACGTCGCACTGCTTGGCCACCTCGACCAGCTGCACCTTCGAACTCACCCGGCCGGCGGCCGCCGCCTCGCGCAGGGTGGTCTTGTAGCCCTCCAGGGCTCCGGCGAACCGGTTGAGCCGGGTGGCGACGTTCGCCTTCGCCTCGTCCCCCTCGGTGGGCATCAGGTCGAAGACCATCCGGATCTCGTGCAGGCCGCTGGCGATCACGTTGACCTCGCTGGTCACCTCGCCGGCGTCGTACCGGGCGAGGTCCAGGCCGAGGCGCTCCTGCATGGCCTCCTTGGCCGTCCGCTCCGCCTCGGTCTCCGGCTCGGTCACGTCGAGAGCGGCGAGCGTACGCCGGGTCAGCTCGGCCCGGGCCTCGTAGCCGGCCGGGGAGAGGTCGTCGAGCTGGTCGTCGTAGCCGGAGATGCCGACGTAGGTGGCGCCGGTCGGGCTCAGCGGGGCCCAGTCGGCCACGTAGCGGTTGGCGAGGTCATCGATTCGTCCCACGCTGCGACCCTACGTGACGCACCGGCCCCGATGTCGACCGTGTTTGGCGTGTTCAGGGCAGCAGCCGGGCGGGGGCGAAGTCGATCGGAAAGGGGTCGCGGACGCGCAGCCGCTGCCCGCCGACCGCCCGGGCGGCCGGTGCCCAGCCACCCCCGTCGGTACGCCGGAACAGCTCGGCCGTCATCCGCTGCGGTCGCCGGTCCAGCTCCACCCGGAGGAACCACGGCACGCCCGCCTCGGCGCACCGCCGCCGCCGGTCCACCCCCTCGGGCCGGCCGGTGACCGCCGGCGGCGCGGCACCGCGTCGGGCGGGCGGGGACGCGCGCCGGACGAACTCCACCGCCATGGCGCACAGCGCCGCCGGCACCCAGCGTTCCTCCTCGTCGGAGGCGGGCAGGGTGTGCAGGACGGTGACGTCCGGCTGGATCCAGCAGGTGGTGGAGAAGGTCAGGTTGACCCGCCCGAACACGTGCCGGCCGGCCGCCTCGGCCGCCGGTACGAAGGCACTGGCCAGGCTCGCCATGGCGATGCTCTCGGTGGCCGGCGGGAACGGGCTGACCACCAGCCGGCCGTCCACGCACTCGTGGCGGGCGCCGGCCAGCTCCCCGACCCGCAGGTGGCGTTCGGCCCGCTGGATCGTCCACCGGCCGTCCAGCTCACCGACCATGTCCGCCCCGCGCGTGAGCAGCATCAACCGCGACACCTCCCGGCGGATCAACGAGGCGGCGGCGCAGGGGTTCCGGGGCGGGCTACGGCAGCAGCTCCACCGGGTCGCGTCGGGGTACCTCCTCGACCGGTCGACGCCTCCCTCCGTACGACGGTGCCTGTGGTGGTCGACACGACGTCCGAATATCGCGGGACTTCGTCGTACCCCTGGGGCAGAGTGTCAGGGGTGACAGCCGACATCACTCCTGACAGGGCGCCGCTGCGCAGCTGGCTGCCGGGCTTCGTCGCCCTCGCGGCGATCTGGGGTTCGAGCTTCGTCTTCATCAAGGTGGGCATCGAGGAGCTGCACCCGCTGCACCTCACCCTCTACCGGGTCGCCACCGGCGCGGCCACCCTGCTGGTGGTGCTCGCCGTGCTGCGTGACCGGCTGCCGCGCGAGCCCCGGGTCTGGGCGCACCTGATGGTGGTCGCCGCCTTCGGCGTGGCGATCCCGTTCACCCTCTTCGGCTTCGGCGAGCAGCGGGTCGAGTCCATGCTCGCCGGCATCTGGAACGCCACCACGCCGCTGATCGTGCTGCCGCTGGCGGTGCTGGTCTTCCGTACCGAGCGGCTGACCGCGCGGGCGGCGGTCGGGCTCGGGCTGGGCTTCCTGGGCGTGCTGGTGGTGCTCGGCGTCTGGGAGGGCGTCGGCGGCGCGCACTTCGTCGGCCAGCTGATGTGCCTCGGGGCGGCGGCCTGCTATGGCGTCGCGATCCCGTACCAGAAGAAGTTCATCGCCGGCAGCGCGTACTCCGGGCTGTCGCTGTCGGCGGCGCAGCTGCTCGTGGCGACGGCGCAGCTCGCGGTCGTGGGGCCGCTGGTGGCCGGTGCGCCGCCGGTCCCCGCCGACCTGTCGCTGCCGGTGGTGGCCAGCGTGGTGGCGCTCGGCGCGCTCGGCACCGGTCTGGCCTTCGTGATCAATTTGCGCAACATCCGGGTGGCCGGGGCGAGCACCGCCTCCACCGTGACCTACCTGATCCCGGTCTTCGCCGTGCTGATCGGCGCGCTGGCCCTGGGCGAGCGGCTGAACTGGCACCAGCCGGTCGGCGCGCTGGTCGTGCTGCTCGGCGTCGCGGTGGCGCAGGGCCTGGTCGGCCGCCGCCGGCTCCGCCCGACCGTCGGCGCGGGCACTCCCGCCGTGCCGGCCGTCGAGCCCGTGGTCCGCTGACCCCCGGTCGGGACGCGGCCCGGCTCAGCGCCGGGTCGCGGCCCACCTGACCAGCCGCTCGGCTTTCCAGGTGTTGACCACCCGGTCGGCCGGCACGCCGCAGAGCGCCGCCCGCTCGCAGCCGAAACGCTGCCAGTCGAGCTGACCGGGGGCGTGGGCGTCGGTGTTGATCGCGAACCGGCAGCCCGCCTCCAGCGCCCGCCGGATCAGCCGCTTCGGCGGGTCCTGCCGCTCCGGCCGAGAGTTGATCTCGACGGCCACGCCGTGCTCGGCGCACGCGGCGAAGACGGCGTCCGCGTCGAAGTCGCTCTCCGCCCGGGTACGCGGCCGGTGCGCCCGGTCACCCGGGCCCTTCACCCCCGCCGGTCGGGACGACACCATCCGCCCGGTGCAGTGCCCGAGGATGTCCAGGTGCGGGTTGGCGATCGCGGCCAGCATCCGGCGGGTCATCTTCGCCCGGTCGTCGTTCAGCCCGCTGTGCACCGAGCCGACCACCACGTCGAGGCGGGCCAGCAGTTCCTCGTCCTGGTCCAGCGACCCGTCGGCGAGGATGTCCACCTCGATGCCGGTCAGGATGCGGAAGCCCTTCGGCAGCGCGTCGTTGACCGCCGCCACGTGGTCGAGCTGCGCGCGCAGCCGGTCGGCGGTGAGGCCGCGGGCCACCTTCAGCCGGGGGGAGTGGTCGGTCAGCACCAGGTACTCGTGACCCAGCTCGACCGCGGCCAGGGCCATCTCCTCGATCGGTGACCCGCCGTCGGACCAGTCGGAGTGGGTGTGGCAGTCGCCGCGCAGCGCGGTGCGCAGGGCGGTCGCCGCCGCGTCCAGGTCGGTGCCCTCGGTGGCGACCAGCCGGCGCAGGTAGACCGGCTCCTCCCCGGCCAGCGACTCGACCACGCACCGGGCGGTGACGTCGCCGACGCCGGTCAACTCGGTCAGCTTGCCGGTCCGGGCCCGCTCGGCGACCTCCGGCGCGGCCAGCCCGGCGAGCGTCTTCGCCGCGGAGCGGAACGCCCGTACCCGGTAGGTGGCCTCGTTGGCCCGTTCCAGCAGGAAGGCGATCCGGCGAAGGTCGGCGACAGGGTCCCGCGCGGTCATGCCCTGCAACCTACGCGTCCGCGCCGCCGGTCGGGGTACGACCGGCGGCGCGGACCTGGTGGTGGTGCGGTCGGATCAGGCGTACGGGAGCTTGACGAACGACTGGTCACCGATGCCGACGGTGGTCGGGTTGACGCCGATGGCGGACCAGACCTCCACCTTCACCGTGCCGTTCGACAGGTTGCCCAGCGCGCCGGTCGAGGAGAGCAGGCCGGTGTTCTGGGTGTAGTGCTCGTAGCCGGGCACCGGGTCGGTGGCGAAGTAGCGGTACGTCTCCACCCGGTCGAAGGTGCCGTCGCCGGTCAGGTCGTAGGAGACCCGGGTCTGCACCCCGTTGCCGACCGCCTGGTTGGCGTCGAGGAACAGGTCGAACGTGGTCTGTCCCCCGGCGTAGGTCATGTTCAGGCCGGTCGAGGTGAACACCAGCGGATTGTGCGGAGTTCCGTCCCGGTTGGTGCCGCCGGCGCCGGCGACCGTGACGGTCGACGGGGTGCCGGCCGCCGCGAGTCCCCCGGCGGGAAGCAGGTAGCGGGTCGGCGAGTTGCTCGGCGGCGTGGTGGTCGGGTCGGGGCTCGGGCTGGTCTCGGACGGGTCCGGGCTCGGGCTGGTCTCGCTCGGGTCCGGCGACGGGCTGGTCTCGGACGGGTCCGGGCTCGGGCTCGTCTCGGACGGGTCCGGCGAGGGCGAGCCCGACGGGTCGATGCCACCGTTGGCGTTGCCGCCGCTCCAGGTGTGCGCACCCTTGGTGGCGGTCTTCCCGGCGGCGACCGTGAGGCTGGTGCCGTCGGAGAAGGTGACCGTCAGCGGCGCGGCGGTGATGTTGCTGGCCACGTAGGTGCGGGCCCCGTTGCGGTTGAAGACCGCCGCCAGCGGGTGGTTGGCGGTGATGGACGTGTCGACCAGGCCCAGCGCGGCGAGGTTGCGGATCCAGTGGAAGGTGTGCGCCCGGCTCTCGCCCTCCTCCGGGGTGTACCCGGGGTTGGCGCGCAGCTTGGACAGCGCCGCGTCCGGGTCCCCGAGGGCCAGGAACTGCCAGAGGATGTCCTGCCACACGGTGGGTTCCCCACCGTTGTTGCGGACCAGTTCGGCGTAGTTGACCTTGTTGTACCCCGGGTTGTAGCCCATGTACAGGTGGCCGCCGGTGACCGGGAGCATGTTGATGCCCTGGATCATCTCCGGGTCGGCGCTGAACCAGGTGGCGTACGCGCCACCGTCACCCCAGACCATGCCGACCGTGGAGTGGCCGAAGTTGGCCGGGAAGTTCTCGTCGTCGGCGTCGAACCAGTACTCCTGGATCGCCGCCGCCTGGGTGGTGTAGATGAAGACGCCCGCGTCGCGTACGGCGGTGTTGCCGGTGGCCTGACCCCACTGGATCAGCGCGTTGGCGAAGTTCATCCCCTCGGACGAGGACTCCTGGTTGTTGCCGGCGTGGAACGAGCCGTGCCCGGAGGCCCAGTCGTGACCGGCGTAGATGTCGAAGTCGCGCAGGTAGGGGAAGCGGGTGTCGGCACGGCTGTAGTTGTTGGCGTCCCGGATCAGCAGGTCGACCATGCCGCCGTACTGGTCCTGCCTGGCCCAGGACGGGTCGAACTTGGCCAGGGTCGCGGCGGCGGCGATGAAGTAGCCGTAGTGGAAGTGGTGGTCGTTGAGCTCCAGGTCGGACCCGTACGACGCCGGGTAGCCGATCAGGGTGCCCCAGTTCTTGTCGTAGTAGAAGATCTTGGCGGTCTTGCCCGGGGCCGCGGTGAACCAGTCGTTGAGCGTGGTGCGGATGGCGTTCAGCGCGGCGGTACGGGTCTCCGTGTCACCGACCAGGTCGGCGATCTCGGCGATCCGGGCGGCCCGGCCGAGGCCCTTGCCGGTCCAGTAGGTGTCGCCACCGCGGGCGTCCATCGGGTTGCCCCGCAGCGCGGCGAGCTGGTCCTTGAGCTGGGCCAGGTCCGCGCCGCTGCCGGTGCCGACGGCGGGCAGCTCGGGCAGCACGCCGTGGTACTTCATCGAGGTGCGGAACTCGCTGACCCCGGCGAGCACCTTCATCCGGCCGCGGGCCGACGGGTAGGTCAGGGTGAGCGGGGTGGACCCGGTCAGCGCCTTCCACTGGTGCGGGTAGAGGCTGACCACCGTCTTCGTGGTGGTGCCCTCCTTGGCCTGCGTGGTGAAGGCGTACGTGGTGTTCACCGTGCCGGACGCCTGGTGGTAGGCGTACGAGACGCGGGTGCCGGTGATGTGGGCGTGCGCGTGCTGGCCGTAGGTGGCGGCCAGCTGGGCGCGGGCGGTGGCCTCGGTCGTCGGCGTGGTGGGCAGCAGGGCGATGGAGAAGTAGCCCTTGCCGGCCAGGTTGGACGTGATCCGTCCATTGGTGACCGACCAGCTGGCGCCGGTCGGGGCGTAGGCGACGTAGTCGTGGCCCTTGATGGTGAAGCCGATGGTGGAGCCGCTGTTGGACCAGACCGTGGGGCTGCCGCCGGTCGGGTTGATGTTCGCCTCGCCACCGCTGGTCTGGAAGTACGAGAACGGCAGACCGTGGCCGATGGTGGCGCGCATGGTGCGCACGCCGTCGCTCCAGTACGGGCTGACCGTCCAGTCGCTCCAGTCGTCGACCTTGACGATCGGCACGCCGAGCGCGGTCACGCCGACCCGGAAGTCCTCCGAGTACGCGTACTTGAACTCGCCCACCCCGGTGGCGGTGCCGCTGATGGTGGGGGTGGACGTGGCCGAGAAGCCGAGGCCGTCGCTGAACGCCTGGTACGACAGGGGGTGCGCGTGCAGCGGTTCGCTGTAGGAGCAGTTGGTCTTCTTCCACAGCAGGGACGACCACCAGTCGTTGGTGGGGATCGGCCCGGCCGGGGCGTTGGCGGTGGCGAACTGTCGGGGGTTGGTGGACATCTCACCGCAGCCGGCGGGGAGCGGACCCACCCGATCGGTGGTGTAGCTGCCGGCGCCGACGGTGGCAGCTTCGGCGCTGCCGGTGCCGGCGGTGAAGGTGAGGCCGGCGACGAAGACGGCGAGTGCGGTGGTGGAGGCGAGCACCCAGGGGGTGCGGCGGTGTGGGACGGGAGGTTTCATCGGTCCTCCAGCGCGCCGGGGTACGGGGTCGGCTGCGCAGTTCGTCGGAATCAAGGGGGTTTGTTACTTGAGAGAGCGCTCTCTCTGTGGCTCGGACGTTAACTGAGTCACAAGGCTTTCGTCAATGTGTCCCTCAGATGACGGAACCGTTGCCGGGCCTGGTCAACCGGCGGGCGGTGCCCCTGGGCAGCCGTGTTCGCGCTCCCACGCGTCGATCTCCGCGACCGGTGAACGGTTGCCGCCCCGGCGCCAGGAGTCCAGGTACTTCGCCGGCCAGACCACCCCGCGCCGGATCCACCAGTCGTCGCGCCCGGTGCACTTCGGCGACAGGCCGAAGTGGAGGTGGCAGACATTGTTCGCGTTGCCCGTCCGGCCCACCTCGCCGAGCTGCTGCCCGGCGCGTACCCGCACCCCGGCGTCCACGCCCGGGCTGATCACGCGCAGGTGCGAGCCGTAGTACCGCACCCCGTCGTCGCCGAGCAACGACACCGACAGCCCTCCGTTGAACGGCCCCCGTGGTCCCCGCTTGTCGAACCGGTCGACCCGACTCACCTCCAGCACCGTCCCGTCGGTCACCGCCACCACCGGCTCGCCGCAGTCGGCGAAGATGTCCGTGCCCGGGTACGTGGAGTGGGTCGGGTGGTAGGCGACGTCGTCGGCGCGTACCGGAAAGACCCGCCGGGCCGGCGACCGGCTCGGCGAGGGTGCGGCGGCGCGGGGCGTCGGGCTCGCGTCCGTCGCCGCCGGCTGCGCCGCGGTGGCCGGCGCGTCCCACACCGCGCTCGGCGGCGCCGCCGCCGGCCGGTCCCCGCCCGCGCAGCCGGCCAGCAGCGCCGGCACCAGCAGCAGGACCGGGTACGCCGACCGGGTACGACGGCGGTCGATCGATCGCGAGGACATCCGGCCATCCTGACAGACGGCTACGGTGGGACGGTGCCCGAGGAGCGCCGGGACCCGTGGACGGGGGCAGTGATGAACGGTCAGCACGCGTACCCGGCCGCGCCGGCGGCCGGACAGTTCCTGGCGCGTACCCCCTCGGGGTTGTTCCCCTCCGGGCCGCCGCGCCGGCCCACCTGGCGCGAGCCGCACCCGGTGACCGGCAGCGGGGTCGCCGCCGGCGCCGCCCTCGCCGCCGCCTGGCTGCTGCTCTTCGGCCTCCTCGGCCGCGACGTCGGCGGCTACGCCTGGTGGACGGTCCTCGCCGGCGGGATCGCCTGGCTGGCGTCGCTGGCCCTGGTCCGGTACGGCGACCGGGGCGTCGCCACCGGGGTGGCGATCGTCACAGCGGGTGGCTGGAGCATCGCGTTCGCGGTCGTGGTCGTCCGCTGGGCGACCAGCGCGAACTGGCCGATGTGGTGACCAGCGGTGATCGGTCCACTCCGTTTCGAACGCCATCTTGACGTACTCGCTGTGACTGGGGACGCTTTCCGGTATGGCCTGGACCACCCCGCGGCTCGACCCTGAGCGCAGCCGTCGCCGCCTGCAGATTCTCGCCGAGCTGGCGGGGGCCCGCGCGGTACGAAAGCGCGAGCGGCCGCAGCGGGAACGGACCGAGCAGCTGCGGCAGCTGATCGCGACCCGCCGCCGCGTCGCGGGCTGAGCCGACTTTCCAGGAATGACCGGCCCTTCGGGGCGTTGACCGGTCGCCTGCCGACCCGACCGGTTAACGTGCACGCGTAACGAGTCGGCGAGCTGTGCCGAGGCCATTGGGGGAACCGTGTCGTACTTCGCTGCCGCCGTGGTGCGCGTCGAGGGCGGCTGGACCGCCGCCGAGGTCAACCTGCGCGGCGCCACCGACGTCGACGACGTCGCCGACCGGCTGCGCGACGTCGAGCCGGACGCCGACGTCTCCCTGCTCTTCGTCGAGGCCGACGACACGTACCTGGTGATCCTGCGCCTGGACGAGGGGGAGGACCTGCGGATCTTCGGCTCCGACTCGGCGTACGCCGAGGAGTCCCGCCTGGGGTCGCTGCTCGTCGGCGACCTGAAGACCTCGGTCACCGGCCTGGACGACACCGAGGAGGCCCGGCCCGCCGGCGGCGCCGGCGAGGAGAGCGACCAGCCCGCGGTGGACCCGGAGGCCGACCCGGTCGGAGACGCCGACATCCTCGCCGACCTCGGCGTCTCCGCCCAGAAGCTGCTCCGGCTCTGTGCCCACGAGGGGATGCTGCCGGCCGACGTCACGGCCGAGGTGTGCCAGGTGCTCGGCTGCGCCGACGAGGTCGAGGAGCTGCGTGAGGTCTGAGCCCCCGGCACCGGGCGGGCCCGAGCCTGCCGGCGGCCGGCCCGTGCTGTCCGGCGGTGGCTCACCGCTGGCGGGCGCCGCCGAGCCGGCCGACGCCACCGACCCGGCCCTGGGCACCGTACGGCCGGGACAGCCCACCCCCGGCGCGGTCGGACGGGTCGGTCCGGGCGCGGACGAGGGGCTGGCCGGGCCGGAGGGTACGGGCCGCCGGCAGCGGCACGAGCTGTGGATGCGCCGGGCGCTGGAGGTCGCGGTCACCGGCCCGGAGCCGCCGGCCGGTGACTCCGCCCAGGTCGACGACGTGCCGGTGGGCGCCGTGGTCTACGGCCCGGACGGCGTCGAGCTGGCCGTCGGACGCAACGAGCGGGAGCTGACCGGGGACCCGACCGCCCACGCCGAGGTGCTGGCGCTGCGTCGGGCCGCCGAGCGGCTCGGCCGCTGGCGGCTGGACGACTGCACCCTCGTGGTGACCCTGGAGCCGTGCACGATGTGCGCGGGCGCGCTGGTGCTGGCCCGGATCTCGACAGTGGTCTTCGGCGCGTGGGAGCCGAAGACCGGTGCCGCCGGATCCCTCTGGGACGTGCTGCGCGACCGCCGGCTCAACCACCGCCCCGAGGTCTACGGCGGGGTGCTGGAGGCGGAGAACGCCGCCGTCCTGCGGGCCTTCTTCCGCTGACCCGCGCGACGCCTCCGCCCGGGCCGGCGCGGACCGACCGGGCCCGAGACGTCCCCGGGCCGACTCAGCCCCGGCACCGACTCGGTCCCGGTCCTGTTTCAGTCCCGGACTCGGGGCCGGTCCCGCCTGAGGCCCGGTGCCGCCCGGTGCTGTCCGAGGTCCGTGCCGTCTCAGGCCGGGGTCGGGGCGGGGCGCAGCAGGGTCGCGGCGACCGCGCGGGCGGCGTCGGTCCACCGGGTGGGCCGCAGGGTCGCCGGGTCCAGCCGGACGATCGCCCGACGGCCCTCGGCGTGCACCACCCGACCGTCCGGCGAACGGAACTGGTAGCCGTACTCGGCGCTGCTGGTGCCGAAGTGGTCGAGCCAGAAGTGCACCGCCACCGGCCCGGTCCCGGTGATCGGGGCCCGGAAGGTGATGCTGAACTCGCGTACCGCGTGGAACACGTCGGGGGCGCTGGCCGAACCGCCCTGGAAGGAGATCCCGCGAGCGGCCCAGTACGGGGTCAGCGCGCGTTCCAGCAGCACCGCGTACCGGGCGTTGTGCAGGATGCCGAGGGCGTCGAGGTCGTCGAAGTGCACGGGGACGTGCTCGACGTGACCGAACTCGACGGCGGGCGGGTCGATGACGGTGTGGGTCACGGGAGACCACCTTCCGATAGCAGGGTGGGATCGGGGCACAGCGCCCGGAGGCGGTCCAGCAGACCCTGGCGGGCGTGCCGGTAGGCGGTGTCGGGGTCCAGCAGCCGCGAGCGCATCGCGGCGGCGATCCCGAGGGCGTCGATCTCGTACGCCAACTGCGACACGTCGGTGTCGGCGGGGAGCTCGCCGGCGTCCACGGCCTCCCGGACGAGCCGTTCGAGGAACGCGGTCCACCGGCCGAACACCTCGGCGAGCCGGTCCCTAACCGGGCCGGGACGGGCGTTGAACTCGAAGTCGGTACTGGCGAAGAAGCAGCCGCCGGGGAGCACCCGGGCGGCGTAGAAGTCGATCCGGGCCCGGTGCAGCGCCCAGAGCCGCCGTACGCCCGCCGGGGCGCGCAGGCCCGGCGCGACGATCCGCTCCTGCCACTGCTCGACGGCCCGGTCGACGGTGGCGAGCTGGAGCGCCTCCTTGGACCGCCAGTGCGCGAAGAGGCCGGACTTGCTGACGCCGAGGGTGTCGGCGAGCCGGGCGAGGGAGAGCCCGTCGAGGCCGACCTCGGTGGCCAGCACCACGGCGGCGTCCAGCGCCGCGCTACGGGTCCGATCGCCCCGTGCGAGGCGTCCGTCGACTGTCATGGGAGGAGCCTAATAAATAAGCACGACCGGTCGTACAGTTTACCCGGGTGACCGTGGTCACCCGGGTACGACACCGCCCCGCCGCCCGGGCGGACGGCGGGGCGGGCGAGGCCGGGAACTCAGGCGATGACGGTGTCCAGGGCGATCTCGACCATCTGGCCGAAGGTCTGCTCGCGCTCCTGCGACGTGGTCTTCTCGCCGGTCTTGATGTGGTCGCTGACGGTCAGGATGGTCAGCGCCCGCGCCTTGAACCGGGCCGCGATCGTGTAGAGCGCCGCGGACTCCATCTCGACCGCCAGCACGCCGTAGTCGGCGAGCGCGTCGTAGAGGTCGGGCCGGTCGGTGTAGAAGGCGTCCGCCGCCAGGATCGGGCCCACGTGCATCTGGATGCCGCGCCGCTCGGCCACCTCGACCGAGGTGCGCAGCAGGCCGAAGTCCGCCACCGGGGCGTAGTCGATCAGGCCGTCGAAGCGCATCCGGTTCATGTTCGAGTCGGTGGACGACCCGATCGCGGCGACCACGTCGCGCAGCTGGAGGTCCTCGGTGAGGGCGCCGCAGGAGCCGACCCGGATCAGGGTCTTCACGCCGTACTCGTTGACCAGCTCGTGGGCGTAGATCGAGGCGGACGGCATGCCCATGCCGGAGCCCTGGACGGACACCTCGACGCCGTTCCAGCGGCCGGTGAAGCCCAGCATGCCCCGGACCGTCGAGTAGCACGTGGCGTCCTCGAGGTAGGTCTCCGCGATCCACTTGGCCCGCAGCGGGTCGCCCGGCATCAGGACCCGCTCGGCGATCTCTCCCGGCTTCGCGCCGATGTGCGTACTCATGGCAAAGATCCTGCCAGGCCGGCCGGAGGGATACCGGTTCGGCATCCGAACCCGTGGTCCTGTACCCTCGTCGGCGGTGGCGTGTCCGAGTGGCCTAAGGAGCACGCCTCGAAAGCGTGTGAGGGTTTACGCCCTCCGCGGGTTCAAATCCCGCCGCCACCGCTCGTGAACAGCGAGGACGCCCGGTCGATCCGCGAGGATCGCACCGGGCGTTCCGCTTGTGGTCTCATTTTCGGTCCCAGTTGCCGCTGCCGGGCCACGAGGCAGGATTACGACAAGCCTCGCTCACTCCTCGCGTGTCACCTCGACCGGCGGCACGGCTGGCTCGTGCGCGAGGGCATCCTCGTACCTGCACCGGGGCCGCCCTCGACGCCGGCTGACGTGGGGACATTCGGCCGTACGGCCATTGATCAGCCGTCGTCCGTCTGCTTTGCTCCGTCGCAGTTGACCTTAAGTTTCACCTCTCACTGCGTTGGAGAATCCATGTCCCCGGTTGATGCCGTCAAATCCGTCCTCTCGCAGTACGCGGGCTTCCACGGCCGCGCTCGCCGGTCCGAATACTGGTGGTTCGCCCTCTTCTCTGTTTTGATCAACATTGTCGCCGCGATCCTGGACGGTGCGCTCGGGACCAGGATCGGGTCGGATCCGGACTCCACCGGGGTCATCGGACTCATCGTCACCCTGGCCCTGCTGCTGCCGAGCCTGGCGGTTTCCGTGCGGCGACTCCACGACACCGACCGCTCGGGTTGGTGGCTGTTGATCGGCCTCGTGCCCCTCGTCGGGTTCATCGTCCTGCTCGTGTTCTTCGTGAAGGACGGCACGCAGGGGAGTAACCGGTTCGGCGCCGACCCGAAGGACGCTCCGCACGCCGCCGCTCCCAGGATGGCCTGACCGGGCACACCGGCTGGGCTGGCGTTCGCTGGAGTTGCGCCCGGCCAGGAAGGCCGGCCGGCGGCGGCAGCAGATCGCTGTCGTCGCCGGCTGGGTGCAATGCTCCCCGGGGCGTTCCGCTCTCCCTTCTGCGCCTCGCGGGGGAAGGCCCCCGCATCGACCGCCCGGCGGACGCGCCCGTCCGATCGGGGGCCCACCTACCGATCGCCCAGTTATCGCCGTTTGTCCATGCCCCAGCAGGACCAGGCCGGGGTGCCCGGTGCGGCTGAGCGCGACGACTACTTCGGCTACTCGCTGGCGATCGGCAAGGTCAACAACAACCGCTGCAACGACCTGGTGATCGGTGCGCTCCGGGAGAACGACGGCGTGTCCCACCACGGCAGCGGCATGGTGACCCTGATGTGGGGTTCGCCGGGCGGAGTGTCGTCCACCGGCGCCACCTCGGTCACCGGCAGTGCGGTGTACGGCGCCGCCGGCGGAGGCGATGTCATCGCCTGGCACCTGGGCGCGACGCTCGCCATCGGCGACGCGAACGGTGAGGGGCTGGGCGAGGTCGTGGTCGGTGCGCCCGGCGCGCAGACCCCGCACCTCAACGGCGGCCTGGTTGCGGTCTTCACCGGGCGTACCGCCGGATTGTCCGGCACCGCAGTGCGGATCTTCACCTGACACGCCCGGCTACGCGTCCGGTTCGATGGTTCCCTTCCACGGCTCCACGGCGGGCTCGTGCCGCAGTTCGTCTCGTGGAGCGGGGCCGGCCTGCGTACCGACCGGGTCTGGCCGATGGGGTACGGCGAGCGGATCGCCGGGCCGCAGAGCGGCGGCGGCTTCTGATCGGCGGCACCGTCAACTGAAGCGCCCGGCCGGTCCGTCAGGACCGGCCGGGCGCTCGGTGTGTGCGGGCTGTGGGGTGGGCCGGGCCCGCAAGGGGCCGGCCCACCCCTGCTTCAACTGGTTGGGGTGGCGGCGTCGCGGTGGGTCAGCCGGTACGTGGCGTCGACTGCGTCGGACTCCAGCAGCACCGTGACCGGGCCTGCCGGGAGGGTGCAGGTGACGGTTCGCTCGACAGCGTGTCCGGTCGGACCGCAGTATCTGATCCCCCGGCTGTCGATGACCGACAGACGAGCGTCGCCGGTCCCCGAGGTCCGCGTCCAGGTGAAGGACTCCCGGGCAGCGTGCTCGTCCGCCGGGACCGACCAGCAGGCCACGAATCGATCCGCGCCCGTGGTGGCCGTGGCTCCCGTGTCCCCGCGCGGCAGCACCGCACAGGCCGGCGGACCGTCGACCCGGCTGAAGGCCATCGTGTACGCACTGACGGGGCTGCCCTCCGGGCCGGTCAGCACCGCGTGGAACGGCGCCTCGCCGGTCAGCTCGCAGGTGTACTGGCGCAGCGAGGAGTAGTCGCACAGGTATTCGCCGGTGGCGTCCACGATGGTGATCTCGGGGCTCGCGTCGAAGGTGGTGTCACCCGGCTGCGACTGGACGATCCGGGACCCAGCAGGGCTGGCCAGCTGGAGGCAGTTGACCTGTCCGGCGGCCGGGAACGTGCCCCGGTGCGGCGCGTCCCGCCAGCCGTTGTCCGACACCGGCGTGCAGTTCGACGGGGCCCAGGGCAGGAGGGCGACAGCGTGCCGGACATCGTTGTCGATCACCTCTCCGGTGCCGCGGTCGCCCAGCACCAGGGTGTACCTGCCGGCCGCGGGGATCTCGCACCGGCCGGTGCCGCAGACCCGGAGGCCCGCCTGGTCGTACACCCGGCCGTACCTCTCATAGTTGTCGTCGCCGACGGCATGGAGCCGGTAGGTGCCGGCCGTCGCGACGTCCAGGGTGCGGCAGCGGATTCCACCGAGGCCGCCTGCGGGCCCCGTGCCGTAGGCGCCGGGCGTCACGGTGGGGCAGCCGACGGCGTCGGAGAGCCGACGGACCTGCATCTTGTACGTGAGGTCGGTGCTGTCGTCGTCCCAGTTGGCGAGGTACGAGACGACCCGGTACGTCCCGGTGGCCGGCACTACGCAGCCGTCCTGCTCCGACCACTCGGTGCAGAGCACGGTGCCATCGGCGTCCACCAGCCACGCCGCCGCTTCGTTGTACCGGTCCGGAGCGGTGTACGTGATGATCCGGTCGCCGGCTTCGGCGTGGAACGGCTGGCAGTTGGTCTGCACCGGCGAGGTCTGGTGAACGACCAGGGCGGCCGTCTCCCAGGAGGTGCCGGTTGCCGGGACACACCCGTCGATGCGGTGCAGCGCGGTCACGGCGACCTGGTAGTCGACCGCGTTGCCGACGTCGTTCCGGTTCTGCACCAACAGGATGTACGTTCCGGCGGCCGGCAGGAAGCAGTGGCGGGCGGACGAGTACTCGTCGCAGATCCGCTGCCCGGTGGCGTCGTACACGCCCCACGACAGGTACTGGTCCTGGTACCGGTTGAAGCGGACCACGACGGCGCCGGCGGCGTCGGTGGTCAGCGAGTGGCAGGCCACCTCTTCCGGCGCCGCCACCGAGCCCTGGCCTACCGCGGCACCGGGGTCACCGAACGGGGCGAGCGGCACCGTCGGGCAGCCGACCGCCTGCGAGAGGCGCGGCATCCTGAGGGTGTACGCCGCCTCGTTGCCGTAGGACTCGTGGAGGAAGAGCCGGTAGGGCCCGGGTTCGGTCAGGGTGCACTCGGTGGTGTACCGGATCGGGCATCCCAGCGGCTCGTACCGGCCGTCGAGGATGCTGGCCTGCACGTCACCGGTGCCGCTCGGGTCGGCCAGGTGCAGCCGGGTGCCGGTGGGCTGGTCGAACTTGAAGCATCGGGCGGCCAGGCCGGCCGGGAGGGTGCCGCTCACGCCCGCCGAGGCGAACGAGAAGAAGGGCTCCGGCAGGGTGTCGCACTCCGACGGCGTCCGCATCGACTCGACCGAGAGGGTGTAGGACCCCTCGCCGGTCCCGTACGTGGTCGTCACCGTGAGCGTGTACGTGCCGGCGGGGCCGAGCCGGCACTCGTTGAGGTAGGCGCCGACGTGGCAGGTGAACCCGCCGTCCCGGTCGGTCACCCGGGCGCCGACGCCGCTGCCTGAGACGGAGTTGAGCCTGGCGAGCAGGGTGTCCGAGTCGACGGTCGTGGTGAAGGTCCAGGCATTCTCCTGTGCGCCGACGATTGAGGCACAGGTCTCGACCTTGCCGTAGGTCAGCTTGCCGCCACAGGGGGCGGAGCCGGTGGGCCGCCGCTTGGGCGGGGCTGCGATGGTGGTCGACCGGGCCCGGGTCGGCGTCGTCGCTCCGGTGGTCGGCGCGGTGGCCGGGGACGCCGTGGAGGACGTGGCCGGCGGTGTGGCGGCCGGTGCGGGGGCAGGTGCCGCCGCGAGCGCCGTGGTCGGTCCGATCAGGAGGGCCGAGATGGTCATCGCGGCTGCGGCGACCATCGCGAGCGGTGAACGGCTCTTTCTGTGCCGGATCTCCGGCCGGGCGGACAGGGCTGTCCTCACATCACACTCCCCGTGAGACACCGCG
The DNA here is from genome assembly GCF_900090295.1 of Micromonospora coxensis. Taxonomy (NCBI): domain Bacteria; kingdom Bacillati; phylum Actinomycetota; class Actinomycetes; order Micromonosporales; family Micromonosporaceae; genus Micromonospora; species Micromonospora coxensis. The sequence goes on along the minus strand of NZ_LT607753.1, from coordinate 3,292,613 downwards.
CCGTCTGCGCGGGCGAGCAGATGATTCCATGCCGGTCGATCGTCGACAATCGGCTTCCGGCCCGTTCCGGTCGGTGAGCTCAGCAGGGGCCGTAGCCCTCGTCGAAGAGGCGGCGGGCCCAGTCGGCGTACCCGGCGATGATCTCGCGGACGGCGGTGCCGTCGTGCAGGAAGAGGTACGCCCGGTCGCCGTCGCGGGCGAGCAGCCCGTCGAACCGGTGCGTCCCGTGTGGAGCGTCGAGCGGCACGGCGGACGGATGGTTGGCCCGCACCTCGTCCACCGGGGTGCCGACGGTGATCCCGTCCGGGGTGCTCATCGGGTCGTCCAGCCAGAGCAGCACCAGCCGGTCGTCGACGAAGATCGGGCTGGCCGCCTCGTGCCCGGCCAGCGTCGGGCCGCAGGCGTCGACGTCGGCGCGCAGCACCCCGCGCCGGACCAGCTCCTGCTCGGTGTCGCCGAACTCGGCGTCGCCCAGACCGTGCAGGCCGACCACCTCGGTCGCGCCGATCGGCCGGGCCGGCATCTCGGGCCCTTGTGGACGGACGCCGCTGCCGGACACCGAGGCAGCCGTCAGCAGCGTCGCAATGAACACGAATTGTCGCAATTTCATGGAATCCCCCAGTCCCCAACGGCACCGAGGCGTCCAGGTTGCTGCTGATCGCCGGATTGCTGCTCTTCCCATTCCTCGGCCAGCTCGTCCCAGTAGTCGGCGGAGAGTCCGCGCCGCCCGTGGGTCAGCCAGCCGGTGGTGTTCCGTTCGAGGTGCAGCCCCAGTTCGGCGAAGGGGTCGATCCACCGGCCGGGCTCCGCGCCCAGCCGGGCCAGCGCCGCGTTGATCGGCCAGTCCGGGCGCGGCGCGGCGAAGCTGTCGTCGTAGCGGGGACCGAAGGTGAGCCGCCCGTGCAGCCAGACGGCGGCCGCCTGCCGGCCCAGCCCACCGGCGAACTCCGCCTCCAGGTACGCCACCGGCCCCTGCCGTGACCAGCGGGCCAGCAGCCCGTCCAGCGCCGGCGACAGGACCAGCTCGAACGGCTGCGCGGCGGAGGGCTCGGCCGGGGCGAAGTCGGGCAGTCCGCCGGTCAGCTCCTGCACCAGTTGCGGCGTGACCGGCAGCAGCGCGAAGTCCTGGCGGAGCGCGGCGAGGACCGCGTGGTCCAGGTCGGCGGTCTGCTCGCGGAGCAGCTCGACGTCCGCGACGACGGCGCTGAGCTGGTAACTCATCGGATCCCTCCGCCGTCCACACCCTGTGGATGGAACATGTGTACGACGGATGGTCCGCCCGTCGATCAGGGCACGGTACCGGGACCGGGCCGCCCGGCGCAGCGGTGCGGCGTACCCGTGCGGGCCGGCCCCGACCGCGGAGCCGGCCCGCACGGCGCGGTGTCACCAGGCGGTCATGTCCGGAAGCTGGTCGATGGAGATGGTCCTCGGGTCGGCCATCGCGGTCCGCCACAGCCCGGCCACGTCCCGGCCGCTGCCGGCCCAGTCCCGCGACGCCCAGACCACGAAGTACGGCCACGGCGCGTCGGTGGCCGGGTTGAGCGGGCTGAACGTCTCCGCCACGCCGGTGGTCTTGGCGCTGCTGACCGCCTTGGTGGTGGCGAAGTCGCTCCAGCTCTGGAAGTAGTCGGAGGTGACCAGGTCGACGTAGCCGTCCCCCGGGTACCAGGACGCCAACGAGGTGCCCTGGCCGCTGGCCATCCCGTTGAACACCCAGACGATGTTGTGCGCCCCGGCGAGCTGGGCGCGCTGGTAGATCAGCCGCCAGAGCTGCTTGTACGCGTCCTGGCCCTTCTTGGCCCACCACATGTAGTTGTTGTTCGCCTCGTGCAACGGCCGGAACAGCACCGGCACCCCGGCGTCACCCATCTTCCTGATCTCACGGACCACCAGGTCGATGTCCTGGTACAGCTTCGACGACGGGTTGCTCAGGTCGGGCACGAAGTCGCAGGGCGCGGAGTAGTTGCCGCCGCGCGGGCAGTACCAGTGCCACTGGAAGGCGACGATCCCCTTGCGGGTGCGCGCCCAGTCGATCACCTGCTGGGTCTGGACCGTGCCCCGGGTGTACTCCATGAAGTCGAAGGCCACCATCGCCGGGTAGCGGCCGGTCAGCTGCTGCACCTTGTCGGCGTCCGGCAGGTCGGTCTGCCCGCTGACGAAGGAGTGCGTCCTCAGGTAGCAGATCAGGTGACGGACCTTGGAGTTGGCGTCCGGGTCGGCCGGCGCCTGCCCGCAGTCCGGGCCCGGCGGGGTGGGCGGGCGCACCGCGTACACCTCGAACTCGTAGAGCGAGTAGCCCCAGGTGGTGCCGCGCGCGGTGCCCGACATCCGGACGTACCGGCCGTTGGCCGAGGTGGGCGCGACGTCGTCGGTGCCGCCGTCGCCCGTCGTGGTGCTGTGCACCGAGGTCCAGGTGGTGCCGTCCGTCGAGGTCTGGATCTGGTACGCCCGGCCGTACGCCGCCTCCCAGCGCAGCCGCACCAGGGCGATCGGGTACGTGGCGCCCAGGTCGACCTGGATCCACTGCGGGTCGGCGTACAGGCTGGACCAACGGGTCCCGCCGTTGCCGTCGACCGCCAGGCCGGCGGTGTGCGGGCTCTCCGTGGACGACGCGGTGACCGGCCGGCCGAGCGCCAGGTTGCCGGCGGGCGGGGTGCCGGTGGGCCCGGGGGTGGGCGTCCCGGTCGGGTCGCCGGTCGGGCTCGGCGTGCCGGTCGGCGGGGTGTCGCCGCAGGCGGCTCCGTTGAGGGTGAAGGCGGTCGGCGTCGGGTTCGACCCCCGGTAGCTCAGGTTGAAGCCGAAGCTGACCGAGCCGCCGGCGGGGATGCCGGCGTTCCAGCTCACGTTGCCGGCGGTGGCGGCGGAGCCGGACTGGGTCTTCGTGGCGTTCCAGATGTCACCGATCGTCTGGTCGCCGGGGAAGGTCCAGGCGAGCGTCCAACCGTTCACGGCGGCGCCACCGGTGTTGGTGACGACGACGTTCGTGGTCGCGCCCGAGCCCCAGTCGTTGCTGACCTGGTATTGCACCTGACAGACGGGGGCGGCTGCCTGCGCGCTCGGCATGGTGACCAGGGCGGCGGCCAGCACGGTGACGGCTGCCGTCGCGCCGGCCAGGGCGGCCCGGGCACGTACGCGATGTCTCATGGCGAATCTCCTGACGGATCCGGGTGGTGGTGGCGTACGGCGCGCGACGGCGCCAGGGGACGCGGTCGGCGTGCCAGCTCTGCCCGGACGGGTCGACCGGCCGTTTGCCCCCGGCGGCCGACCCAGAGAAGATATCGACGATGATGCTGATGAACCGGTTAACTTGTCAAGCTCCCGATGTCCCCGGTCCCACGAGCACCTCCACGTAGTGACGAAGTGTTTGCAGCAAATGTCCCTGAACCGGTACAGCGTCCGGAGGGCAACGGGCACCCCTCGGTCACGTCCTGACCGGTCCTCGGATCGGCCTCGGCGGACTTGACCTCAAGTCCGGTTCACTTCCGACGATCGCGTCATGGAAGAGCTACGTAACCCCACGGGCCGGGTCGCGGTCGTCGGCACGGGAGCCGTCGGCGCCGCGGTCGCCCGGCGGCTGCTCGCCGGCGGATACGACGTCACGGTCTGGAACCGCACCCCGGCACGGACGGCGGCGCTGACCGGGGCGGGCGCCCGTTCCGCCCGAACGGTCGACGAGGCGGTGGCGGCCGGTGAACTCGTCCTGCTGGCCCTCACCGACCACGAGGCGGTCCAGCAGTGCCTGGACCGCCTCGACGGCGGCCTCGCCGGGCGGACCGTCGTCGCGCTCTGCACCGGCACCCCCGAGGAGGCGCGGCGCACCGCCCAGCGGGTCGCCGGCCTGGGCGGTCACCACCTGGACGCCGGTCTCCAGGCTGGCCCCGACACGATCGGCACGGACGCCGCGACCCTGCTGTTCAGCGGCGACCCGTCGGCGTACGAGCGACACGCCGGCACTTTCGGACTGCTCGGAACGGCCCGGTTCGTCGGCACCGCGCCGGAGGCGGCCTCCGTCTGGGACCTGGCCCTCTTCGGGCTCTGGTACGACGCCCAACTCGGCCTGCTGCGCGCCATGGACGCCGTACGCGCCGCCGGGGTCGACGTGTCCACCTTCGCCCCGTCGGCGGAGAACCAACTCGGACACGTGGTGTCGGCGGTTTCCGCCACGGCGTCCGAGATCGCGGGGGCCGAGTTCCCGCGCGGCCCTGCCGACCTGGGCGAACACCTGACTGTCGTACGGCACCTGGTCGGGTTGCGGGCCGGCCGGCCGCTCGGCGACGGCGGCCTGGCCGAGGTCGCCGCCCGGATGGAAGCCCTCGTCGCGCAGGGGCGCGGCGCGGAGGGGCTGACCGCGACGGTCGGCTGACGGGGGCGCGGAGACGACGAAGGCCGGCCCTCGGCGGGGCCGGCCTTCCGTGACGGCGGAGGATACGAGATTCGAACTCGTGAGGGTGTTAACCCAACACGCTTTCCAAGCGTGCGCCCTAGGCCTCTAGGCGAATCCTCCGCGAGCCAGAATACAGGTCTCCGCCCGCCCGGCCACCCCACCACCCCCTGAAGATCCACGCGCCGTCGGGTAGGGTTGGCGGTACCTCCCGTGCGGCGGTACCTCGTGAACCTCCCCAGGGCCGGAAGGCAGCAAGGATAAGCGAGCTCTGCCGGGTGCACGGGAGGCCTTTTCGTCTCCGGGCGCCGGTACCGTACCTGCGGGTCAGGTCACGGGGTGGTGGGTGGTCACCCGCGCCCGACCGGCGCAGAATGGCTCGGTCGAGAGGAGGCGGTACGGGTGGCACTGGCCCTTTACCGCAAGTACCGGCCGCGCACCTTCGCCGAGGTCATCGGTCAGGAGCACGTCACCGAGCCGTTGTCGCAGGCGCTGCGCAGCGGGCGGCTCAACCACGCCTATCTCTTCTCCGGCCCCCGGGGCTGCGGAAAGACCTCCAGCGCCCGGATCCTGGCCCGCTCGCTCAACTGTGAGCAGGGCCCCACCCCGGAGCCGTGCGGGCAGTGTCAGTCCTGCCGGGAACTGGCCACCGACGGCGGCTCGATCGACGTGCTGGAGATCGACGCGGCCAGCCACGGTGGTGTCGACGACGCCCGCGAGCTGCGCGAGAAGGCGATCTTCGCGCCGGCCCGGAGCCGCTTCAAGATCTACGTCATCGACGAGGCGCACATGGTCTCGTCGGCCGGCTTCAACGCGCTGCTCAAGCTGGTCGAGGAGCCGCCGGAGTACGTCAAGTTCATCTTCGCCACCACCGAGCCGGAGAAGGTCCTCGGCACGATCAAGTCGCGGACCCACCACTACCCGTTCCGGCTGATCCCGCCGAAGACGCTGCGGCCGTACCTGGAGCAGCTCTGCGAGGCCGAGGGGGTCAAGGTCGAGCCGGCGGTGTTCCCGCTGGTGGTGCGCGCCGGTGGCGGCAGCGCCCGGGACAGCCTCTCCGTGCTCGACCAGCTCATCGCCGGCGCCGGCCCGGAGGGGGTCAGCTACGCCCGGGCCGCCGCGCTGCTCGGCGTCACCGACTCCGCGTTGATCGACGAGATGTGCGACGCGCTGGCCGCCGGGGACGGGGCGGCGGCGTACGCCACCGTCGACCGGGTCGCCGAGGCCGGCCACGACCCGCGCCGGTTCGCCTCCGACCTGCTGGAACGGCTGCGCGACCTGATCGTGCTCCAGCAGGTGCCGGACGCCGCCGCCAAGGGCCTGATCGACGGCCCGGCGGACCAGATCGAGCGGATGGCCGCCCAGGCCCAGCGGCTCGGCCCCGGGACGCTGTCCCGCTGCGCCGACATCGTGCACAACGGCCTGGTCGACATGCGGGGCACCACCGCGCCGCGGCTGCTGCTGGAGCTGATCTGCGCCCGGATGATGCTGCCCGGCGTGGACGACTCGGCCGGTGGCCTGCTCCAGCGCCTGGAGCGGATGGAACGCCGGCTCACCCTGGGTGGTGTCGAGCTGCCGTCGGCCGCCGCCGGCTCCGCGCCGGCCGCGCCCGACTCCGGCGTACGCCAGGAGCCGCCCGCCCCGCCCGCGGCTGCCGCCGCGACCCAGCCGGAGACCGCCGGCCCGCCGGCGGCTGCCGCCGCCCCGTCCGGGGTGGCCGCCGCCCGCGCCGCGGCCGCCGGTGCCCGTCCCACGCCGTCGGCGGCCGAGCCCGCCCCGGTCCCCGACGGCCCGCCGCCGGTACGCCGTCCGGTGCCGCCGTCGGCGGTGATGCCCGACCCGGCCACCCCCGCGCCGCCCCGCCCGGGCTCCACCCCGCCGGGCACGCTCGACGCCGTCGCGGTACGCCGGGTCTGGCCGGACGTGGTCGGCAAGGTCAACCGGTCCAACAAGCGGATCGCCGCGCTCATGCGGGACGCCGTCGTCCGTGACCTGGACGGTGACGCGCTGGTGCTGACCGTGAAGTCGTCGGTGCTGGCGAAGATGATGTCCGACAACGCGCAGGTCCTCACCGACGCGCTCTACGAGGAACTCGGCGGGCGCTGGCAGATCCGCTGCGAGGTGGCCGGCGAGCGCGGTGGCGTCTCCCTCGGCGGTCCGTCCCGCGCCGCCGCCCCGGCCCGACCGGCGTCCCCGCCGTCCGCGACCCCGGCCGGCTCCGGCCCGGCTGCCGGCGGCCCGGCACGCCCCGACGGCGGCGGCTCGTCCGCGACCCCGGCCGGCTCCGGCCGGAGCGCTGCGGGCGGCCCGACCATCGGCGGCCAGCCCGGCGCGACCGGCGGTGGCCAGCCCGGCGCGACCATCGGCGGCCAGGCGGGCGGCTCCGGTGGCGGTCACCCCGGCGGGTCCGGTGGCGGCCAGCCCGGCCCGGTCGGCGGTGGTCAGGCGGGCGGGTCCGGTGGCGGTCACCCGCGCGCGACCGGTGGCGGTCAGCCGGGCGCGCACGACGGCTTGTCCGGGTCCGGCGGCGTTGCGGCCGGCGGGCAGGGCGCGGGCGCCCCGACGGCCGCTGGACCGCCGCACCAGGCCGGCTCCGCCGGTGCTTCCGGCCACTCGGGTGCCCACGGCACCGATCCGAACGCCTCCTCGACCGTCCGCGCCGGTTCCCCGGCCGACGCCGGCGGGGACGACGACCAGGGCTGGCCCGAGCCGGCCCGCCCCGGCGGCGGGGAGGACTGGCCCGAGGCGGCCCGTCCGGGGGGCGCCGCGACGGCCGTGGCCTCCGACGACTGGCCGCAGGCGGCCCGTCCGGGTGGTGCCACGGCCACCGCGACGGCAGCTCCCGCCGTACCGAAGCCGGCCGGACCGGCGACGCCGCCGGCTGCGCCGGTGAGCAGCGCGATCGCCGCGGCCCGGGCGGCTGCGGCCGGTGCCGGCAAGGCCCAGCGTGGCGCCCAGCCGGCGCGCAGGACCGCCGACCCGGACTGGGCCGGTGAGCCGCCGTACGACCCGGACTACGACGGGCCGCTGCGCGGCGGTGGCCGCCCCGAGCCGGCGGCGACCCCGGCGTACGAGGGGTTCGATCCGGGCGACGAGCCGCTGGACGACGTGATCGACGAGCGGACCGCCCGGCAGTCCAGCGAGGAGCAGGCGGTGGCCCTGCTCCGGGAGGCGTTCGGCGCCGAGAAGATCGACGAGGTCGACGTGCGCTGAGCGCACGCCGGTCGACGAGGACGGGGGCCGCCGCCCGACTAGGCTGGGCGCGGCCGAGCAGACGAGTGCGAGAAGGAGCCATCCGTGCGCCCAGGTGGACAGCCGAACATGCAGCAGATGCTGAAGCAGGCGCAGAAGATGCAGCAGCAGATCGCCAAGGCCCAGGCCGAGCTGGCCGAGGCCGAGCTGACCGGCACCGCCGGCGGTGGCCTGGTCACCGCGACCGTCTCCGGCGCCGGTGAGATCAAGTCGATCAAGATCGACCCGAAGGCGGTCGACCCGGAGGACGTCGAGACCCTGGAGGACCTGGTCGTCGCCGCCCTGCACAACGCCGCCGAGGCGGCCCGGGAGCTGACCGAGAAGAAGATGGGCCCGGTCGCGGGCGGCATGGGTGGCCTCGGCCTGCCCGGGTTCTGAGCCGTCAGATGTACGAGGGCGCCATCCAGGACCTCATCGACGAGCTGGGACGGCTGCCGGGCGTGGGCCCGAAGAGCGCCCAGCGGATCGCCTTCCACGTCCTGTCCGCGGATCCGGCGGACGTCAACCGGCTGGCCGGTGCGCTGCGCAAGGTCAAGGATCTGGTCCGGTTCTGCACCACCTGCTACAACGTGGCCGAGTCCGAGCAGTGCCGGATCTGCCGCGACCCGCGCCGCACCGACGAGGTGCTCTGCGTGGTCGAGGAGCCCAAGGACGTGGTGGCGATCGAGCGGACCGGTGAGTTCCGCGGGCGCTACCACGTGCTCGGCGGGGCGATCAATCCACTGGAGGGGATCGGGCCGGACAACCTGCGCATCCGGGAGCTGATGACCCGGCTGGGCAGCGGGACGGTCCGTGAGCTGATCCTGGCGACCGACCCGAACACCGAGGGCGAGGCGACCGCCACGTACCTGGCCCTGATGGTCAAGCCGATGGGGATCGCGGTGACCCGGCTCGCCAGCGGCCTGCCGGTCGGCGGCGACCTGGAGTACGCCGACGAGATCACCCTCGGCCGCGCGTTCGAGGGGCGCCGCGCGATCTGAAGTGACCGTCGCGCAGGGGTCGGCCGCATCCGTGGCCGGCCCCTGTCGACGTCCCCGGGGCAGGGGCCGGACCCGTCGAGCGCCCTGACGCCGGCTCGTCCCGGGTGGCCGTCGCGGCCGGAAATGATCTGACACTTGAGGCCCTGACCGGTCGGTGCGACGTAACAGTTTGGCATCGCACTTTCGGATCGTTCGGCGAAGCGCGTGATTTGCCTTCGATTCTTCGGCTCAGTCGACGCTGGGACACGATCCGATACCAACCCGCCATTCGCCGGTTTCCGGAGCGTCCACGCGGGGGCTATGGTCACCGCCATCGGTGACCCCTGTCACCACGTTGTCCGTACCCCCAAGGACGAGGTGAAGCACCATGCGTGCACCCAGGCCGAAGGCCGCGATCGCGGCCGTCGCGGTCGCGGCCCTCGCGGTAGCAGGCTGCGCCGAGAGCAACCGTGAAGACAGCGGCGGTAGCAAGAAGGACACCCTGGTCTTCGGCGTAGCCGGAGACCCGAAGGTGCTGGACCCCAGCTTCGCCAGCGACGGTGAGTCGCTGCGTGTGGCGCGTCAGGTCTTCGAGACCCTGGTCCGTCCGGAGGAGGGTGGCACCAAGGTCACCCCCGGCCTGGCCGAGTCCTGGACCCCGGACGCCGCCGGCACCACGTGGACCTTCAAGCTGAAGTCGGGCGTGAAGTTCCACGACGGCACCGAGTTCAACGCCGAGGCGGTCTGCGCGAACTTCGACCGCTGGTACAACGCCAAGGGCCTCATGCAGAGCCCCGACGTGACGGCGTACTGGCAGGACGTCATGGGCGGCTTCGCCAAGAACGAGGACGCGCAGCTGCCGCCGAGCCTCTTCAAGTCCTGCACCGCCAAGGACGCCACCACCGTCGACCTGGCCTTCACCCGGGTCTCCAGCAAGATCCCGGCCGCGCTGATGCTGCCGTCGTTCTCCATCCACAGCCCGAAGGCGCTGCAGCAGTACGACGCCAGCAACGTGGGCGGCACCGCCGAGGACATCAAGTACCCGTCCTACGCGATGGAGCACCCGACCGGCACCGGCCCGTTCAAGTTCAAGTCCTGGGACGTCGCCAACAAGACGCTCACCATCGAGCGCAACGACGACTACCACGGCGACAAGGCCAAGCTGAAGACCCTCGTCTTCAAGACGATCTCCGACGAGAACGCGCGCAAGCAGGCGCTGCGCTCCGGCGACATCCAGGGCTACGACCTGGTCGGCCCGGCCGACGTCGAGCCGCTGAAGAAGGACGGCTTCAACGTCCTCACCCGTCCGGCGTTCAACGTGCTCTACCTGGCGATCAACCAGAAGGGCAACCCGAAGCTGGGCGACCTCAAGGTGCGGCAGGCCATCGCGCACGCGCTGAACCGTCAGGCGCTCGTCGACTCGAAGCTGCCCCCGGGCGCCAAGGTCGCGCTGAACTTCATGCCGGACACCGTCGAGGGCTTCAACGGTGACGTCACCAAGTACGACTACAACCCGGAGAAGGCCAAGCAGCTGCTGGCCGAGGCGGGCGCGGCGAACCTGAAGCTCCGCTTCCACTACCCGACCGAGGTCACCCGGCCGTACATGCCGAACCCGAAGGACATCTTCGAGCTGCTCTCGGCGGACCTCAAGGCGGTCGGCATCCAGGTCGAGGCGATCCCGCTGAAGTGGAGCCCGGACTACCTCAACGCCACCACCTCCGGTAGCAAGCACGACCTGCACTTCCTCGGCTGGACCGGTGACTACGGCGACGCCTACAACTTCATCGGCACCTTCTTCGACCGGCCGAAGGACGAGTGGGGCTTCGACAACAAGGCCCTGTTCGACCAGTTCCGCGACGCCGACACCACCGCCGACCAGGCGGCCCGGGTGGAGAAGTACAAGGCCCTGAACAAGGCCATCATGGACTTCCTGCCGGGTGTCCCGGTGTCGCACTCGCCGCCGGCGATCGTGTTCGGCAAGGACGTGACGGGCATCAAGGCCAGCCCGCTGACCGACGAGCGGTACGCCACCGCCGAGTTCAAGTCCTGACCTGACGCAAGGAACGCGGGCGGGCGCTGTTTCGACAGCGTCCGCCCGCATCCCTCCGCACCCCCTTCGAGGCCGCCGTGTTCCGGTTCATCGTCAGACGCCTGCTCCAGCTGATACCGACGCTGTTCGGGCTCTCCCTCCTGCTCTTCATCTGGCTCCGTCGACTGCCCGGCGGTCCGGAGACCGCCATCCTCGGTGAGCGCGGCACCCCCGAGATGCGCGCCGCGATCCGCCGCAACATGGGCCTCGACGAGCCGATCCTGGTGCAGTACGCCCGGTTCGTCCGGCGGCTGATCCGGCTGGACCTCGGCACCTCGACCTCCACCAAGCGGGCCGTGGTCACCGAGTTCGTCGAGCGGTTCCCCGGCACGGTGGAGTTGTCCGTCGCGGCAATGCTGCTCGCGATCGGGCTCGGCATCCCGCTCGGCTATCTCGCCGCCCGCCGTCGCGGCCGGTTCCTCGACCACGCGTCGGTCGGTGGCTCGCTGATCGGCATCTGCATCCCGGTCTTCTTCCTGGCGTACGTGCTGAAGGCGATCTTCGCGGAGAACCTCGGCTGGTTCCCGTCCAGCGGCCGCCAGGACCCGACCATCGGCGCCACCCGAGTCACGAACTTCTTCGTCCTCGACGGGCTGATGACCCGGGAGTGGGACGCGGCCGCCGACGCGCTCTGGCACCTGGTGCTGCCCGCCGTCGCACTGGCCAGCATCCCGCTCGCGATCATCGTCCGGATCACCCGGGCCAGCGTGCTGGAGGTGCTCAACGAGGACTTCGTCCGCACCGCCGAGGCCAAGGGGCTGACCGAGCGGACCGTTCGCGGCCGCCACGTGCTGCGCAACTCGCTGCTGCCGGTGGTCACCTCGATCGGCCTGCTCACCGGCGGCCTGCTCTCCGGCGCGGTGCTGACCGAGACCGTCTTCGCCTTCAGCGGCATCGGGGCCTTCATCTACGAGGGGATCAGCCAGCGTGACTACCCGGTGCTGATGGGCTTCATCCTGATCATCGCGGTGGTGTACGTGCTGGTGAACCTCCTGGTGGACCTCTCCTACAGCTTGATCGACCCGAGGGTGAGGGTCCGATGACGATCGCCACCGGCAAGAAGAAGGAAAAGATCGACCGGCTCGCCGAGCTGGCCGCCCGGGACGACGAGCGCGGCGTCAGCCTCTGGCAGGAGGCGTTCCGCCGGCTGCGGACCAACCCGGCGGCGGTCGTCGGCGCGGTCATCCTCGGCCTGTTCCTCCTGGTCGCGCTGGTCGGGCCGTTCCTCGTGCCGCACGCGCCGGACGCCCAGCTGTGGAAGGACGAGGTCCGGGAGAACATCGGCTACATTCCCGGCCCCCGGGCCGAGAACTGGTTCGGCGTCGACCACATCGGCCGCGACGAGTTCAGCCGCATGATCGTCGGCGCCCGGCAGACCCTGTTGGTCGGCGTGGTCGCCACCCTGATCGGTCTGGCTGTCGGGTCGCTGATCGGCGGGATCGCCGGTGCCGCCGCCGGCCTCGGCGGTCGCTGGGGCCGCGCGGTCGACAACGTGCTGATGCGCTTCATCGACATGCTGCTCGCCATGCCGAGCCTGCTGCTGGCGATCAGCATCGCCGCCATCCTCGGGGCCGGCCTGACCACGGTGATGATCGCGGTCGGTGTGGTGTCGGTGCCGGTCTTCGCCCGGTTGCTGCGCGGCTCGATGATCTCGCAGTCGAACAGCGACTACGTGCTGGCCGCCGTATCGCTCGGCGTGAAGAAGCCGAAGATCGCGCTGACCCACGTGGTGCCGAACTCGCTCGCCCCGGTCATCGTGCAGGCGACGCTCACCCTGGCCACGGCGATCATCGAGGCGGCGGCGCTCTCCTTCCTCGGTCTCGGCAACAACGACGCGTCCATCCCCGAGTGGGGGGTCATGCTCGCCGACGCGCAGCGTTACCTCGACGCCGCGCCCCAGCTGGCGATCCTGCCCGCGCTCGGCATCATCATCACCGCGCTGGGCTTCACCCTGCTCGGTGAGGCGATGCGCGAAGCCCTCGACCCGAAGCTCCGGAAGTAGGTCGACCATGGCACTGCTCGATGTGGAAGACCTCTCCGTCACGTTCGCCCGGCGCGGCCAGCGGACCGTGCGCGCCGTCGACGGGGTCTCGTTCTCCGTCGACGCCGGCGAGGTGGTCGGCCTGGTCGGCGAGTCCGGCTGCGGCAAGAGCGTCACCTCGCTGGCCATCATGGGCCTGCTGCCCAAGCAGCCCGGCCTGGCCGTCGGCGGCAAGGCGGTCTTCGACGGCACCGACCTGCTCCAGCTCGACGACCGCTCCCGCCGGGACATCCGGGGCCGGGACGTGGCCATGATCTTCCAGGATCCGCTCTCCTCGCTGAACCCGGTGATCCCGATCGGGTTGCAGGTCACCGAGGTGCTCACCCGGCACCGGGGGATGAAGGGCGCGGCGGCCGAGAAGGAGGCGGCGGCGCTGCTGGACCGGGTCGGCATCCCCGACCCGAAGCGGCGGCTCAAGGAGTACCCGCACCAGCTCTCCGGCGGCATGCGGCAGCGGGCCCTGATCGCCATGGCGGTGGCCTGCAAGCCCCGGCTGCTGATCGCCGACGAGCCGACCACCGCGCTGGACGTGACCATCCAGGCGCAGATCCTGGAGCTGCTCAAGGAGCTGGTCCGGGACTCCGGCACCGCGCTCGTCATGATCACGCACGACCTGGGCGTGGTCGCCGGCATGTGCGACACCATCAACGTCCTCTACGCCGGCCGGGTGGTCGAGACCGCCCGCCGCCGCCCGCTGTTCCGGGAGCCCCGGCACCCGTACACCGTGGGTCTGCTCGGTTCGGTGCCGCGCCTGGACGCCGGCCGTGGTGAGCGGCTCAACCCGATCCCGGGTTCGGTGCGCGACGTGCTGCCGTGGCCGGACGGCTGCGCCTTCGCGCCGCGCTGCGCCCGCCGGGTCGACGAGTGCGTGGGGGAGCCGCCCCAGCTCGTGCTCACCTACGACGGGCGCGGCTACCGGTGCGTCAACCCCGCGCCGGTGGCCGGCGCCGACCCGGGCCAGGCGGTCCGGGACACGGTGCCGACGCCGGCCGAGCCGGGCTCGGTGCCGGCACAGGCCGTACCGAACGACCCGCCGACGGTGCCGGGTCTCGGCCCCGCCCCGAGCGAGGAGGAGACAGCGTGAGCGACGACGACATCCTCGTCGAGGTCCGCGACCTGAAGGTGCACTTCCCGATCAAGCGGGGAGTGATCTTCGACCGTACGGTCGGGCACGTGAAGGCGGTCGACGGCGTCGACCTGCGCATCCCGCGCGGCAAGACGTACGGCCTGGTGGGCGAGTCGGGCTGCGGCAAGTCGACGCTCGGCAGAGCGCTGCTCCAGCTCAACCCGCCGACCGACGGCCAGGTCGTGTTCGACGGCGTCGAGTTGACCACCCTGCCGGCGGGGAAGCTGCGCACGATGCGCCGTCGGATGCAGATGATCTTCCAGGATCCGATGTCGAGCCTCGACCCCCGGCAGAACGTCGAGTCCATCCTCACCGAGGGCTTGCAGACCCACGGGATCGGCAAGGACCGCGACGACCGGCGGCGGATCATCGGGGAGACGCTGGACGCGGTGGGGCTGCCCCGGTGGGCGCTCTCCCGCTACCCGCACGAGTTCTCCGGCGGTCAGCGGCAGCGCATCGGCATCGCCCGGGCGCTGGTGCTCGGTCCGGAGCTGATCGTCGCCGACGAGCCGGTCTCCGCGCTCGACGTGTCGATCCAGGCCCAGGTGGTGAACCTCCTCGACGAACTCCAGGACAGCCTCGGCCTGACGTACCTGGTCATCGCGCACGACCTCGCCGTGGTCCGGCACATCTCCGACGTGGTCGGCGTGATGTACCTCGGCGCGCTGGTCGAGGAGGCGCCGAGCGACCGGTTGTACACCGAGCCGCTGCACCCGTACACCCGGGCGCTGATGTCGGCCGTTCCGGTGCCCGACCCCGACGTGGAGGACCGGCGGGAGCGCATCCTGCTCGCCGGTGACCTGCCCTCGCCGGCCAACCCGCCGTCGGGGTGCCGGTTCCACACCCGCTGCCCGTGGGCCCAGCCCACCCGGTGTGCCGACGAGCGGCCGGTGCTGCGGGAGATCGGCGCCAGCCGGGTCGCCTGCCACTGGGCGGAGCAGATCGCCGGCGGCGAACTGCGCCCGCACGCGGTCAGCGCCGAGGTGGTCCGCCCCGAGGGCGAGGGGGAGGCGCCCGGCGTGGTCTCCGCGCCCAGCGAGCCCGGCTCGTACGTCTGAGCGACGCCGCCCACCCCGGTGGGCGATTCCGAGCGTGACACCCCGGCGGTGTCACGCTCGGCGTCCTTCAGCCCTCCGGGCGGTGCAGCAGGGCGACCGCCACGGCGTGCACGGCGTCCAGCCCGGCCGGGTCGGCGAGCGTGGCGCTGCCGCCGGTCACCGCGTACCACTCGTCGGCGTCCTTGTACTGCACGGAGAGCCGGACCTGGCCGTCGGCGTACGACGTGCGCAGGGTCAGTTCGCCGGTGACCACGCCGACCTCGTCGGTCATCACGCCGCCGGGTCCGGCGACCAGGTCGGCGGTCAGCTCGCGGGGTGCCCCGGCGCCACCGGCGTCGGCGTTCATCCCGGCGCCGGGGACCTCGGCGGAGGCGGCCGGACGCCCGTCGGCGGTCATCCCGGCGGTGGTGGCGCCGGGCGCGGGCCCGCCACCGCCGACGGCCCGCGCGGCGGCGGCGTCGCCGCTGCCGGTGGCCGCGGCCGCGTCGTCCCCGGCCGCGTCCGGCACCGTCTCGGGCGCGGGTGCGCCCCCCGTCCCGGTCACGGCTTGTTCGCCCATGTGCACCCCTCCAACATGTCGCTGAGGGCGGCCTTCTCGGCACTGGTCACCGTCAGCCGCCAATGGTGTTTCACCGTCACCCAGTCCGCGGCGTACCGGCACCAGTACGACCGGTTCGCCGGTTTCCACTGCGACGGGTCCTGGTCACCCTTTGCCCGGTTGGAGGAGGCGGAAACCGCGATGAGCTGCGGCCGGGTCAGGTCGTTGGCGAAGTCGCCGCGCTTCGCGTCGTCCCACTCGGCGGCGCCGGAGCGCCACGCGTTGGCCAACGGCACCATGTGGTCGACGTCCACGTCGGAGGGATCGGTGAAGGTCCGCCCGTCGTAGACGCTCTCCCAGTGCCCCGCCACCACGTTGCAGCCGGAGAGCCGGATGTCCTCGCCGTCGCGTTTGAGCACGCTGTCCCGGACGTCGCAGTTCTTGCCGGTGTCCCGCCAGTGCGGGAAGCGTTCCCGGCTGTAGCCGCGCATCGAGCCGGCCTTCGCCACGGGCAGCTCGGCGAGCTGCTCACCGACGTTGCCGGCGTTGCTGGGCGGCGCCTCCGGCTCGTCGACCGCGACC
Organism: Micromonospora coxensis; assembly: GCF_900090295.1. Classification (NCBI taxonomy): domain Bacteria; kingdom Bacillati; phylum Actinomycetota; class Actinomycetes; order Micromonosporales; family Micromonosporaceae; genus Micromonospora; species Micromonospora coxensis. The sequence continues at coordinate 3,276,587 of NZ_LT607753.1, read as the reverse complement.
TCGCACCCGGCGACGCCGAGGGCGAGGACCGTGGCGAGCGCGGCCGCCACCGTCGCACGAGCTTCTGATCTGGTACGCACAGACGACACCTCTCCAGCTTGCGGGCTCCCGGCGATCCCGCACAGTACCCGGGCACGCTTTCGGCGTTTCGTGGAAACTCCCACGCGACGCGAGGAGGATTGGTACCCATGACTGCACCCGCTCACGCGCTGAGGATGGGAACCGGGGCAGGCCGGGGCACCCTGCTGGCGGCGATCCTCGCGTCCGGGATGGTCTTTCTGGACAGCACCGTGGTCAACGTGGCGCTGCCCCGGCTCGGCGCCGACCTGGACGCGACCGTCGCCGGTCTGCAGTGGACGGTCAACGGCTACCTGCTGACCCTGGCCGCGTTCGTCCTGCTCGGCGGCGCGCTCGGCGACCGCTTCGGCCGGCGACGGGTCTTCCTGCTCGGCGTCGTCTGGTTCGCCGCCGCCTCCGTCCTGTGCGGTCTGGCGCAGGACACCGGCTGGCTGGTCGCCGCCCGGTTCCTCCAGGGCGCCGGCGGTGCGCTGCTCACCCCCGGTTCGCTCGCCGTGCTCCAGGCCAGCTTCCACCCCGACGACCGGGGCCGGGCGATCGGCGCGTGGTCCGGCCTGTCCGGGGTGGCCACCGCGCTCGGCCCGTTCCTCGGCGGCTGGCTGATCGACGCGCTCTCCTGGCGGTGGATCTTCTTCATCAACGTGCCCTTCGCGGTCGGTGTGATCCTCGCCGCCCTGCGCTGGGTGCCGGAGAGCCGCGACGAGGACGTCACGCGGGGCGGAGGGACCGGCCACCGGTTCGACGAAGGCGGCGCGCTGCTCGGCGCGCTCGGCCTGGCCGGGATCACGTACGCGCTGATCGACGCCCCGGCACGCGGCCTCGGCTCGCTGCCGGTGCTGGTGGCGGCGCTGGCCGGCGTCCTCGCGGCGGTGGCCTTCGTGCTGCTGGAACGCCGCCGGGGCGAGGCCGCGATGCTCCCGCTCGGCCTCTTCACCAGCCGGCTCTTCTCGGTGCTCAACCTGTTCACCGTGGCGGTCTACGCGGCGCTCGGCGGGTTCACCTTCTTCCTCGCCGTCTACCTCCAGAACGTGGTCGGCTGGTCGGCGCTGGAGACCGGGCTGGCCACCATCCCGCTGACCGTGCTGCTGCTGGTCGGCTCGGCCCGGGCCGGGGCGCTCGCGACGCGGATCGGGCCGAGGCTGCCGCTGACCGTCGGCCCGGTGCTCGCCGCCGCCGGTCTGCTGCTGCTGCGCCGCGTCGAGCCCGGCGCGTCGTACTGGGTGGACGTGCTGCCGGGGGTGGTCCTCTTCGGTGTCGGGCTGACCCTGGTGGTGGCGCCGCTGACCGCGTCGGTGCTCGCCGCGGTGGCCGACCGGTTCGCCGGGGTGGCGAGCGGCTTCAACAACGCCGCCTCCCGGGTCGGCAACCTGCTGGCGGTGGCCGCGCTGCCGCTGCTCGTCGGCCTCTCCGGCACCGGGTACGAACAGCGCGTCGAGTTGACCGCCGCGTACCGGGGCGCGCTCGCCTGGTGCGCCGGGCTGCTGCTGGCCGGGGCGCTCACGGCCGGCCTGTTCGTCCGCCGGCCGCCCCGGCAGGCGCCGCCGCACCCCACGCGGCCCCCGTCGACCCCGCCGGACGCACCAGGGTGACCAGACCGTCGTCGAGGTCGTAACGGGCCCCGACGATCAGCAGCCGGCCCCGGTCCACCCGGTCGGCCAGCAGCGGACTGCGCTCCCGCAGCGCGCGGACCTGGGCCCGGACGTTCGCCCGGCACCCGTTCTCCACCGGGTCGCCGGGCAGGACGAGCGCGGGCGCGACGACCGGGCGCAGCGCCGCGACGATCGCGCCGACGTGGTCCGGCGGGTCCTCGCCCCGCGTGATCGCCGTCACGGTGGCCGCGATCGCCCCGCACCGTTCGTGCCCGAGGACGACCACCAGCGGGCTGCCGAAGGCCCGCACCGCGTACTCGACGCTGCCGAGCACCAGGTCGTCCACCACGTTGCCGGCGAGCCGGTTGTCGAAGACGTCACCGAGCCCCTGGTCGAAGAGGATCTCCGGCGGCACCCGCGAGTCCGCGCAGCCGAGCACCACCGTGGACGGGTGCTGACCGGCGGCGAGCCGTCGCAGGGTGGCCAGGTCCTGTCGGGGCCGTCGGGCCTCTCCCCGGGCGAAACGCCGGTTGCCGGCGAGCAGCGCGGCGAGCGCCACGTGCGGATCCGGTGGCGGCTGCCCGTCGTCCCCGCCCGTCGGCGGCCCGTCCGCCCCGGGTGCCGGATCGCCGGTCGGCCGCCCCTGCGCGGGCGCCCCCGGGCCGGCCGCGAGGGTCGTCGCGGCGAGCAGGCCGGCGCTCGTCAACAGGCTGCGTCGGTTCCACCGCTGCGGGTCCATGCTGCGCTCCCTTCCGCCCCGGCCGGGCGGCCGGTTCCCTCCCCGACCAACGACCGGCGGAGGGCGGCGCTCCGGTCTCCCCGGACCGGACGAGGTCCCGCCCGAGCCCGTCGCGTGCCGGGACGGAGGCCCGGCCGGCGTTGCTACGGTCGGCGGATGAGTGATCAGGACGACCTGCCGCGGTACCGGCTGCTGACCGGGCCGGACGACGCGGACTTCTGCCGCCGGGTCAGCGAGGCGCTGGCCCAGGGGTACCGACTGCACGGCTCCCCGACGATGACCTTCGACGGCCGGCGGGTGATCGTCGGCCAGGCCGTGGTGCGCGACGAGGGGCGGCTCGGCGGGGTCACCCCGGTCTGAGCGGCGACGAGGGGCCCCGCCCATGGTGGCGGAGCCCCTCGTCGACCGTTCCGTCAGCCGCGGGCGCGGTTCACCGCGCTGGTCACCGCCTTGATCGAGGCGGTGACGATGTTGGCGTCCGTCCCGACACCCCAGACCGTGCTGCCGTCCACGTCGCACTCGACGTACGCGGCGGCCTGCGCGTCACCGCCCGAGGAGAGCGCGTGCTCGTGGTAGTCGAGCACGCGTACCGCCACGCCCACCGACTGCAGCGCGTTGACGTACGCGTCGATCGGGCCGTTGCCGACCGCGGTGAGCGTGTGCTGCTCCCCGCCGCGCGCGACGTGGGCCTCGATCTCGACCTTGCCGTCGACGGTGCCGATCGTGTAGCCGGCCAGCGTGACCGCCGGATCCACCTGGTGGTCGACCAGGTAGTTGCGGGCGAAGATGTCCCACATCGCGCCCGGCTCGACCTCGCCGCCGGCGTGGTCGGTGACCTGCTGGACCACCCCGGAGAACTCGATCTGGAGCCGGCGCGGCAGGTCCAGTTGGTGCTCGGTCTTCATGATGTACGCGACGCCGCCCTTGCCGGACTGCGAGTTGACCCGGATCACGGCCTCGTAGGTGCGGCCCAGGTCCTTCGGGTCGATCGGCAGGTACGGCACCGCCCAGGTGTGCTGGTCGACCGGCACCCCGGCGGCCTCGGCGTCCCTGGTCAGGGCGTCGAAGCCCTTCTTGATGGCGTCCTGGTGGGAGCCGGAGAAGGCGGTGTAGACGAGGTCGCCCGCGTACGGGTGGCGCTCGTGCACCGGCAGCTGGTTGCAGTACTCGACGGCCCGCTTGACCTCGTCGATGTTCGAGAAGTCGATCATCGGGTCGATGCCCTGGGAGAACAGGTTCAGGCCCAGCGTCACCAGGTCGACGTTGCCGGTGCGCTCGCCGTTGCCGAACAGGCAGCCCTCGATCCGGTCCGCGCCGGCCAGCAGGCCCAGTTCGGCGGCGGCCACCCCGGTGCCCCGGTCGTTGTGCGGGTGCAGGCTCAGCACCAGGCTGTCCCGGCGGGGCAGGCGCCGGTGCATCCACTCGATCGAGTCGGCGTACACGTTCGGCATGGCCATCTCGACGGTGGCCGGCAGGTTGACGATCAGCTTGCGGTCCGGGGTCGGGTCGACCACCTCGATGACCTTGGCGCAGACCTCCAGCGCGTACTCCAGCTCGGTGCCGGTGTACGACTCCGGCGAGTACTCGTAGTGGATGTCGGTGTCCGGGGTGTGGATCTCCGCGTACTTCCTGCACAGCCGCGCGCCCTGGGTGGCGATGTCGGTGATGCCGTCCCGGTCCAGCCCGAAGACCACCCGGCGCTGCAGCGTCGAGGTGGAGTTGTAGAAGTGCACGATCGCCCGGCGGGCGCCGCGCAGCGACTCGAACGTCCGGTCGATCAGGTGCTCCCGGCACTGGGTGAGCACCTGGATCGTGACGTCCTCGGGGATCAGGTCCTGCTCGATCAGCTGCCGGACGAAGTCGAAGTCGGTCTGGCTGGCCGAGGGGAACCCGACCTCGATCTCCTTGTAGCCCATCTGCACCAGCAGCTGGAACATCCGCCGCTTGCGCTCGGGGGACATCGGGTCGATCAGGGCCTGGTTGCCGTCGCGCAGGTCGACCGCGCACCAGCGGGGCGCGGCCTCGACGTGCCGGGTCGGCCAGACCCGGTCCGGCAGGTCGATCCGGAACTGCTGCTGGTACGGCTGGTAGCGCTGGAACGGCATCCGGCTCGGACGTTGCCGGGCGATCGGATCGGTCTCGGCGTCGGTGACGGGTTGAGCCATGGCGGAGTGCTCCCGTGGGTCATGTCGGGCGTCAGCAATCGGAAGGTGTCGGCCTGCTGCCGGGCGACGGTGCCCGGTGGGCCAGAGGAGTTCGGATGTGCTGGACGGCGCGGTTCGACTCCGCGACGAGGTGCCGGCCGGTCAGGCCTCGTCGCGGCGACCAAGGAGGAGGTACGCCCGCCACATGACAGGGTCACCCTACGTGGTGAGACGGGGGGTGGGAAGGCAGGTCCGGACTATGGGACCGGAGTCACGGTCGTCTCCGCCGTCCCCGGTCCCGGTTCGCGCGGGACCGGCGCGCCATCTCGACGCAGTGACGCGATCCGCCGCTGGTCCGGGCGCGGGTCGGTCCCGACTCAGCGCAGCAGAAGGGCGGGCAGCGGGTGGCGGCGGCGCAGCGCCGTCTCCCGCCGGCACAGCTCCTCGGGGAGGGTGAGCGGGTCGCCGAGCCGGCCGACGGCGGTGACCACCAGCGGGCGTACCTCGGGCGGCAGGTCGAGGTCGGCGCGGAGCGCCGCCCGGTCGACGCCGGTGAGTTGGTGCGCGTGCAGGCCCAGCGCGGTGGCCTGGACGGTCAGCTGGGCCATCGCCTGGCCCAGGTCGTACGCGCTCCGCTCCGGGTCGCCGCCGGTGTGCGCGCCGAGTACCAGGGCGCAGGCGTGCCGGGCCCAGCGCTGGTCGTGGTCGGGCAGGCTGACCAGGAGCCGCTTCCAGGTCTCGTCGTGGCGGTGGCCGAGGGCGAACCGCCACGGCTGGGCGTTGCCCGCCGACGGCGCCCACCGGGCGGCCTCCAGCAGCGAGGCCGCCTCGTCGTCGGTGAGCACGGCGTCCGGGTCGAAGGCGCGAGGGCTCCAGCGGAACGCGAGCAGCGGGGTGAGGTCGACCATGCGTAGAGCGTCCCGTATGGGCGATTTGATCTCCTGAGCGGGTCGGTCAAATGTGGGCAAGAGCACCCGTAACGTCACGCTGAGTCAGGACGTTCCCGCGCTCGGGCTCTCCTCGACGGCCGGCGCGTCCGGGCCGATCGGCTCGGCGTCCACCACCGGGCCGGCCAGCGCCACCGTGGCCGGACCGGGGCCCGGCGCCCCGGCCAGGGTGAGCGTGCCGAGCGCCGCCCGGACGTGGGTCGGGGTCCCGTCCGCCTCGTAGCAGTAGATGCCCACGTCCAGCGGCGGGTGGAGCGAGGCGGAGGTGGTCTCCACCGCGTAGCAACGCCCGGCCACGCCGGCGGGCGCGGTGGCGGGGGAGACCGCCAGCGGGGTACGCCGGTCGGTGAGCACCTCCAGCCAGTCCGTGAACGGGTGCTGCACGCGCGGGTCCAGCCGGCCCGGCACGACGTCGTCCCGGCCGCCGAGGCGTACGCAGCTCGCGCCCTCCGGACGGCCGGCCGACGGCAGGCCGCACTGGAAGAGCCCGTCGGCGGTGGCCGCGAGCGAGACGTCGGCCGTGCCGCCGAGCGCCCCACCCGGCACGTCGACGCGCCAGGTGCCGTCCTCGGCGCGGACCACGACGACGTCCCGGGCCGGGCCGTCGGTGCCGGTCAGGGTGTAGCGGGCGGTCAGGTGGCGGTCCCGGGCCGCCGCCGCCAGCGCCGCCAGCTCGCCCCGCGCCGCGTCGGCCCCGGCGGGCGCGGGGTCGGCCGGTGTGCTGGTGGCCGGCGCGGTCGGCGGGTCGGCGGTGCAGGCCGGGAGGAGGGCCACGAGGAGCAGGGTCAGCGCGCCGGTCAACCGTCGCGGCGCGCGCAGCTGGGCATGCACCGGGTCATTCTGCGCCGCACCCGGCCCGCGCACGGACCCGCGCGCCCCGGGTGGCGTACCGGCGTGTCGAGCGGTGCCCCGCGGCGTGCACCAGACCCGCGCCGCCCGCGCGGGTTCCGCCGCTCCGCGCGGGCGCGCCGGCGTGTCGGGTCGTGCCCGCGGCGTCCACGGAGCCGTTCGGTCCGGGAGGTGTGCCGGCGTGTCGCCCGCCACCGACCGGGGCCGGAACCGCAGGTCCGGCAGGTCCGGGCCGCCGGATGGTGGGATCACCCGACCCGGGCTCGCGTACCGCCCGATACGCTGGGAAGGTCTGACGCGCGCCGCCGGAGGAGAGAAGCCGGCGGCGTCGGCACGCTCAGGGTCGTCGCTGGGAGGGAGTGCACCGTCGTGGCACTCGTGGTGCAGAAGTACGGCGGGTCCTCCGTCGCCAACGCCGAGCGCATCAAGCGGGTCGCCGAACGCATCGTGGCCGCCCGCAAGGCGGGCGACGACGTCGTGGTGGTGGTCTCCGCCATGGGCGACACCACCGACGAGCTGCTCGACCTGGCCAACCAGGTCAGCCCGCTCCCGCCGGGCCGCGAGCTGGACATGCTGCTCACCGCCGGGGAGCGGATCTCCATGGCGCTGCTCGCCATGGCCATCCACAACCTGGGGTACGAGGCCCGCTCGTTCACCGGCTCCCAGGCCGGCGTGATCACCACCTCGGTGCACGGCCGGGCGCGGATCATCGACGTCACCCCGGGGCGGCTCAAGGGCGCGCTCGACGAGGGCGCGGTGGTCATCGTCGCCGGCTTCCAGGGCGTCTCGCAGGACACCAAGGACGTCACCACGCTGGGCCGGGGCGGCTCGGACACCACCGCCGTGGCGCTCGCCGCCGCGCTGCGCGCCGACGTCTGCGAGATCTACACGGACGTGGACGGCATCTTCAGCGCCGACCCGCGGATCGTGCCGAACGCGCGGCACATCAAGCAGATCACCTACGAGGAGATGCTGGAACTGGCCGCCTGCGGCGCCAAGGTGCTGCACCTGCGCAGCGTGGAGTACGCGCGGCGCGCGGGGTTGCCGATCCACGTCCGTTCGTCATACTCGACCAACACCGGCACCATGGTCACCGGATCGATGGAGGACCTTCCCGTGGAACAGGCGCTGATCACCGGGGTCGCCCACGACCGCAGCGAAGCCAAGATCACCATCGTCGGCGTGCCCGACGAGCCGGGCGCCGCCGCGCGGATCTTCGACACCGTGGCCGGTGCCGAGATCAACATCGACATGATCGTGCAGAACGTCTCCACCGAGGGCACCGGCCGCACGGACATCTCGTTCACGCTGCCCAAGGCCGACGGCCCCACCGCCATGGCCGCGCTCAGCAAGATCCAGGAGACGGTCAAGTTCAAGGGCCTGCTCTACGACGACCACGTGGGCAAGGTGTCGCTGATCGGCGCCGGCATGCGGTCGCACCCGGGCGTCGCGGCCGGCTTCTTCGCCGCGCTCGGCGCCGCCGGCGTCAACATCGAGATGATCTCCACCTCGGAGATCCGGGTCTCGGTGGTCTGCCGGGACACCGACCTCGACAAGGCCGTCCGGGCCATCCACGACGCGTTCGAGCTGGGGGGCGACTCCGAAGCCGTGGTCTACGCGGGGACGGGACGGTAGCTCCGGTGGCGGGACGGCCCACCCTGGCCGTGGTCGGGGCGACGGGTGCCGTCGGCACCGTGATGTGCGAGCTGCTCTCCTCCCGGCGTGACGTCTGGGGGGAGATCCGGCTGCTCGCCTCGGCGCGCTCGGTCGGGCGGACGATGCGCTGCCGGGGCGAGGAGTTGACCGTCGGGGCGCTCACCCCGGAGGCGTTCGACGGCGTCGACGTGGCCATGTTCGACGTGCCGGACGAGGTCTCCGCCGAGTGGGCCCCGGTCGCGGTCGAGCGGGGCGCGGTGGTCGTCGACAACTCCGGCGCGTTCCGGATGGACCGGGACGTCCCGCTGGTGGTGCCCGAGATCAACCCTGAGCAGGTGCGCAACCGGCCGAAGGGGATCCTCGCCAACGCCAACTGCACCACCCTCGCGATGATCGTGGCGATCGCCCCGCTGCACCGCGAGTACGGGCTGCGCGAGCTGGTGCTCGCCTCGTACCAGGCGGTGTCGGGGGCGGGGCAGGCGGGCGTGGACGCGCTGCACGGCCAGCTCGGCAAGATCGCCGGCGACCGGGTGCTCGGCTCCCGCCCCGGCGACGTGCGCCAGGCGGTCGGCGAGGAGCTCGGCCCGTTCCCCGCGCCGCTGGCGCTCAACGTGGTGCCGTGGGCCGGGTCCTTCGCCGACGGGGGCTGGTCCTCCGAGGAAATGAAGATCCGCAACGAGTCCCGCAAGATCCTCGGGCTGCCCGACCTCAAGGTCTCCGCGACCTGCGTACGGGTGCCGGTGGTGACCGGTCACTCGGTGGCGGTGCACGCGGTCTTCGCCACCGAGGTGGACGCCGAGGGCGCCCGTGAGGCGCTGCGCAACGCCCCGGGCGTGATCCTGGTGGACGACCCGGCGGCCGGCGAGTTCCCGATGCCGATCGACGCGGTCGGCACCGACCCGTCCTGGGTCGGCCGGATCCGTCGCGCCCTCGACGACCCCCGCGCCCTCGACCTCTTCGTCACCGGCGACAACCTCCGCAAGGGCGCCGCCCTCAACACCGCCCAGATCGCCGAACTCCTCGCCAAGGAACTCACCCGCTGACCGCGGCCCCCTCCCCGAGCCCGGGTCGGTGATCGCGGGTCAGGCGGCGGCGAGGCGGACGCCGTCGCGGCCGTGCCGCTTGACCGCGTACAGGGCCTGGTCGGCGCGGCGCAGGGTGGCCTCCCCGGGCTCGCCCGGGTGGGGCAGGGCGACGCCGACGCTGATCGTCCGCCCGGTGCGGCGGGCCGCCTCGGCGAGCCGTTCGGCGATCCGGACCGCCTCGTCGGGGCGGCTGACCTCGATCACCGCGACGAACTCGTCGCCGCCGATCCGGTACAGCTCGTCGCCCTGGCGCAACGCCCCCTCCAGGGCCCGGGCCAGTCCGACCAGCAGCCGGTCCCCGGCCTGGTGGCCGTACGTGTCGTTGACCGTCTTGAAGCCGTCCACGTCGATCGCCAGCAGGGCGGTACGCCCCGGGGTCGCCCTCCGGATCCGCTGCCCGAAGGGCCCGGTGTGGCGCAGGCCGGTGAGCGGGTCGGAGCTGGCCTGCTCGCGGAGCCGGGCCAGGGTACGCAGCCGGTCCACCGCGCCCCACGCCTGGCCGGCGAGCAGTTCCATCAGGTTGACCGTGGTCGGGTCGGGCCGGAGCAGCCGCTCGTCGGCGACCAGCAGCACTCCGCCGGAGTCGGGCGGACCGACCGGCACCGACACCAGGGTCCGCACTCCGGCCCGGACCAGCGGCTCGTACTCCTCGGTCGGCGGCAGTCCGGCCTCGCCCAGGGTGTACGCCGAGCCGTGCCGGTGGGCGCGGCCGACCAGCCGGCCGAGCGGCCCGGCCCCCGCCTCGGTCAGTTCGGCGCGGATGCGGGCCTCCAGCTCGCCGGGCACGCCGGTCGGGTCGCCGACCCGGGGGCCGCGCCGGCCGCCGAGCACCAGCACGGCGGCGGAGAGGGTGGAGACGTCCCGCGCGGCGGCGATCGCGGCGGCCATCAGATCCCACTCGGTGGGGGCGGAGGTCATCGCGGTGGCGTGCCGGAGCAGCTTCTCGCTGCGGCTCTCGGCGGGCGGGCCGCCGAGCGCCATGATCCGGGCGCCGAGCCGGCCGGCCAGCCGTTCGGCGGTGGCCCGCCACGGGGCCAGCTCGACGGGCTCGCTCCACTGCAGGTCGAGCACGCCGATCGGGCGGCCCGCCGGGTCCAGTACCGGCACGCAGATCTCGGCGGTGACGTCGGGGCGTACCGGGAGGTAGTCCGGGTCCTCGGTGACGTCGTCGACGGTGGCGCTCTCGCCGGAGGCGTAGACCCGGCCGACGATGCCGGACTTCGGCGGCACGGTGGAGAAGACCTGCCAGGCGCCGGTCGCCGCGACGCAACGCAGCCGGTCGTGGACCTGGAGCAGGACGGAGATCGTCGCAGGGGCGTACCGGGCCAGCGCGGTCACGGTCCACTGGCACGCCTCGACCGCGGTCGACGCCATCGGCAGGCGGACCGTCACGTCCCGGACGACTCTCTCGTGATCCACGTTCTTCCAGGTGAGGGCGGGACCCGGCCGGCGACCGGGGCTGCGATCAAGCGTACTCAGCGCCCGGCGCCCAGCCACGGCAAGATCGACTCCGTTCGTACACATGTTTCATCCACAGGGTGTGGACACGGCCTGTGGGCGGCCGACCGGGCCGCGCGGGGTGCGTCGCGGGGTTAGCGTGAGGGTCCCGGTCGCAGTGGAGGAGCCATGCTCGTCGCGCAGCTGAGTGACCCGCACCTGACCACCGGCGTGCTCGCCGCCGCGCCCGCCGGCGGCCTGCACCGGGCCCTCGGCCGGGTGCTGGCGCTGCGCCCCCGCCCCGACTGCGTGGTGATCTCCGGCGACCTGGTCGACCAGGGCCGCCCCGACGAGTACGCGGCGCTGCGCGAGGTGCTCGGCCGGTACCCGCTGCCGGTGCACCTGGTCACCGGCAACCACGACGACCGCGAGTCGCTGCTCGACGCGTTCGGCGGCACGCCCTACCTGGGCGGTGGCTTCTCCGCGTACTACCACGTCGACCACGCGGAACTGACCGTCGTCGCGCTGGACTCGCTGGTGCCCGGGGAGAACGGCGGCCGGCTCGGCGAGGACCAGCTCGGCTGGCTCGACGGGGTGCTCACCGGTCGACCGGACGTGCCGGCCCTGGTCTTCCTGCACCACCCGCCGGTCGCCGTCGGTGTCCCGGCCGCCGACGCCATCCGGCTCGCCGACGGGGACGCGCTCGCCGCGGTGATCCGCCGGCACCCCCACGTGGTACGCGTCGCCGCCGGCCACCTGCACCGCCCGGTCACCGCCGGCTTCGCCGGCACCGTGCTCACCGTCGCGCCCAGCACCTGGCGGCAGGCGTCGTTGACCATGAGCCCGGACGAGGAGATCGGCTGGGTCGACGAGCCGACCGCCTTCCTGCTGCACGTCGTCGAGCCGGACGGCTGCGTGACCCACACCGTGCAGGTCAGCCACGCCGCCGGGATGACCTGCGGCTTCTGACCGGGCGGACCCGGGACGCGGCGGAGGCCGCCGGGATCTCCCCGACGGCCCGGCTCCCTGTCGTGCCGTGGGAACGCCGACAGGATCCGGTCGGGCAGGCGACCACGCCGTTCGGCGCGCCACCCGTGCCGTCGAGGCCGGACACGCCGAGCGGTCCGGATCGTCGCCCCTTCGGTGGTGCCCGACCGGCGATCGGGCGGCCGTGTGCCGACCGATCGCGTCGACCGTCGTCGCCGTCCGGGTCCCGTGGACAGGGCCCGACGGATCTGTTTGCGTCTGAAGACGTTTTACGGGTCCACAGTTGCCGTCCGGCACGGATAGCCTCGGCGCACCTTCCGTTACCGAGTGGGGGAACGTGTGCGGCACGGGTTCATCGGGTTCGTCGCGGCGCTCGCCGCCGCCGTCGGCGGCAGTCTCGCGGTGGCCGCTCCGGCCCGGGCCGCCACGCCGGCCGTCCAGATCGCCAAGGTCTACTACAACTCGCCCGGCAGCGACACCGGCTCCAACTCCAGCCTCAACGCCGAGTACGTGCGGCTGACCAACCGGCGCAGCACCACCATCAACCTGAAGTACTGGACGCTGCGCGACAAGGCGAACCACGTCTACACGTTCTCCGGCGACTTCCGGTTGGCCTCCGGGGCCAGCGTCCACATCCACACGGGCAAGGGCACCAACACCTCGACGCACCGGTACTGGGGCTCCGGCGCGTACATCTGGAACAACAGCGGGGACGCCGCCTACCTGCGCAACTCCGCCGGCACGGCGATCGACTCCTGCTCCTGGGGCAGCAGCGGCAGCTACCCGTCCTGCTGACCGGACGACTCCCGTCGTCCGGCGCACTCCTGGCGGCCGGCGCCCTGAGGGGCGGGTGCCGGCGCGTCATCCGACCGTCCCGGGGAACGGGCGGCGGCTCCCCGGCACCGGGAGCCGCCGCCCCTCCCCGGGACGGTCGCCCTCCCGCCACCGCTACAGCCGGGTCGCCGGGCGGAGCCCGTCGCTGCCAGGGGGTACGGTCAGCCGAGCAGGGCGCGGCGCAGATGCGGGGCCAGCCGGTCGGCGGGCACCTCGTGGAACCCACCCTCCAGGCTCAGGTGCCGGGCCCCCGGCACCGCCTCGGCGGCGGCCCGCGCGGCGGCGCGCAGCCAGTCCGGGCTGCCCGTGCTGTCGACGACGACGGTCGGCGCGGTGATCGCGGCGAGGCGCTCGGCGGGGAGGGTGCCGTCCCCGGTGACGGTGCTGTCGTACACGAGGGTCGGGGCGAGCATCTCCATCCACGGCCACATCGGCTGCTCCCGCATCCCGCGCACCTCGTCGGCCGGGACGCCCACCGCCTCGACCAGGAAGCACTCGACGACGTCGCCCCGCCGCCCCGCCGCCACCAACTCGGCCAGCTTCGGCGCGATCGCGGACCGGGAACCGGCGTACGCCCCCACCTGGAACGGCGGCTCGAAGAGCGCCAACCCCGTCACCGGCAGGCCGGCGGCGGTCGCCAGGGCGGCGAGGATCGCGCCGGAGGAGAGGCCGTAGACGTACGCCGTGCCGCCGGCCGCCCCGATCACCGCCGCCAGGTCCTCGATCTCGCGCTGCACCGCGTACGGGGCGGTGTCGCCGCTGTCGCCCCGGCCACGCCGGTCGTACCCGAAGACGGTGAAGTCCGCCGCCAGCGCGGCGGCCAGCTCCCGGGTGGTGGAGCGGTCGTTGAACGCGCCCCCCACCAGCACGATCGCCGGCCCGTCGCCGCTGCGCTCGTACGTGATCGTCGTGCCGTCCGCGGACCGCGCGGTGCCCACCGTCGAGGTCGTCTGCGTCATCTTCCGTCCCTCCGTGTCGCCTGTCGTCTCCCATCCTGGTCGGAGCCACCGACGAGGAACCGACAGCCGCCCCGGCAGCGTCGCCACCTACCCGTCATGTCCGACTCGTCCGAACGTCCGACTGCCGCCACCTGACGTATCCGCAGGTCTGTTCGACTTCCCCAGTCGACCGGCGGTGGCGGAGATGAGAGGCTGTCACCCGACGGAGCGGCGAACCCCCGACCGCCGCCATCCGCGATCGACCCCTGTCACGGCACGGATCAGGGTCGCCGGACGAACCATCGTCCGTGCAGCGTCCAACGCCGAACCTCACGAGGAGTTCCATGTCCGTCCCCGGGATGCGTAGGGCCGCCATCGGTCTGACCGCGCTCGCCGCGGCCGCGCTGAGCACGGTCGCCGTCAACCCGAACCAGGCCGAGGCCGGCCCGAAGCCGGTCGACGTCAAGCTGCTCGCCCTCAACGACTTCCACGGCAACCTGGAGCCCCCGACGGGCTCCAGCGGCAGCATCGCCGGCCAGCCGGCGGGTGGTGCGGAATACCTCGCCACCCAGCTCGCCGCGCTGCGCGGCGCCACCGAGGAGGAGCAGGAGCGGACCATCACGGTCGCCGCCGGTGACCTGATCGGCGCCTCGCCGCTGCTCTCCGCCGCGTTCCACGACGAGCCCACCATCGAGGCGCTCACCATGGCCGGGCTGGACTTCGCCAGCGTCGGCAACCACGAGTTCGACGAGGGCGCCAACGAGCTGCTCCGCATCCAGAACGGCGGCTGCCACCCGGTCGACGGCTGCGCCGACGGCACCCCGTACAAGGGGGCCGGCTTCCAGTACCTCTCCGCCAACGCCTTCAAGACCGCCACCGGCCAGCCGCTGCTGCCGCCGTACGGCATCAAGAAGGTCGCCGGCGTGAAGGTCGGCTTCATCGGGATGACCCTGGAGGGCACCCCGCAGATCGTCAGCCAGGAGGGTGTCGCCGGCCTGACCTTCGCCGACGAGGCCGAGACCGCCAACAAGTGGGCCCGCGTGCTGCGCGCCCAGGGCGTCGAGAGCATCGTCGTGCTGCTGCACGAGGGCGGCCAGCAGGACTCCACCGGCGGCATCAACGACTGCAAGGGCTTCACCGGCCCGATCGTCGACATCACCAACCGGATGGACCCGGCCATCGACGTGGTGGTCAGCGGGCACACCCACCAGGCGTACAACTGCGAGGTCAACGGCAAGCTGGTCACCAGCGCCAGCTCGTTCGGCCGCCTGGTCACCGACATCGACCTGAAGATCGACCGCAGGACCGGTGACGTGCTCACCGCCTCGGCGAACAACGTCGTGGTCACCCGGGACGTCGCCAAGGACCCGGCGCAGACCGAGCTGATCACCCGCTACAAGACGGCCCTCGGCCCGGTCGCCACCAAGGTCGTCGGGACCACGGCCGAGCCGCTCGACCGGGTCCAGGAGACCCTCTTCGGTACGGCGAAGGGCGAGTCCGAGCTGGGCAACGTGATCGCCGACGCGCAGTTGGCCGCCACCGACACCGAACAGGGCGCGCTCGGCGCGTTCATGAACCCCGGTGGTGTCCGCGCCGACCTCGACGCCGGCCCGGTCACCTACGAGGAGGCGTTCACCGTCCAGCCGTTCGCCAACAACCTGGTGACGCTGGACCTCACCGGCGCGCAGCTCTACTGCGTGCTGGAGCAGCAGTTCGTCGTCGGCCGGACGCTCTACCCGTCCTCGTCGGTGCGGTACACGGTGGACGTCGACGGCGTCACCGGCACCACCGCCGACCCGTGCGCCGGCACCCGGGTCGTCCGGGGCAGCCTGACCCTGGGTGGCGTCACGGTCACCGACGCCGGCACCTACCGGGTCACGGTGAACAACTTCCTCGCCGGCGGCGGCGACGGGTTCACCACGCTCAAGAGCGGCACCAACCAGGTCACCGGCATGATCGACCTGGACGCCTTCGTGGCGTACCTGACCGCGTCCTCGCCGGTCTCCGCGCCGGCCCTGGACCGGATCCGTACCACCGCCGAGGTTCCCGCCGCCTGACGGCAGCCCTCGGCACGACGGGCCCCGGAGCATCCGCTCCGGGGCCCGTCGGCGTCCCGCCGCCCGTCCGGCCCGGTCCGGCACGGGCTCGGCCTGGCCGGCGGTCACGATCGCGCTCGGTCCCGGCGCAGGCCGGGTCGGCCAGGCCGGTCGGAGTTGGGCCCGGTCGGGGCCGGCGCAGGCCGGGCGGCAGGCGGGTCAGGCGGGGGTGGGGGCGGTGACCGGGGTGTCGGCGGCGGTGGTCCGCCCGTCCTGGACGGCGGAGAGCAGCGGGCGCAGGGACAGGGCGATCACCGAGGCGGCCAGGCAGCCGCCGACCACGACCGCCACCCACACCTTGCCGTCGGCGGCCCCGATCAGCGGGCCGGCGGTCACCGGCCCGATCACTCCGCTGATCCCGAAGATCATCGAACTCATCGCGTTGTACCGACCCCGCAGTTCGTCGGTGGCGAGCGCGTTGGTCAGCGCCGGCATCACCGGGGACAGCATGGTCTCGCCGAAGCCGAAGACCGCCGCGCAGGCCACCACGAGGAGCGCCGCCACCAGCGCGTTGCCCGTGCCCACCAGGCCGGCCGCGCCGAGGATCAGCCAGGCGGCGGCGAAGACCGCACCCACCACCGCCAGCGCTCCGGTACGGCTGCGCCCCTCCATCCGCCGGATCACCAGCAGCTGGGACAGCACGATCATCACGGTGTTGCCGGCCAGCGCCCAGGCCACGACCCGGGGCGTCACCTCGGCCACCCGGACCGCGTACGCGGTGAAGCCCACCTCGATCTGGGCGTACCCGCAGGTGGTCAGCACCAGACCGAAGATCACCAGGCGGCGGAACGGCCGGTCCCGCAGCACGGTGAGGTAGCCCCCACTCGAACCCTTCGCGCCGGCCGTGGCGTCGGCGAGCCGGTGGCCGACGTGCGGCAGGCTCAGCAGGATCAGCGCCGGGGTCAGGTAGCTGAGCGCGTCGAGCAGGTAGATCAGCTCGAAGGTGATCGGCCGCGCGGTGTCCACGATGGCGCCCGAGGTGAGGCCGCCGACGCCGATACCGAGGTTGAGCAGGGCGAAGTTCAGTCCGTACACCCGCTGCCGTTCGTCGTCGGCGGTGAGCGACGCGAGGATGGTGTTCTGCCCGGACCAGATCGCCGAACTGCCGATCGCGACCACGGTGATCACGCCGAACGCCGAGGCGGTCGAGTCGACCAGCGCCAGCGAACCGGTGCCGACCGCCTCGATCAGCAGGGCCGGCAGCAGCACCCGACGGGCGCCGAACCGGTCGATGAGCGTCCCGCCCAGCGGGGAGAGGGCCAGGGTGACCGCGCCGTACCAGCCGATGACCAGGCCGGCGCGCGGGTCGGAGAGGCCGCGCACGTCGGTCAGGTAGATGAAGAGGAACGGCAGGGTCAGGCCGCGTCCGATCGCCGACAGGAGGGTGCCCACCAGGATGCGGCGGGCTTCCGGACGGCGGGGGAGGGATCGGCGCAGCATGCCGCGATTCTGTCCAGCGGGTCCGACAGGCCGCGACGGGTTTTGCCGCCGCTGCCGCGGGCCGGGCCGTCCGAGGTGAGCAAGCACACGCTCCGCTGCTCACGGCCCTCACTGCGGGGACGGGACCGCATGCCCCGGTCCGGCTCCGGCTGGACCGGGCGAAGGCGTGCCACGCCCCGGCTCGTCGGCCGTGTCGGTCGGCTCTGCCATGCTGGCCCGGTGAGCGTGACCTGGCGACACCTGCCCGCACCGGCCCGCGAGATCGCCGCCGCCGCGACCGACGCCGTCGACGCGGTCCGGGCGCACGACGCCGAGGCGTACGAGGCGGCGACCGCGCGGCTGGCCGCCGCGGAGCGCTCCGGTCTCGTCCTCGGCACCGTGGTGCGGCTGCTGCTGGAGGAGACCCACCCGGACGGGCTCGACTCCGACGACGTCCGGCAGGTGCTGGAGCACTGCGTCCGGGCGGCGGCGCAGTGGCGGCCGGACGTCGACCCGCACGTGGTGCTGGTCCTGCTGGCCGGCGCGCTCGGCGTCTACGACCCGGGTGAGGACGACGCCCCGCCCGACCCGTCGGCGCTGGCCCGGCACGCCCCGTTGCTCGTCGCCGATCTGCTCGCGGTGGCCGGCCGTCCGGTCGGCTCCTGTCTGGAGGCGGCGTTCACCGAGATCGCCCGCACGGAGCACCAGGACTGATCAGGTCGGGGCCGATCGGCCAGGGGCACCGGCTGATCGGTGCTGCCGACATCGGCGTCCGTCACGCTACGCTCCCGCCACCAATATCGATTTTCGCGGGGGCGATTGATGGACAGACGTGTGTGGGCGCGGCTCGCGGCCGTACCACTTCTCGGTGGCGTGGGCCTGGTGGCCCCGGTGGTGCCCGCGGCGGTCGCCGCGCCGGCGCCGGTCACCGAGGCGGTCGCCCACGAGCTGTACGTCAGCGACCAGGGCTGCGCGCCGGGCGGGAACGGCAGCATGACCGCGCCGTTCTGCACGATCGGAGCGGCGGCGGCCGTGGCGCAACCGGGCCAGACGGTGCTGGTGCAGCCGGGCTACTACCAGGAGGCGGTCACCTTCACCCGCTCCGGCACCGCGGACGCGCCCATCACCTTCCGGGCGGTCAACGGCCCGGAGGGTGGGGTCCACGTCGGTGACGTCGAGACCGGCGAGATCGACGACACGATCTTCACGATCGCCGGCGTGCACGACGTGGTGATCGAGGGCTTCCGGGTGGTGGCGAAACCGGAGCGGACGCCGCTGGTGGTGAACGGCTCCACCCGGATCACCCTCGACCGGCTCACCGCGGCCGTGCAGTGGGCTCCGGAGACCGTTCGGGTCACCGGAGCGTCCAGCGACGTCACCGTGAGCCGGAGCTTCCTGCACAACTCCTGGACGAGCCCGGCGCCGTCGGTACGGGTCGACCCCGGTGCGACCGGCACCGTCGTCGTCCACAACCAGCTGTACGTCGGTGGTCTGCTGGCCACCGACGCCCCGGACACCGTGGTCACCAACAACACGGTGCTCACCAAGTGCTCCCGGGGGATCGACGTGGCCGGCACCTCCCCCGGGGTGCAGATCCAGAACAACGTGGTCCGCACCAACCTGCTCCGTGCCGCCTGCGCCACGCCGGAGAACGCCGCCGCCGTCGCGGTCTCCGCGCAGTCCACCGAGGGAGCCGTCGCCGACTACAACCTGATCGACCCGGTCAGCGGCGGCGCCCTCTACACCTGGGCCGGCGCCACCCACGCCGACCTGCCGTCGTTCCGCGCCGCCACCGGGCAGGGCGGACACGACCTCGCCGCCGACCCGCGCGTCGGCTCCATCAGGGGACTGGCGGGGCGGAAGTACCTCCCGACCGACCCGGGCTCGCCCGCGGTCGACTCGGCCAACGCCGCCGCCGAGGGGCTCACCCGCACCGACATGCTGGACAACCCGCACAGCGACAACCCGGGCGTGGCGAACACGGGCACCGGCATCGGTTACCACGACCGGGGCGCGATCGAGGTCCAGGGCGGCGTCAACGGCGGCCAGGTCGGCATCCAGCGCAAGCGCGGCAGCGACCCGCTCGCCGTGACCGCGATCGCCGCGCCGATGTACGCCTGGCCGACCGATGGCGAGGGCGGTTCCATCGCGTACAAGTTCGACGGCGAGCCGTTCTGGCGGATCACCGCCGCCCGGACACTCGACCACTCGTTCCGCCGTGGTGGTCAGGGCTGCGTCGCCACCCGGACCAGTTTCACGGACTTCCGCGCGGCCCCCGACTACAGCTACCACCACTGCACCACGGTCGGCGCGCTCTACCAACCGGTGACGCCGGCCCGGCTGCTCGACACCCGGGCGGCGCTCGGCACCGCCACCACCACGCCGGTGCCCGCGAACACCGAGGTCGTGCTCCCGATCCCGAGCATCGGCGGCACGCCGGCCACGGACATCACCGCCGTCGTGCTCAACGTGACGGTCACCCGGCCGACGGCGTCCGGGTTCATCACGGTCTACCCGGACGGCGGCGTCAGGCCCGACTCGTCCAACGTCAACTTCGTCGCCGGGGAGACCGTCCCGAACCTGGTCACCGTCCCGATGGTCAACGGCCGAATCCGACTGCGCCACAGCGGCAGCGGGACGGTCCACCTCGTCGCCGACCTGCAGGGCTTCTACGGCCGGCAGGGTTCCGGTCTGAAGCCGTCGGACCCCACCCGGGTGCTGGACACCCGCACCGGCGCGGCGCTGGCCGCCAACGGCGAGCGACGGCTGGACCTGTCGGGCCGGGTGCCGGCCGACGCGCGGGCGGTGATCCTGAACGTCACCGTCACGAGGCCCACGGCGAGCGGCGTGCTCACGGTCTACCCGGACGGCTCGCCCGTGCCGGTGGCCTCGAACCTGAACTTCGTGGCCGGGCAGACCATCCCCAACCTGGTGGTCGTCCCGGTCGTCGCCGGCAAGGCCATGATCCGCAACGCCAGTTCGGGCACCACCCACGTGGTGGCCGATCTGGCCGGCTACTTCGGCTCGGCCGCGTCCGGCGCCGACCAGACGTACGTGCCGCACGGCCCGCACCGGATCGCCGACAGCCGTAACCGCACCGGCTGGATCAAGCCGTACGACGGGCCGTTCACCAGGTACGAGAAGGCGTCGGCCGCCGTCCTGGTGGACGTCCAGTGCGAAGGGCCCTGCCCCGCACCGACCGCGGTGGTGCTCAACCTGACCGTCACCGCGCCCACCGCCGCCGGGGTGCTCACCGTGTACCCGGCCGGCCAGGGCGCCCCGACCGCGTCGAACGTCAACTTCGTCGCCAAGGAGACGGCGGCGAACCTGGCCGTGGTCAAGGTCGACGACCTCGGGCGGTTCACCGCGTACCACCACAGCAGCGGCAGCACCCACGTCGTGGCCGACCAGGCGGGCTACTTCATCGCCCCGGCCTGACCCCGCATGCCGCCCGGCGGTCGCGTCCCGTCCCGGGGCGCGACCGTCGGGGTCTCGGTCCCCCCCCGGCTGACGAGGCCGGCTGCGGCGGGTACGTGGTGGACGGGGCGCCGGAGGCGGGTCAGGGGCTGGCGGCGAGGAAGACGAACGCCGCGAGCAGCACCAGGTGCACCCCACCCTGGAGCACGGTCGCCCGGCCCGGGACGACGGTGAGCACGCCGGTCACCGCGGTCAGCGCCAGCAGCGTCAGTTGGGTGCCGCCCAGGCCGAGCAGCAGCGGCCCGTCCAACCAGATGGAGGCGATGGCGATGGCCGGGATGGTGAGACCGATGCTGGCCATGGCGGAGCCGAGGGCGAGGTTCAGGCTGATCTGCACCCGGTCGCGCCGGGCGGCCCGGGCGGCGGCGAGGGTCTCGGGGAGCAGGACCAGCAGCGCGATGACCACGCCGACGAAGGCCTGCGGCAGGTTCGCGGCGGCGACGGCGGACTCGATGGCGGGGGAGACGCCCTTCGCCAGGCCCACCACGGCGATCAGCGAGACGAGCAGCAGGGCGAGGCTCGCCAGCGCGGTACGCGCCGAGGGCGGGTCCGCGTGCCCGTCGCCGTCGGCGTCGACGACGCTGCCGTCGCTGGTGACGGGGAGGAAGTAGTCCCGGTGCCGGCCGGTCTGCACCATGACGAAGAGCCCGTAGAGGGCCAGGGACGCCACCGCCGCGAAGGCGAGTTGGGCGGGGGAGAACTCCGGGCCGGGCCGGCTGGTGGTGAAGGTGGGCACCACCAGACTGAGGGTGGCGAGGGTGGCGACGGTGGCCAGCGCGCCGCCGGTGCCCTCGGGATTGAACACCGCCACCCGGCGGCGCAGGGCGCCGAGCAGCAGGGACAGGCCGAGGATGCCGTTGCAGGTGATCATGACGGCGGCGAAGACGGTGTCCCGGGCCAGCGCCTGGGCCTTGTCGCCGCCGCTGATCATCAGGGTCACGATCAGCGCGACCTCGATCACCGTGACCGCGACCGCGAGCACCAGCGAGCCGTACGGCTCACCGACCTTGTGCGCGACCACCTCGGCGTGGTGCACGGCCGCCAGGACCGCGCCGGCCAGGAGGGCGGCGACCACCGCGACCACGATCCCCGAGAGGTCGCGACCCCAGGTGACCACGAGCAGCACGACCGCGAGGACCGGTACGAAGACGGTCCAGTGGGACAGACGGGATCGGATCAGCGCGGTCATGCGCTCAACAATGCCAGGCGAGCGGACCGGTCGCCGATCGTCGCGCGCACCCCGTCGCTGGTGCCCGGCGGGACGTCGTCACCGGGCAGACCACCCCCAACCTGATCATGGCGCCGGTGCTCAACGGCAAGGCGGACATCCCCACCATCGTGGACCAGGCGGGCGTCTTCATCGCTCCGCAGCGCCGACCGGCCCGCTCTCCCGGCTCCGGCCACGACCCGGCGCTGGACACCCGCGCATCGGGCGGGACCGCGTTCGGCGCGTACGCCACCCGCCAGCTCGACCTGTCCCGGAAGGTGCCGGCCGACGCCACAGCGGCGGTGCTCAACGTGACGGTCACCGCGCCGACCCCGGCGGGCGTGCTCAGGGTGTTCCCGGCGGGCAGTGCGACGCCCGAGGCCTCGCACCTCAACTTCGTGGCCGGGCAGACCATCCCGAACCTGGTGGTGGTGCCGGTGGTCGCCGGTCGGGTGAGCATCCACAACGCCGGCTCGGGCAGTACCCACGTGGTGGCGGACCTGGCCGGCTTCTACGCCTCGACGGCGTCCGGCGCCACCGACGCCTACGTGCCGTACGGCCCGACCCGGATCGTGGACACCCGGACCGACAGCGGCCTGATCCACCGCAACGGGCACGGCGCGCTGGAGCCGGCGGAGGATGTCATGTTCCGGCCGAACTTCCTGCTGCTCAACTGCTGGGACTGCCCGGAGCCCACCGGCGCGGTGCTCAACCTGACGGTCACCGCACCGTCGGCACCGGGCTTCCTCACCGCGTACCCGAACGCCACCGAGCGGCCGAACGCCTCCCACGTGAACTTCGTCGCCCGGGGGACGGCGGACAACCTGGCCGTCGTCCCCACCGGACAGTGGCGGCGGATCGCGGCGGCCAAAGGGGTCCGCCGACCTCGGGCACCCGCACCGCCGCGTCCGGCCGGGGCGCCTGCGACCACGACCGAACGGTCCACCCGGGTCGGGAGTTCCGGTGCTGCTCGCATCGGTGGCCATCGGTGTACGCTGCCCGCGCACGCACAACTTGATCACGGGGGAACGTTGATGACAACGCACAACGCACTGGCGCGGCTCGCGCTCGTTCCGTTGGCGGCGGGTGCGGTGCTGGTCGGGCCGACGGCGCCGGCCGCCGTCGCCGCGCCCGCTCCGACGACGGCGACCGCACCTCGGGCCGAGCTCTACGTCAGCAAGACCCACTGCTCGCCGACCGGCGTCCAGGACGGCAGTCCGGAGTCGCCGTTCTGCACCATCCAGGCCGCGTCTGCCGAGGCCGGTCCCGGCCAGACGGTGCTGGTGTACCCGGGCACCTATCACGAGAACGTCTCGTTCACCCGATCCGGCACCCCGGACGCGCCGATCACCTTCCGCGCCGTCCAGATGAGCGACGAACCGGTCCGGGTCGGCAAGTACGACACCACCGCCCCGATGGGGGCGATCATGATCGTCGCCGGGGCGCACGACGTCGTCATCGAGGGCTTCACCGTCTACGGGGAGAGCCGGGCCGACGGCGTCGTCGTGGTGGACTCCAGCCGGGTCACGCTGGACCAGCTCACCGTTCACAGTAGGCCCGACGGGGCGAGTGGGGTGAACGTCACCGGCGTCTCCGACGACGTGACGGTCAGCCGTAGCGTCATCAGCAACACCGGCGGGCCTACGGTCGACCTCGATCCGGGCACGACGGACGTCACGGTCGCCGGCAACCAGCTACTCGGCTCCGGCCTGCTGGCCACCATGTCCCCCGGCGTCTCGGTCACCAACAACACGGTCGTCACCGACTGCCGGGTCGGCATCGACCTGTACTCGGACTCGACCAATGCCTCCGTCCGCAACAACATCGTCCGGACGTCCCGCACCCGCCAGCCCTGCACCGCCCCGGCCGAGGCCGTCGCCATCCGGGTGGCCCACAACGCCGTGCCGGCCACCACCGTCGACCACAACCTCATCGACCCGGCCGGCGACGGTCCGCTCTACCGTTGGTCCGGCGAGAACCACGCCACCGTCGCGTCGTTCACGACGGCGACCGGGCAGGGCTCCCACGACCTCGCCACCGACCCTCGGCTGGTCGGGACGCAGACCGGTTGGACCAGCTGGTACGGACCGGGGACCGGTTCGCCCGCCCGCGACTCGGCCGACGCCACCGCGCGCGGCGTCCTGGACAGCGATCTGCTCGACAACCCGTACGCCGACGATCCGTCCGCCGAGAACACCGGCACCGGTAGTGGCTACCGGGACCGGGGCGCGGTGGAGGCACAGGGTACGCCCGTCACCGAGGCGCCCTACCTGCGCCGCAAGCCCGGCGGTGGCCCGCTCGACGTGGTGGCCGGGGCCAGCCTGCGCTCCTCGTGGCCGGTGGAACGGGAGCGGACGAAGTACGCCTACCGGTTCTGGGGCGACCGCTACTGGCGCGTCACCGACGCCGGTTCCCTGGAACGGAGCGTCCGACGGGCCGGCCGGGTCTGCGTCGACGTGCGGGGGACCACCACCAACTTCCGCACCGGCAGCAGCTACGCCGCGAGCCCGTGCACCGTCGTCGGCGCCCGGTTCACCCCGGTCACCCCGACCCGACTGGTCGACACCCGGAGTGGCCTGGGCACCGGCTCGGCCGCGCCGATCGGGCAGAACGGCGCGCTCTACTACCCGGTCCCCACCGTCGCGGGGGTGGCGGCCGAGGACATCACGGCGCTGGTGCTCAACGTGACGGTGACCAGGCCCGAGGCGTCGGGCTTCATCACGGTCAGCCCGGACGGTACCCGGCTGAACGCCTCCAACGTCAACTTCGTCGCCGGCGAGACGGTGGCGAACCAGGTGACCGTACCGGTCACGGGCGGACGCATCGTGTTCATCCACACCGGCATCGCCTCGGTGCACCTGATCGCGGATCTCCAGGGCGTCTACACGGCAGCTGGCTCAGGCTACGCCCCGGTGCCGCCGGTGCGGATGCTCGACACCCGGGAGGGCGCGGCCGGACCGGTCCCGGCCCACACCACCCGTACGCTGGACCTCTCGGCGAAGCTGCCGGCGGGCGCGACGGCCGCGGTGCTCAACGTGACCGTGACGAAGCCGACCGCGAACGGCGTGCTCACGCTCTTCCCGTACGGCTCCGCCGTACCGGTGGCGTCGCACCTGAACTTCGTCACCGGGCAGACCATCCCCAATCTGGTCACGGTGCCGGTGGTGGGTGGCAAGGTGAGCATCCGCAACGCCAGCTCCGGCAGCACCCACGTGATCGCCGACCTGGCCGGCTGGTTCAGCCCGGATGCCACCCAGACGTTCGTGCCGCTCACCCCGACCCGGTTGCTCGACACCCGGGAGTCCGGTGGGGCGCTCACGGCTCGGACGGCGGCCCGCGTCCAACCCGCGACGGCAGCTTCCTCCTGCGCCCCGGCCCCGGCCTGCCCGGAGCCGACCGCGCTGGTGGGCAACCTGACTGTCACCCAGCCCACGGCGGCGGGGGTGCTCATCGCCCACCCGTCCGCGCAGGCACGACCGACCGCCTCGAACGTGAACTTCGTCGCGGGTGAGACCGCGTCGAACGCCGCGCTGGTGGCGGTCAACTTCGGTGTCGACGTCTACAACAGCAGCTCGGGTACGGCGCACGTCATCCTGGACCAGTCCGGGTACTTCATCGGCCCGGCCGCCTGACGCTCCGCCCGGGAGCCGGCGTCCCCCGCGACCAGCGGGCGGATGCCGGCTCCGGCGTTTTCGGTTGAGCCGCCGGTCAACGGGTACGGATTCCTGTGGACCAGTACGGCTCCCTCCCGGTTGGAGGGAGGTTCGACCGGAACGAGGAGGAATGTCATGACCACCGTGGTCGAGAAGTCGATCGAAGTCGACGTCCCGGTCAGCACCGCCTACAACCAGTGGACCCAGTTCGAGGAGTTCCCCCGCTTCATGGGTGGCGTCGAGGAGGTGCGCCAGCTCGACGACCGGCGCATGCACTGGGTCGCCCAGATCGCCGGGGTCAAGCGCGAGTGGGACGCGACCGTCCTGGAGCAGGTCCCGGACCAGAAGGTCGCCTGGGCGGCGACCGAGGGCGCGACCAACGCCGGCGCGGTCTACTTCCAGCCCGTGGGCGCCGGCCGGACCATGGTCCGGCTGCACCTGGAGTACGAGCCGGAGGGGCTGGTCGAGAAGGCCGGCGACAAGCTGAACATCGTCGAGAAGCAGGCCGAGTCCGACCTGGAGAAGTTCAAGAGCTTCATCGAGTCCCGGGACGTCGAGACCGGCGCCTGGCGGGGCTCGGTCGGCGAGGGGCACGGGGTGGGCACGCCGGGCGTCGCGCACGCCGCGTCCTCGCAAGGTGACAGCGGCAAGGCCGGTGTCTCCGGTACGGCCGTCGCCGCCGGTGCCGCCGTCGCGGGCGCCGCGGCCGCCGCCGGAGTCGCCGCCGCCCGGCACCGCTCCGACGACGACGACCAGACGACGACCACCACCGAGTCGGAGTACCGGACGACGGAGGTGGTCGAGCCGACCACGACGACGTACCCGGGTGGCCCGGTCATCGAGCCGAACCGCCCGCTCTGACAAACCGCCGCGAGGGCCCGGCGGCCGGTCGACCGGTCGGCGGCCGGGCCGCCGGCGTGCCCGGAAACGAATCGAGGCCCCTCCGTGGAGGGGCCTCGATCTCTGCCCACCTCGCTGCCTGTGTGCCCGGAGCGGGCGGCGAGCGCGGCGGCCGTCCCGCTGCCGCCGATTTCGGGCGAGCGGAAGTGCCGCTCGTCCGGTCAGCGGGGTCAGCGGACCAGCAGCGCGTCCTGCATGCGTTCGGACAGCCAGTCGCGGAACGAGTCCTCGGTCCAGCCGCACCGCAGCACCAACGCGTCGTAGAGCGCCGGGTCGTTGAAGACCCACAAGACGTCGACCGCCCGCTCGACGTCGGCGCCGTGGCGCAGCGGGCCGAGCGAGTGGCCCCGCTCGACCACCATCCGGGCGCCTGCGCGACGGTTGCGTAGCAGCGTCTCCCACACGTCGGCGACCTCGGGCGCTTCGTCGGCCGCCCGCCGGACGGTCTCGAAGATCCGCGCCGCACGGCTGCCGATCAGGGTGCACACACCGGCGTACGCGTGCAGGACGCCGGCTTGCGTGTCGGCTTCGAAGACCGGCCGGAACCAGGGCCGTTGCGCGACCGGTACCGGCTCGTCGTCGCCGGCGAGCGCCTCGTCGAGGACCTGCCGCAGCAGGGCCGGCTTCGACCCGAAGGCGGCGAACACGGTCGGGCGGGCGACCCCTGCGGCAGCCGCCACGTCAGCCAGTGAGGTGCCGGCGTACCCACGGGCGACGAACAACTCGGCCGCCGCGCCGACCACCGCCCGCCGGGTGCGCCGTGCGCTCTCCTCACGCACGGCGGACCGGTAGCGGCGTGTCGACTTTGCGTCCTTGACACCGTCCATGGCTCCGCCATACTAGCAATGTATTCACTAGACGCTGACTAATGAATAGACGCTGTCCATCAGTCAAGGGACGATGACATGCCTGTCCGCCCGTACGTGTGCCGCGCCGGCGAGGGAGAAGCCCACTGGTTCGTCGGCAGCCTGATGACCGTCAAGGCGACCGGCGAGCAGACCCGCGGCCGTCTCACCGTCGTCGAGTTCGTCAACCCGCCCGGCTTCGCCGCGCCGCTGCACCGGCACCGGAACGACGACGAACTGTTCTACGTGCTGTCCGGCACCGCCGAGTTCCGCTGCGACGGCGAGGCCTTCACCGCCGGGCCCGGCGACTTCGTCCTGCTGCCCGTCGGGCTGCCACACACCTTCCTCGTCGGACCCGACGAGCCGCTGCGCGCCCTGCAGATCACCACCCCGTCCGGATTCGAGCAGTTCGCCGCCGAGGCCGGCACCCCCGCACCCGATCGGCGGCTGCCCGACCCGGCACCGCTCGACCCGGCCGCCCTCGGCCACGCCGCCGCGCGGCACGGCATCGAACTGCTCGGACCACCTCCCCGGCACCGACCCACCGGATCGACAGCACAGGAGGCAGGCACATGACGGACGGAGAAGTTCGACGGCGGGCCCGGTGGTGGCGGGCGTGCGCCGCCGCCGCAGTCGTGATCAGCGGCGCGGCGGCCTGCGGGTCCGCACCGGCGGACCAGCCGGCCCCGGGGGCCGGCGGCCCGTCCGGCTCAACCGGTGCGGCGACGGTCGAAGCCAGGCAGGTCGACGCCTGCGCGTTGCTCTCCACCGACGAGGTCACACAGGTGATCGGAGCCACGGGCGACCGCGCTCCACGGGCCGGCGACTCCGGCGACGGGGGCAGCTCCTGCGTGTGGGAGAACCCGGACACCTACCATTCGATCACCATCGACATCGGCCGCCCCGGCACCGCCGTCGGCGGCACCCTGCCGGCCGAGTCCGCGTACGGGCAGACCGAACCGGGCCCCGACGGCATCCGCTTCGCCTCGGGCAACATCGCCGAGTTCGCCGTGCGGGACCGCGCCTGCGAGATCCAGGTCGTCACCAAGGTCACCGACGACACCGACCAGTCCACCGCGATTCGGCTGATCGGCCTGGTCCGTGATCGTGCCTGAGACCCCCGGGCACAGACAGTCCGATGAGCAGTGTCCAGGCCGGGCCGGCCTCAGAGACAACGGCTGCGGCCAGCCAGAAGGGGGTACCCCCATGATCACCGATAACCGGAGCGGAAGGCGGCGTGCCTCGGTCAGCTCCGTGGCGGTCATGATCCTCGCGCTGACCGGATGCGGCAGGACCGACCCGGCTCCCCCGCCGCCCGACGTCGGTCAGCCCGCCGTCGAAGCGCCGGCCACCGCCGGCGACCACGACGGCGTCACCGCGACCCCGGCCCGGACGGTCGACCCGTGCGCGCTGGTGCCGAAGGCCGCCGCCGAGCGCCTGGCCGGAACGCCCCTGCAGGATCCGGTGGCAGCCCCCGGCTCCTGCACCTACACCGGTCCGGTCAGTGGACCCACCGCCCAGGTCGAGGTCTACGTCGGCCCGGGGGCCGAGAAGATCCTCGACATCGACCGTGCACTCGGCCACGACCTGAAACCCGTTCCGGGCGTCGGCGACGAGGCGTACATCGAGGACGGCGCGGTGTTCGTCGCCGCCGGTGACGTCTGGATCGCGATCCGGCTGGTCAGCCTGGCCGACCCCACAGCGTCCCGGCAGGCGCTACAGGACCTGGCCCGGGACGTGGTGACCCGGCTGTGAAACTCGAGACGTCGCGAACCCGCAAGGTCGTCGCTGCCGTGACCGTCCTGCCCGTCCTGCTCGGCCTGACCGCGTGCGTGGACGCGAAGCCGACCACGTCCGGCGATGACCTGCGCTACGGCGCCGCGCCCGCCCCGCACCCGGACGTGACCCTCCGTCCGGACGTCGTCGTCGTGCCCGGCGGCAGCGGCGCGGTGCGTGCGGTCACCGACGGGGGCCTGATCTGGCGGCTGGACCCCGACGCCGGCAACGCCGACCTGTTGGCCCCGGGCAAGGTCATGTTCGTCACCGGGCGTGGGGTCGGGCGGGTGATCGACGCCCGACGTGACGGCCAGGACCTCGCGGTCGCCATCGGCCCGGTGGACATCACCGACGTGATCCAGGACGGCGAGTTCACCTCCGAACAGCCCGTCTCCCTGGCCGGTGCCACCCCCTACCAGTTCGACGACGCATTCTGGTCCCACCCGGACGCCTCGACGCCGCGATCCGCACCGGCTGCGACCGCCGCCCTGGACCACAGCCCGGCCGCGACCGCCGACGCGCTGACGTCGGCCGGTGCCCGGCCGGTCACCGCCACGCTGCCGCTCACCACAGGCTCGGCCCGGGCCGGCGAGCTGGTGGCCGAGGGTTTCTGCTGCGCCGACGGTGTCGGCGCCCGCTTCTCCTACCGGGACAGCGGGCTCGATCTCTCGGGCACCATCGCCTTCGTGATGAAGCAGCCCTCCGCGAAGATCCACCTGGTGATCGACGGAGCCGAGGTCACCGCGGCCGAGTTGCAGATCCGGGGTGCCGCCGGAATCCGGGTTCAGGTCGACGCCACCACCAGGACCGGCCAGAACGTCCACCCCGTCGTCTTCGTGCCGGTCACCTTCAGCGTCCCCCTCGAGTCCATCCTGGGCATCCCGTTCTCCGCGACCGTCCGGCAGTCGATCGGCATCCGCACCGGCTTCAGCGCCGGGCACACCACGATCAGAGCCACCGGCGAGTACTCGCTCGGCGGCACCATGGGCTTCGGCTACGCCGACGGCAGGTTCGGCCCACGCTGGCCCGGCGGTCTGCGGGAGAAGAGCAGTCTCGTCGACTCCGTCGACGGCACCTCGGTGGGGGCGAACGCCCTGCTCATCGATTACGACGTGAAGTTCTTCGTCGGCCTCGGCGCAGTCGTGTTCACGGCCGGGCTGTACGCCGCGCTCACCACCACGGTGGGGATCACCCGAGGATCGAGCATCGGCTTCGGTGGTCTGCAAGGCCTCGCCAACCGGGAGGGCTGCAACCGCGCCGACCTCACCATCAACGCGACCTACGGCATCGGCTACTCCATCCCGGCCCTGGTCGTCAAAGTGATCAACTTCTTCCTGCGGATCTTCAACGCCAGACCCATCGCCGCCGAGGGGGGAATCCCCGTCCCGCCGCCGGTCGTGAACCTGGTCAACGAACACTGGATCACGAACCGGCCGGTGTGTCGGCACTGAGTTCTGCGTCGTCCTGGCGGCGGTCGCCCGTCGTCCGCTGCCCTCTCGCTGCCTCCGCCGGAGCAGTGATCGGCGAAAACGAATCAAGGCCCCTCCGTGGAGGGGCCTTGACCTTTGCTTACCTCTGGTCGGGGTGGCCGGATTCGAACCGACGACCTCTTCGTCCCGAACGAAGCGCGCTACCAAGCTGCGCCACACCCCGAGGCGTGCTGAGAAATAGTAGCCCACCCGGTCCGATGGTCAAACTCGGTACCCCCCCCTGGACGCCGCGCCGGCCCGGCGTCCAGGGGCGGACCGGCCGGGCGGACGCGGCGGGGGCGCAGGTCAGCGGGGGATGAGGGTGAGCACGCTCGCCTCCGGGGGGCAGGCGAACCGCACCGGGGCGGTGGGGTGGGTGCCGAGGCCGCCGGAGACGTGCAGCCAGGCGTCGGAGCCGGGCCAGCGGTGCAGGCCCTTGGCCATCGAGCGGGGCAGCCCGCAGTTCGTCACCAGGGCGCCGTAGCCGGGTACGCAGACCTGACCGCCGTGGGTGTGCCCGGCCAGCAGCAGGCCGAAGCCGTCGGCGGCCATCTGGTCGAGCACCGCCGGCTCGGGCGAGTGGGCGATGGCGATGCAGAGGTCGGCGGCGGCGGAGACGGGCCCGGCGACGGAGGGGTAGTCGTCCCGCTCGATGTGCGGGTCGTCCACGCCGACCAGCTCGACCAGCCGGCCACCGGCCTTGAGCGTGGTACGGGCGTTGTTGAGGTCCACCCAGCCGGCGCCGACGAAGACGTCGCGCAGCTCCTCGTAGGGCAGCGCGACGCCCTCGGTGTACCCGCGGTCGGGCAGGAAGTAGCTGAACGGGTTCTTCAGCACCGGGCCGGTGTAGTCGTTGGAGCCGAAGACGAAGGCGCCGGGCAGGTCGAGCAGTGGTTGCAGGGCCCGCAGCACGCCGGGGACGGCGGCGGGGTGGGCCATGTTGTCCCCGGTCACCACGACCAGGTCCGGGTCGAGGGCGGCGAGCGACGCCACCCACTGCTGCTTGCGCTGCTGGTCCGGCATCATGTGCAGGTCCGACAGGTGCAGCACGCGCAGCGGCTCCGCGTCGGTCGGCAGCACCGGCACGTCGTAGCGGCGCAGGGTGAACATGTTGCGCTCGATGAGTGACGCGTACGCCAGGGTGGCCGCTCCGGCGGCGATGGTCCCGGCGGCGAGCCGGAATAGTGTGCGCTTTCGCATGGCGTTCAGGGTAGTTTGACCGACCATGAGCACGCTGAAGGACCGCCTCACCGCCGACATGCGCGCCGCCCTCAAGGCGCGCGACGAGCTGACCACCTCCACGCTGCGGATGGCGCTCGCCGCCGTCGGCACCGCCGAGGTCGCCGGCAAGGCCAAGCGCGAGCTCACCGACGACGAGGTGCTCGCGGTGCTGACCAAGGAGGCGAAGAAGCGGCGTGAGGCCGCGACCGCCTTCGCCGACGCCGGTCGCGCCGAGCAGGCCGCGAAGGAGACCGCCGAGGGTGACGTGCTGGAGCACTACCTGCCGAAGCAGCTCTCCGACGCCGAGCTGGCCGAGCTGGTCTCGGGGGCGCTCGCCGCGGGCGGCTTCACCGGCAAGGCGCAGATGGGCCCGGCGATGAAGGCGGCCCAGGCCGCGGTGGCCGGTCGGGCCGAGGGGGGCCGGGTCGCCGCCGAGGTACGCCGGCAGCTCGGTCTCTGACCCCTGCGCGTACGCGAAACGGGCGGGCACCCCCTGAGGGTGCCCGCCCGTCGTGTCGCGGGATGTGTCAGCCGCGGCCCGGGGGTCGGCCCGGTCGGCTCGGGCCCGTCGGCGTGGTGCCGCCGGGGCCGGCGGTGGGGCCGCCCGGCGTGGCGGGGGAGCCGCCACCGGCGCTGATCTGGATGGTGACCACGCCACCCTTGATCGTCCGGCCGTCGGGGCTGGTGCCGGCGGCGGTGCCGGGCGGGCAGCTCGACGGGACCTTGACGTCGGAGACGACCGCCTCGAAGCCGGCGCCGTTGATCCGGCTCTTCGCGGTGTTCACGTCCTGGCAGGTGACGCTGGGGATGGAGCGCTGGTCACCCTCGGAGATCTTCTTGCCCGGTGGCTCGAAGTTGATCCGGTCCTTGCCCTTCATGGCGTCGCGCAGCGTCTCGATGACCGGCGGGTTGATGCCGTCGGGCTGGTTGTGCTTCATCTTGACGTTGGTCTGCGGCCAGTCCGGGTCGGCCATGATGCCGGCCACCGCGTACTGCTTGGTCATCGCGACCAGGGCGGCGGTCTTCTCCGAGTCGGTGGTGCCGGACTTGCCGGCCACCGGCGCCTTGACGACCTGCTTCACCTGGCGGGCGGTACGGCTGCCGCCGCACTTGCTGGTGGAGGAGTCGTCACCGACCGGGCAGCGGGCGGCGTCGACGGCGGCCCGGGCCACCTCGGTGCTCAGCCGCTTCTCGCAGCGCGGGTTGGCGATGTCGAGCTTGTTGCCCTCCGGGTCGCGGATCTCCTGCACCGGGATCGGCTCGCAGTACTTGCCGTCGGCGGCGAGGGTGGCGTACGCGTTGGCCAGCTCCAGCGGGGTGGTCTGCGAGACGCCCAGGGTGAACGCGCCCCACTGGTGGGCGTAGTCCTTGGTGCTGGCGAACTTGGCGTCGTTGCTGGCCCGGAACTGGATGCCGAGCCGCCGCGCCACGTCGACGACGTTCTCCGCCCCGACCTGCTGCTGGAGCGGGACGAAGTAGGTGTTGGTCGACTGGGCGAAGGCGCTCCACATGGTCTGCACGCCACCGGCCTTGCCGCCGGCGTTCTTCGGGCAGTAGAAGTGCGTGCCCGGGCAGGCGGCCGGCGAGCTGCTGTCGATGATGTATTCCGACTTGAACGTCTGCTGCGCGTTGATGGTGTAGCTGAGCGGGATGCCCTTCTCCAGGGCGGCCACGATGGTGAAGATCTTGAAGGTCGAGCCGGCCTGGTAGCCGGTGATCCCCTGGCCGCCGGTGAGCAGCGGGTTCACCGTGGCCGGGTAGTTGCCCCGGATCTTCTTCTTGGCCTTGGCCGGATCGCTGTTGATCTTGTTCTTCGGGTTCTTCGGGTCGTCGAGCTTGAACTGACGGTTGACCGCGAGCGCCCGGACCCGGCCGGTGCCCGGCTCCACCACGGCCACCATGGCGGCCTCCTTGGCGGTCTCCTTCTTCGCCTTGCGGACCGCCTTGTCCGCGCCGCGCTGCGCCTGCGCGTCGAGGGTGGTGACGACGGTGTAGCCACCGCTCTTGAGCCGCCGCTCACGGTCGTACGAAGTCGAGCCGAAGGTCTCCTGCTGCAGCCACCAGCGGTAGAAGTAGTCGCAGAAGAAGCCCCAGCCCTTCTCGTTGGTGGAGACGCAGCCGTTCGGCGTGCGCTTGTCCTTCACCACGAGCTTGGTGGCCTTGGCGGCGTCCGCCTCCTGTCGGCTGATCTTGCCGATCTTGACCATGTTCTCGAGGACGTAGTTGCGCCGGTCGAGCGCGAGCGGGTACCCGCTGCGGGTGGTCGGGTCGTTGGTGGTCGGCGCCTTGACCATGCCGGCCAGCAGCGCCGCCTCCTCCAGCTTCAGCTTGCTCGGCGGCTTGCCGAAGTAGACCTGGCTGGCCGCGTAGATGCCGTAGGCGCCGTTGCCGAAGGAGGCGATGTTCAGGTAGCGCCGCAGGATCTCGTCCTTGGGGAACTCCTTGTCGATCTGGATGGCGTACCGCATCTCGCGCAGCTTGCGGGCGCTGGTGTCCTCGGTCGCGGCGACCACGTCGGCCGGGTGCGTCGCCGAGTAGGCGATGGCCAGCCGGACGTACTGCATGGTCAGGGTCGAGGCGCCCTGCTGGGAGTTGGTGCCCGACTGGTTGTTGACGAAGGCGCGGGCGACGCCGTTGAGGTCGACCCCGTTGTGCTTGTAGAAGTCGTGGTCCTCGGCGGCGATGATGGCGTCCCGCATGACCGGGGCGATGTCTTCCAGCTTCACGTCGCGACGGTTCTCGTCGTACATCGTCGCGAGCGGTGTCTTGCCGTCCGAGGCGAGCAGGTAGCTGATCTGTGGCGCACGGGCCACGGTCAGCTCCTTCGGCAGCGCGCCGAAGGTCTCGGCGCCGGCCTTCGCGGCCAGTCCGGACATCGCCACCGCGGGGAAGGCCGCCGCCGCGACGACCACGCCGGCCAGCAGGCCACAGATCAGCAGCGATGCGGCGTTGGTGAAGACATTGTGGTCACGTTTCCGCATCCAGGTCACCTCGACAGGGTACGCGAGCAGGGAACGAGGGTCGCTGGGGCGTTCTTTCCCCATTTCCTGCGCGCGCGACCCTCGTTGTGCTAAACGCACGACCCCCGGTGCGTGGTTGCGTGTGACCGCGGTCGAGTCTCCACCCGATCGGGACAGCGGCGCAGCGTTTTCACGTACTCGGGTCGGGTATGCGGCGGGCGAAAGCCCGGGAAGCCGGGAGTGTCCGGAATGATGGATTTTGCCGACAACGTTGCGTAATCAGGCGACTACAGAGCATGATGGTGGCGGCGACACGGCCACACGTCGTCCGTGCCTCCTTGGGGAAGGAACGGGCCGGACGACCGGGGGGATCGACGGCTGGTCGCACGAGGTCGGTAGGTACTGCAAGGGGGGACGTGTACAGATGGGCATGATCACTGACTGGCCGTCACTGGCGGCATGTCAGAACGGGGACCCGGACGCGTTGTTCGTACAGGGCGCCGAACAGAACGTGGCGAAGAGGATCTGCCGGAGCTGCCCAGTTCGGTACGAGTGCCTGGCCGACGCGCTCGACAACCGGATCGAGTTCGGGGTGTGGGGTGGCATGACCGAACGCGAACGCCGGGCGCTGCTGCGCCGTCATCCGCAGGTGACGAGCTGGCGCAAGATGTTCGAGGCCGCGATGAAGAAGAACGCCAAGGACAAGGCCGGCAAGGACAAGGTCCTGGTCACCACCGGCTGACGCCGTCACGGCCGGCTGATCGCCGCGCCGATCGTCCGCAGCCCGTCGACGTCGTGCACGTCGGCGGGCTGCGCCGTCACCGACACTGCCGGCACCGTCGGGAACGCCTCGGTGAACCGGGCCGCCACCTGCTGCTCGCGGGCCGCCTGCCGGGCCAGCGCGGCGTGCGCCCGCAACACGTCGACGGTGACCGCGTGACCGCCCAGCTCCGCCAGCCGGTCCGCCGCGGCCAGGCTCTCGGCCGCGTCCAGCCGCACCGCCGGCCGGTGCACCCGGTTCAGCACCAGCCCGGCCAGCGGCATCCGCTCCTCGCGCAGCCGCCCGGCGAAGTACGCCGCCTCCCGGACCGCGTCCGACTCCGGGGCCGCGACCAGCAGGAACGCCGTCTCTCGGGCCTGCAGGATCCGGTACGTCTGCTCCGCGCGCTGCCGGAAGCCGCCGAACATCGAGTCCAGCGCGGCGACGAACCCGGACAGGTCGGTGAGCAGCTGGGCGCCGAGCACCTTCTGCACCACCTTCGAGAACATCCCGAAGCTGGCGGTCACCAGGCTGAACATGCTCCGCCCGCCGGTACGCGCCGGCGCGAGCAGCAGCCGCAGCATCCGGCCGTCGAGGAACCGGGAGAGCCGGGCCGGAGCGTCCAGGAAGTCCAGCGCGGAGCGGGACGGCGGGGTGTCCACCACGATCAGGTCCCACTCGCCGCGAGCGTGCAGCTGGCCCAGCTTCTCCATCGCCATGTACTCCTGCGTGCCGGCGAAGGTCGAGCTCATGGCCTGGTAGAACGGGTTGGCGAAGATCTCCGCCGCCTTCGCCGGATCGGTGTGCTGGAGCACCACGTCGTCGAAGGTGCGCTTCATGTCCAGCATCATGGCGTGCAGCTCGCCGCCGCTGACCTCGACGTCGATCCCCTTGACCTGGCGCGGGGTGTTGTCCAGCTCGGTCAGGCCGAGGGACTGGGCCAGCCGGCGGGCCGGGTCGATGGTGAGCACCACCGTCCGCCGGCCGTGCCGCTCGGCCGCCCGCAGCGCCAGCGCCGCCGCCGTGGTGGTCTTGCCCACCCCGCCGGCACCGCAGCACACGACGATCCGTACACCGGGGTCGGCGAGGATCTGGTCGACGTCCAGCCGTGGCGCCGCGTCTTCGGAAGGCACCAATCGAGCGTATCGGGCCGCTGCCGTCCGTGCGCCCGAGCCGACGTCAGGTGTGAGTCAATCGGCCCGGCCGAGCAGCTCGGCCAGCGTCGCCAGCCCGGCCCGGTCCACCCCGTCGGGCAGCAGCGGCAGCTCGGTCATCGGCAACCCCAGCTCCACCAGGTCGGCCCGGAGCGAGTCCTCCAACTCCCGGCGGACCTGCTGGTCCCGCGCCTCCTCGGCCAGCCCGACGACGGTCGCCCGGTCGGTGGGCAGCCCGGCGGCGAGCAGCCCGCGCCTCAGCTCCGCCTGGGTCACCTCGCGTCCCGCCGGCAGCGGCGGCCGGGCGCCGTTGACGATCACCCGGCCCACCCCGAAGCCGAGCTGGGTCAGCTCGGCGATCGCGTCGACCGTCTCCTGGACCGGCATCTCCTCCAGCAGCGTCACCACGTGCACCGCGGTCATCGGGGAGCGCAGCAGGGCGGCGACCCCCTCGCTCTGGGTCTTGATCGGGCCGACCTTCGCCAGCCGGGCGGTCTCCGCGGTGACGTTGAGGAACCGGCCGATCCGCCCGGTCGGCGGCGCGTCCAGCACCACCGCGTCGTACGTGCGGCGCTGCCCGCTGGTGCGGGTGGTCGCCTCCTTCACCTTGCCGGTGAGCAGCACGTCGCGCAGCCCGGGGGCGATGGTGGTGGCGAAGTCGATCGCGCCGAGCTTGCGCAGCGCCCGCCCGGCCGCCCCGAGCTTGTAGAACATGTCGAGGTACTCCAGCAGCGCCTCTTCGGCGTCCACCGCCAGGGCGCGCACCTCGCCGCCGCCGGGGGCGTCGGTCAGGTGGCGTTCCTCGTACGGCAGCGGTTCGGTGCCGAAGAGCTGCGCGATGCCCTGCCGACCCTCCACCTCGACGAGCAGGGTGCGTCGCCCGCCGCCGGCCAGGGCCAGCGCCAGGGCCGCCGCCACGCTCGTCTTGCCCGTGCCACCCTTGCCGGTGACCACGTGCAGGCGGGACGGCCATCCGGTGCCGGCCGGTTCGGCCGGGGGGTCAGCAGGTCGCACCCGTCGAGCCTATCCACCCGGCGGCGTCAGGCGACCTCGCAGACCCGCCAACCCGCCTTCCGTACGACGGTGAAGCGCAACGCCTGCTCGGCGATCTTCTCGTCGGCGGTGGTCATGGTGACCTTCGCGCTGACCGTGGCGCGGTCGCCGTTCTGGCTGTCCACGGTGGGGGTGGCCCAGCGGAAGCGCGCGCCGGTGTACTGGGCGGCGTACCTGTCCACCTCGGCGACCTTGGCGGCGATCTTCTCCGGGTCCCGCGACGCCGCGCAGACCAGGCCGGTCGCCTTGCCCGCGTCCCGCTCCCGGTAGACGGCGCTGAGGAAGTCGTCCACCGCCACCGCCGGCTCCTTCGCGCCCGCGCCCTCCTCGGTGTCCCGCAGCGCCAGGTAGGCGGCCGTGCCACCGCCGCCGCAGAGCAGGATCGCCGCGACGAGGGTGAGCGTGGCGACCAGCCTGCCGCGCCGGCGCTGGTCCGCCGGGGACCGGTAGGCCGGGTACGCCGGTGAGGGGGTGACGCCCCCCGGCGACGACGTGCCCGGGGAGGCCGGGCCGGGAGGTGGGGAGCTGGGCGATCCGGTCGCACCGTCGGTCGGCGGTTGGGTCATGTGGGTCCCTCGGGGGATGGGCGTCCTCGCCGCCCCTGGCGCGGACGCGGTTCGGGCACGCGGGCGACCCCTGATCGCCCGTCCGAGGCAGAAGGGTAGCGGTCGATGGCTGATTTGTGACCGGCCGCTCACGGGGCAGGGCTCCCCGCGATCACGTTCCGGACCGGCGATGTGTCGCATATGTGACTCGGCGTGATCAGGTGTGCGCGTCCCGTTGTGGCCCTCCGGTGATCGGTCCTACCTTCGTGCCGGCGCGGGGGAGTGGATCGGACAGCGGGTCCGGTCCCGGACGGTGGTCAGATCACGGCACGAGGCCCGGAGGCAGTACATGCGCGACGCGGACAACATCGCTCGAGCCCAGTTCCCGCCCGGTGGCGGGGCCGGGCGGGTCGGCGCCCGGGGCGACGCGGACGGGTCGGCCGGCGGGCTGCCGATCAACGAGCGGTCGTACCGGCGGTCCGCCGAGCCCCACGACGTGCTGCGCGTGCTGAACCACTCCGCCGACCGGGGCCGGGACGAGGAGGAGCCCGGGTACGTCATCCACCTGCCGATCCGGGTCGCCGATCTGGCCGCCGCGACCGCGCTGGCCGGCACGGTGGCGACCTCGCTCGGCTTCCTGGTCGAGCTGGACGCCGGCGAGACCACCGTCTCCACCGCCGACGACCAGAACAACCGCCACCGGGTCTTCTGCGACCTGCTGCTGCCGGACCGGTCCCGCTGCCCCCAGCCGTACGACCACGAGGGTCCCTGCGGTGAGGCGCCGGTCGCGCCCGAGCAGCGTCCCGCGCCCCGGCCGTCGCCCGGACCGTAGGCTGTGTCCGGTAACACGTCCACGTCAGGCAAGGGAGCCCTCCACCGATGCAGAAGTGGGAATACGCCACGGTCCCGCTGCTGGTCCACGCGACCAAGCAGATCCTCGACAACTGGGGCGAGGACGGCTGGGAGCTCGTCTCCGTGGTGCCCGGCCCGAACCCGGAGCAGCTCGTCGCCTACCTGAAGCGGCCCAAGGCATGAGCAACGGACCGCACGCGAAGCTCGCGGAGCTCGGCCTGACCCTGCCCGAGGTCGTGCCGCCGGTGGCCAGCTACGTCCCGGCGGTGCAGTCCGGCCAGCACGTCTACGTCTCCGGCCAGTTGCCGATGGCCGAGGGCAAGCTGCTCGCCACCGGCAAGGTCGGCGCCGGGGTCTCCGCCGAGCAGGCCAAGGATCTCGCCGAGCGGTGCGCGCTGAACGCCTTGGCGGCGATCGACGCGCTGGTCGGCCTGGAGAACGTCGTCAAGATCGTCAAGCTGTCCGGGTTCGTGGCGAGCGCGCCCGGCTTCACCGGTCAGCCCGGCGTGATCAACGGCGCCTCCGACCTCTTCGGCGCGGTGTTCGGCGAGGCCGGGCGGCACGCCCGCTCCGCGGTCGGCGTCGCCGAGCTGCCGCTCGACGCCCCGGTCGAGGTCGAGGTCATCGTCGAGGTCGCCTGACCCACCACCACCCCCGCGATCCTGCCGACCCGGGCCGGTCGAAAGCCGTGAACGGCCACAAACCACCGGGCGAATCCGCAAGATCGCGGGGAGTGGCGGGCAGGGTCGTACGATCGCAGCCATGACCGGGCATCTGACCGCGCCGGCGGCGGCGCTCGCCGACGCGCTGCCGGACTGGGTGACGCTGCTGCGCGCGCCCAACCCCGGGCCGATGACCCTCGACGGCACCAACACCTGGGTGCTGCGGGCCGCCCCCGGAGCGCCGGCCGTGGTGATCGATCCCGGCCCGGCGCACGACGACCACCTCGACCGGATCGCCGCGCACGCGCCCGTCGGGTCGGTGCTCATCACCCACGGGCACCCGGACCACACCGAGGGCTCCGCGCCGCTGGCAGACCGGCTCGACCGGGCGACCGTCCGGGCCGCCGACCCCGCGCACACCATCGGCGGCGCGCCGCTGACCCCGGACGCCCCGCTGGAGGCCGAAGGCTTCACCATTCGGCTCGTGCCCACCCCGGGGCACACCGCCGACTCCGTCTGCTTCCTCGCCCAGCGCGGCGACGAACGGGTGGTCCTCACCGGCGACACCATCCTCGGCCGGGGCACCACCGTCGTCGCCCACCCCGACGGGCACCTCGGTGACTACCTCGCCAGCCTGGAGCTGCTGTCGGCGTACCGGGGGATCCCGGCGCTGCCCGGGCACGGCCCGGCGCTGGCCGACTGTGGCGTGGCGGCCGAGTTCTACCTGGCCCACCGCCGTGCCCGGCTCGACCAGGTGCGCGCCGCGGTCGCCGCCGGCGCCACCACCGCCCCCGAGGTGGTCGCCACGGTGTACGCCGACGTCGACCGCTCGCTGTGGTGGGCCGCCGAATGGTCGGTCCGCGCGCAGCTCGAATACCTCGGGGTGGGCGGGACGGCACGGCCGTGACCTGCCCGGTCTGCGGCACGCTCGCCGTCCCCGGGGCGCGGTTCTGTCACAACTGCGGGGCCGCCCTGCCGGCTGCCGCCACCCTGCCGACCGCCGA
Organism: Micromonospora coxensis; assembly: GCF_900090295.1. Lineage (NCBI taxonomy): Bacteria > Bacillati > Actinomycetota > Actinomycetes > Micromonosporales > Micromonosporaceae > Micromonospora > Micromonospora coxensis. The sequence goes on along the minus strand of NZ_LT607753.1, from coordinate 3,236,251 downwards.
GCGGCGGGTGGTCACCGTGCTCTTCGGCGACCTCTCCGACTTCACCTCCTGGTCCGAGGACCTCGACCCGGAGCGGGTCGGCGCGGTCACCGACCGGGTGCTCGCCGCCCTCGCCGGCGCGGTCAAGACCTTCGGCGGGCACGTCGACAAGCTCACCGGCGACGGCATCATGGCGGTCTTCGGCGCGCCCGTCGCGCACGAGGACGACGCGGAGCGGGCGGTGCGTGCCGCGCTCTCCATGCAGCGGGCGGTCCGCCGGGTGCTCGACGACGAGCGGGGCGGCGGCGCGCCGCTCGGCCTGCGGGTCGGGCTGAACACCGGCGACGTCATCGCCGGCATCCAGGCCGCCATCGAGTACACGGTCATCGGCGACACGGTGAACACCGCCGCCCGGCTCGCCGACGCCGCCGCCGTCGGCGCGGTCTACGCCGGTGGCCGTACCTCCGCCGCCACCCGGCACGTGGCCTCCTGGCGGGCGCTGCGCCCGCTGCGGCTCAAGGGCAAGCGGGAACCGGTCGAGGCGTACGAGCTGCTCGGGCTCCTGGACGCCCCGGGCACCCGCTCCGGCCTCGGTGACGAGGCGCCCTTCGTGGGCCGGGAGACCGAGATCGGCCGGGTCGCCGGCCGGCTCGCCGAGGTGATCGACCGCAGCGAGCCCCGGGTGCTGCTGATGACCGCCGAGGCGGGGATCGGCAAGTCCCGCTTCGCCGCCGAGGTGGAACGCCTCGCCGCCGGGTACGACGTGGGCGCCGGCCGGTACGCCGCGCACACCGGCGCCCGGGTGCTCTCCGTACGCTGCGCCGCCTTCGGCGAACGGCGTCGACTCGCCCCCCTCGCCGATCTGGTCCGGGCCGCGGTCGGCCTGCCCAACGACACGTCCACCGCGCTCACCCGCCCGGCGGTGGAGGAGCGGCTGCGCCGGCTCGGCCAGCGGCTCGGGCAGCGGGGCGGCAGCCCGCTCGCCACCGACCAGCTGCTCGCCCTGCTCGGGTACGCGGAGCTGCCCGGCGGGCACGGCACCGCCACCGACAACGGGGAGTGGAGCGCCACCACCGCGCCCGCCGACGCCGAGGCGGTGCCGAACGCCGTCGCCGGCCTGCTCAGTGCCCTGGCCAGCGAGGCGCCGCTGGTGATGGTGGTGGACGACCTGCACGACGCGACCGCCGAGACGATCAGCGCGCTCGGGACGACCCTCTCCCGGCTCAGCGGCCCGGTGCTGGTGCTGCTGCTGGGCCGCCCGGAGCTGGTGCGTACCGCCGGGGCGCTGACCCGGGTCGCCGACGCCGAGGTGCACGTGCTGCCCGCGCTGCGCGGCGCCGACGCGGCCCGGCTGCTGACCAGCTACCTCGGCGGCGGGAAGCTGCCGCAGGCCGACGCGGACCGGCTCCTCGCCACCGCCCAGGGCAACCCGTTCTACCTCGCCGAACTGGTCACCCTGCTGATGGAGCGGGGCGCGCTGACCGCCGTCGCCGAGCGGCGCAGCGGTCCCGGCGGGTGGCGGCTGGCCCCCGGCTCGCTGGGCAGCCGGCTGCTCTCCCGGGACCTCGCCGCCGTGCTCGCGGCCCGCATCGACGCGCTGCCGCCGGACGCCCGCTCGGCGCTGCGCGACGCCGCCGTGGTCGGCGACACCGTCCCCGAGGGGGCGCTGGAGGCGCTGCGCGAGCAGCGCGCCGGGCGGGACGGTCGACCCGCCGCGGTGGCCGCCGTCGAGCTGGAACGGGCCGTCGAGGAGCTGCTGCAACGGCGGATGCTGCACCGCACCCGCAGTGGCTACGCCTTCGCCACCCCGCTGATGCGGGAGGCCGCGTACGCCGGGGTCAGCAAGGCCGAACTGGCCGAGCGGCACGCCGCCCTGGCCCGCTGGGCCGCCCCCGGCGACACCGGCTCCGCGCCGGGCGGCTTCACCGACCCGGCCCGGGACGACTTCGTCGCCGAGCACGTGGAGCGGGCCGCCGCGCTCGCCGACGCGGTCAAGCTGCGCCCGGACGCGCCGGCCCGGACGGTCACCCCGCTGGGCGTGGCCGCGCTGGGCCGGTCCGCCCGCCGGTCGCTGCACGCCGGGGAGCCGGCCCTCGCCGTCGAGTACGCCGAACGCGCCGCCGAGCTGGCCCGCGACGGGGTGCCCGCCGCCGACCGGGTGGTGCACGCCCGGGCGTTGCTCCAGGTCGGCCGGGCGACCGACGCGCTCTCCTTCGCCGAGAAGATCGCGGCCAACGCCGGGGACGAGGCGGCCGTACGCACCAGCGCGCTGCTGCTCGCCGGGCAGGCCCACCAGACCCTCGGCGACCAGGCCCGGGCGGTGTCCAGCTGGCAGGAGGCGTTGCAGGTCGCCACCGCCGGCGGCCTGCCCACCCTGCGCGCCTCGGCGATGCGCCGGCTGGGCATGGCCGACTTCATCGCCGGCCGGCTCGGTCAGGCCAGCAGCCGGCTCGCCGCGTCGTACCAGGTCAGCCTCGCCGCCCAGGACCCGCGCGGGCAGGCGTGGTCGTTGCAGAACCTGGCCTGGGTCACCACCACCCGGGGCGACTTCGCCGGCACCGACGCGGTGCTCGGCCGGGCCGCCCGGCTCTTCGCCCAGCTCAAGGACCCGTACGGGCGGGCCTGGCTGCGTGGCACCACCGCGTTCGCCCGGCTGCTCGCCGGCCGGTTGGGGGAGGCCCGCCGGCTGGCGCGGGTCTTCCTGCCCTTCGGCGAACGGGTCGGCGAGGCGTGGGCGGTCGGCACGCTGCGCGCGGTCGAGGCGTTCGCCGGGGCGGAGCTGGGCGAGGTCGCCGAAGCCGACCGGGAGGCTCGTCGCGCGTACCGTGACTTCGCCGAGGTCTCCGACGACTGGGGACGCGGGTTCGCGCTGGTCGTCCGGGGGGTCGTGGCACGCGGGCTGGGCGAGCCGGAGCACGCCGCCGACCTGCTCACCGACGCCCTGGCGTACGCCGAACGCACCTCGCACCCGCTGCTGACCGGGATGGCCGGCACGCTGCGCGGCTTCGTGGCGCTGGACATGGGCGACTGCGAGACCGCCGAGCGGGACGCCCGGGCGGTGCTGACCGCCGTCGAGCCGCACAACCCGCAGGCGCCGGCCCAGGCCGCGCCCCGGGTGCTGCTGGCCACCGCCCGGCTCGCCGCCGGGGACCCGGCCACCGCGGTGGGGCTGCTCGCCCCGGTCGCCACCACCGCCGCGAGCACCCCGACGCTGCTCTTCTCCCGCCGCCAGACCATGGCCCGGTACGCTTCCGCGCTGCTCGCCCACGGCCAGCGGGAGCAGGCGCTGGACTGGGCCCGGCGCGCGGTGGCCGCCCCCGCCGAGGACGTCCGCAGCCAGGTGATCGGGGCGAGTGTGCTGGCCGAGGCGCTGGCCGCCTGTGGCCGGCCGGTCGAGGCGCTGGCCAGCGCCGAGGAGGCGGTCCGACTGGCGTACGCGACCGAGCAGCGCAGCGAGCGGATCGCCGCCGACGCCCTGCGGGTCCGCCTCGCCGCCGGCTGACCCACCCGCCGGTCCGCCCCCCGCACCCGCCCCTCACCCCTTCCGCCTGGTGATCAAGACGTTTTGGTCCGGATTCGATGCTCCTACGGACGCAAACCTCTTGATCAACAAACGTGGTCGGACCGGGGTAGGGGGCGGGGTCGGGTCGGTCGGGTGGGCTGCCTGGGGAGGTCTGGCGGTTCCGGGGATGTGGGGGGCGGGGTGCCGGTCTAGCGTGTGGGGTCCAGGGGCCGCCACGGCGGTGCTCGTGGATGGGGAGGACAGATGAGGCTGCCGCGTTCCGGCGCCGGCTGGACCATCGCGGTCTTCGGCGTCCTGGCGCTGCTGCTCGGCGCGCTCGGGCTGCTCTGGCCCGAGGCGCAGTTGCGGATGCTCGGGTTCGAGGTGCCGGATCGGCGGGCGGCCGGCGACTACACCGGCACGTTCCTCACCGCGTCCTCGATGGCGTCGTTCAACATGGGCGTCTACTACCTGCTGGCGGTCGCCACGGAGTGGCGGGCCTTCTACCGATTCACCGTCGTCTTCCGGCTGGTCACCTTCACCGTCTTCACGCTGGCCGTGCTGGCCGACGTGGCGCCCGACCGGTTCTTCGCGGTGGCCCTGTGGGAAGGGCTCGGCGCGGTCGCCACCGCGCTCGGTCTGCGCTGGGACGCCCGCCGCGCCGACGGGGCGCGCCCCGCCACGGCCGGAGTGGCCGACGAGGACCACTCCGGGAGTGCCGGGGCTGCCGACGCTCCGGCCGCCGCGGTGCCCGTCGATGGCCCGGAGTCCTCGACGAAGCCGCAGGTCATCGACGCGGAGGGTGGTCCGGCCACCGCCGGTCCCGGGTCCACCGCCGGTACGGTCCGCTGAGCGTCCCGGCGTAACAGGTATTTTCGACCCGTGACCGAGACCCCGCCCGGCGCCCTCCGGCTGCCTATCGTGCCCGGTCTGACCGATCTGCGGGTGTTTGCCCGGGGTGGGTACGCCACCGTCTACCGGGCCACCCAGATCTCGGTGGGGCGCGAGGTCGCCGTCAAGGTGGAGAACCGGACGCTGGACAGCGAGCGGGACCAGGCCCGGTTCCTCCGGGAGGCGCGTGCCGCCGGCAGGATGTCGTCCCACCCGCACGTGGTGGACCTCTTCGACGTCGGGGTCACCGTCGACCAGCATCCCTATCTGATCATGGAGCTCTGCGACGGCTCGTACGCCGAGCGGATGCGCACCTCTCCGCTGGGCGCTTCGGAGACCCGCGACCTCGGCATCAAGATCGCCGATGCGCTCGCCCACTCGCACGCGGCCGGGGTGCTGCACCGCGACGTCAAGCCGGCGAACATCCTCCACTCGCACTTCAACCCGGCGGTGCTGGCCGACTTCGGGCTCGCCGTGCTGGCCGAGGTGCGCGACGCCTCGGTCACCCTGGAGGTGCTGACCCCGGCGTACGCGCCGCCGGAGATGTTCAGTCACAGCCCGCCCTCGCCGGCCGTCGACGTGTACGCCCTCTGCGCCACCCTCTACGCGGTGATGAACGGCCGGCCGCCCCGCTGGCAGTCGGAGCGGAACCCGAGCCTGGTCACCGTGCTGGAGATGTTCAACCAGCCGATCCCGGAGCTGCCCGGGGTGCCGACCGAGCTGGTCGACGTGCTCCGGGCCGGGATGTCCAACGACCCCGGCGCGCGGCCGTCGGCGATCGAGCTGCGGGACCTGCTCGTGGCGCTGCCGCTGGATCCGGCCCCCTCCCCGGTGAGCGGGGCGCCGGTGAGCGGCGCGCCGCTGTCCGGCGGCTCCACCGGTGGCGGCTTCACCACCGGCGGCACGTACACCGTGGACCCGTCCGGCCCGCCCCGGCCGCCGGTGGAGGACACCCCGCCGTCGGCGTCGCGCGGCGGCCGGCGGCGGCGACGCTGGTTCCTCGGCGGCGCCGGTGTCCTCGCCCTGGCCGCCTCGGCGAGCGCCGGGGCCTGGGTCGCCGGTGGCGCCCCGCCGGTGGCCGCGCCGACCCCGACGCCGGTGGCCAGCGCCTCGTCGGAGCCGGGCGGGAACTGGGGTGTGCTGCCCGGTTGCGTGTCCGGGGCGTCAGCGGCGTCGCTGCCGCCGGGGGCCCGCTGCGCACCCCGGTTGGAGTGCTTCGGGCCGGTACGGCTGCGTGGCGACCGGGCCGAGGCGGCCCAGGTCTCGTGCGACGGCCGGCACACCTGGGAGACCTACGTCCAGGGCGAGCTGCCCACCGCGCTGGTGGGGGCGGGGCACGCCGAGGTCGCCGCCGACCCGGCCGTACAGCGGGTCTGCAACCCGCGCACCTTCCGGCTCACCAGCGGGATGGGCTACCCGCAGGGATGGAACCTGGAGGTCCTGCCGCCGAGCGGCCCGGGCGCCGACCGGACCTTCCGTTGTCTCGCCGGCAAGGGCGCGAACGCGTTGCTCGCGCCGACCCTCACCGGTCGCTGACCCCGCCCAGGCGGGAGCGCACCGCCTCGCTGTCGAGCGCGTCCAGGGTGTCGGCGTCGATGCCGCCGAGCAGGGCGTCCGGCTGGTTGGTCGGGGCCGCGCCGTGCTCCGACCGGGCGTCGCGGTCGCGCAGCGCGGCCACCGCCGTGCCGGTGACCGTCCCGAGCAGGACGACGAGCAACGCCAGCGCCACCGTCAGGATCCCGGCGGGGTGCCAGCTCAACAGGACCACCAGCGCCGTGAGTGCCGCGAGCGCCGCGAGCACCGCCACGGTCCGCGCGTCCGGCCTGAGGATTCGCCCCACCCGACAAGCATCCCCACCGGACGCCGCCTGTCAACCCGCGTCGGGGACGTCGTGCGCCGCCGCCGTCCGGTTCAATGACCGTGAAGATCGTTTCGTACGAGGAGAGGAACGTTCGGTGCAGCGGATCACCCGGATCGTCGCCGTACTGCTGGTGTCGGGCGTGCTCGGCGCGTGCGGGACGGAGCAGCCGCCCGCGTCGTCCCCGGCCGGACCCGGTGGCTCGGCGACGCCGTCCGGGTCCGCCCCCTCGACGCCGACGCCGACGCCGTCGCTGAGCCCGTCGCCGGGGACGACCTTCGACCAGGCGATGACGGCCTGGGTGCGGGCCACCTACCGGGGTGACCACCGGTACGTCGGTGACTGCCGCGACGCCGAGCCGGGCCGGGGCGCGGTCTGCGCCAAGCGGGAGGCCGACGTGGACGGTGGCGTCGTCCACGGCGTCGGCGCGCCGCGCAGCGAGATCGACGCCTACGTGTACGCCCGGGAGGGCGCGGCGGGTTGGCGGATCGTCGACGAGTTCACCCCGTCGTCCGAGATGTACGGTCCGGCGGTCGAGCCGACGCCCGCCTGGTTCGCGGCGCTCGGGCGCGACTGACCACGTGGGAGCGCGCCCCTGCCGGCGGGAGAATGCGTAAAGCGCCGATCATGAAAATTTCGTTACATCACCGGCGAAGAAAGACCGTTTGATGGTGTTTCGCCGGGCTGTCCTCATTGGCCGGCCTCCCTAGAGTGACGAAGGTCGAGGGTTCGTCCTCGACAGTCCCCGTCCTTTACCGGAAGGCATCACATGCCACGTATCACCCGGTCCCTGGCCGCGGCGGGAGTCGCCGGCCTCTTCCTCGCCGGATCGGTGGTCGCGCCCGCAACCGCGTCACCGGAGAGCACCGGCTGGGGTCGTCCCACCGTGTCGGACCGCACCAGCCCGACCGAGGCCCGGCGGGTCGACCGCGTGCCGACGCCGAAGCTCGACTGGTACGCCTGCTACGGCTACGCCGAGTGCGCCACCGTCGACCTGCCGCTGGACTACGACAAGCCCAAGGGGGCCACCACCGAGATCGCCCTGCTGCGGGTCAAGGCCCGCAACCAGCAGGCCCGGATCGGCAGCCTCTTCCTCAACCCGGGCGGCCCGGGCGGCTCCGGCACCGACATCGCGCTCGCCGCGCCGTACTTCCTCTCCGACGAGCTGCTGGACCGCTTCGACGTCGTCGGCATCGACCCGCGCGGCGTCGCCGCCAGCGAGAACGTCAAGTGCTTCCCATCGGTGAAGGAGCAGACCCGGGCGTACGCCGGGCTGAACGTCGCCTTCCCGTGGACCAAGGCCGAGGAGAAGGCGTACGTCGCCTCGTCCCGGGCGGTCGGTCGGGCCTGCTCCACCACCGGCAAGCCGCTCACCGGCGCGATGTCGACCGCCGAGGTCGCCCGCGACATGGACGTGCTGCGCCGCGCGGTCGGCGACAAGAAGCTGAGCTACCTCGGCTTCAGCTACGGCACCGCGCTCGGCCAGTACTACGCCAACATGTTCCCCGACCGGGTCCGCGCCGTCGTCGTCGACGGCGTGCTCGACCCGAACGCCTGGGTCGGTAGGGGCGCGGCCCGCAGCCAGCTCCAGGAGACGCGGCTGCGCAGCGCCGACGGCGCGTACAAGGCGCTGCGCGAGATCCTGGACCGGTGCGAGAAGGCCGGCGCGGAGAAGTGCGCGCTGGCCGCCGGTGACCCGCTCGCCTCGTACGAGCTGGTGGCCCAGCGGCTGCGCAAGAAGCCGGTCGTGATCGACGACCCCGACGGGGGCACCTTCACGGTCACCTACGCCGACTTCGTCGGCGGCAGCCTCAGCGCCCTGTACAGCCCGTACGGCTGGGCCGACATCGACGCCATGACTTCGGACCTGCTGGTGCTCACCGACCCGTCGTCGGCCACCGCCGCCCGCCTCGGCGCGGCGCGCAAGGCCGTCGCCGAGCGGGCCGAGCGGGCCCGCCAGCAGCGCCGGTTCGACTTCCCGTACAACAACGGGCTGGAGACGTTCCTCGGCGTGGACTGCACCGACGCGTACCACCCGACGGACGCGGGGGCCTGGCCGGCGCTGGGCGCCGCGGAGGACAAGCGGGCCCCGTACTTCGGCCGGGCCTGGGCCTGGGCCACCGCGCCCTGCGCGCGGGACACCTGGACGGTGCGGGACGAGGACGCCTTCACCGGCCCGTTCAACCGGAAGACCAGCTCCCCGGTGCTGGTGGTCGGCAACTACTGGGACCCGGCCACCAACTACGACGCGGCGGTCAGCTCGTCGAAGCTGCTGCCGAACAGCCGGCTGCTCAGCAGCGACAGCTGGGGTCACACCGCGTACGGCACGTCGGCCTGTGTGACCGGCGCGGTGGACGCGTACCTGCTCAAGGGCACCCTGCCGAAGAAGGGCACCGTCTGCACCGGTGACGTGCAGCCCTTCGTGGAGCCGACGGGCGAGGCCGAGACCACCCGGGCCGCCGCGCCGAAGAGCGCGCTGGCCCGCCAGGGCGCGCCGGCCCGGGGCGAGCCGAAGCGGCTCCCGCCGGTCGTCGCGCCGCTGCCGGCGATGGGCACGCTCACCCTCCGCTGATCGACGCCGGGGTACGACGGGCGCTCGGGTCGCCCGTCGTACCCCGGTCCTCATCGGAGGGTCCCCGGTGACAACGCAAGTGGACCCCGACCGCTACCCTCGGTGTCCCGCAGGCCGTGCCCGTCAGCGAGGTCGCCGATGAACGCCTTCCCCTCCCACCGGCTCCGTTCGGTCGCCACCACGCTGGCGGTGGCGCTGACCCTCAGCCTCGCCGCGGCCGCCGGGTGCGACAACCGCCGGGACCCGCCGCTCCCCTCGGTGCTGGACAAGCTGCGCGAGTCGCACATCGACGGGCAGCCCCGGATCAAGATCGGGGTGGCCGCCACCGAGCCGCTCATGGGGGAGCTGCGCAACGGCACCTACACCGGGTTCGACGTCGAGATCGCCCGCTACATCGCCTCGTCCCTCGGCTTCGAGGGGGACCAGCGGATCGAGTTCGTCTCGCTGGCCACCGAGGACCGCATCCCGGCCCTGCAGGGCGGGGTGGTGGACATGGTCGTCTCCAGCTTCTCGATGACCGAGGAGCGCAAGAAGCTGGTCAGCTTCGCCGGGCCGTACTTCGTCACCACCCAGGAGGTGATGGTGCCGAACCGGCTCAAGGACAAGATCCGCACCATCGAGGACCTCCGCCGGCCGGAGTACAAGATCTGCACCAGCGGTGGCTCCACCACCGAGGCGGAGCTGGAGAAGCACCAGGTCAGGGCGCTGGTGGTGAAGCGGGTCGGCGACTGCGTCAAGGGCATCCGCGAGGGCCGGTACGACGCGGTCAGCTCCGACGAGACGATCCTGGCCGGTTTCCTCTCCCAGTACCCGACCGAGTTCGAGATCGTCGACATGCCCTTCGGCACCAGCGAGACGCTCGGCATCGGGGTGCCGATCGGCGACCCCGCCCTGCGCGACCTGGTCGCCTTCTTCCTCGACAAGAGCTACCAGCAGGGCCGTAAGGGGCTCAGCAGCCCGTGGCTGACCGCGTACAACCGGACCCTCGGGCCGTGGATGAAGCAGCCCAAGGTGCAGCCGCAGCCGCTCGACGTGCCGAAGTTGGTGGACTTCGACGACAAGGCTCCGACCCGGTGAGCGCCCCGGCGGTGCCCGTCACGGACGGCGTGGGCCCCGCCGTGGCGTCCTGGGACGGGTCGGATCTCGCCGAGCGCCGGGCCCGCGCCAGCCAGTCCTTCTGGACCGCCGTGGTCGGCGTGCCGGCGATCTTCTCGGTGCTGCGGCTCGGCGTGGAGGCCGGCGGCGAACTCCAGACCACGCTGCTGCTGGTGGCGAACGTCGGCCCGGTGAACCTGCTGGCCGGCTTCCTCACCACGGCCGCCCGGCTGCTCTCCACCGGCCTGGTCGCCGTCTTCGCGCTCGGCGCGGTGCTGCGGGTCAGCGTGGACCGGATGCCCGCCGGCGTCCGCCGGCCGCTCTTCGTCCGCTGGATGGACATCGTCCCGGCCTGGTTCGTGCTGGCCGGCTTCCTGCTCGCCCTGGTCACCTGGCAGTTGCTCTACCTGCCGCTGCTGATCCCGGCGTTCGTCGCCGCGTTCCAGCTCACCCCCGCGCGGCTGCACGAGCAGTGGGTGCCGCGACTGCTGATCCTGGTGGCCCTGTACGCCGGGTACGCCTGGCTGCTCGCCCCCACCCTCGTCGAGGCCGGGCGGCAGGGCGAACTGCTGGCGCTGCTGCTGCTCGTCGCGCCGCCGCTGCTGGCGCTCGGGGTCACCGGCCCGCTGCCGGGGGCGGTGATCCGGCCGCTGGCGTCGATCACCGAGGCGGCCGTGCTGGCGATGCTGGTCTGGGCGGCGCTGCCGGTGATCAGCACCCCCGTCCTGCCGTTGACGGTCACCACCGTCGAGGCCGCCCCCGGGGTCACCGAGGACGTCCGGGGGCACGTGGTCACCGTCGACGACGTCAACGTCGTGCTGCTGCAGGAGCGCGGCGGCGTCCGCTACGTGCCGGTCGACCAGGTCCGGGCGCAGGTGCTCTGCCCGAGCGAGGAGGAACTGCCCCGGCACCGGCTGCGGGTGCGGGACTTCCACGTCGAGGACTCGCTGCTGGAGGGGATGGGCCGGCGGGTGCGCCCGGTGCACCGGATCGACGCCGCCTGCCGCGTCGTCCGGTGAACCGGGGCGGTCAGTACGACTTGTCCTGACCGAGGACGTGCTGGGCGACGAAGTTGAGGATCATCTCCCGGCTGACCGGGGCGATCCGGCCGGCGCGTACCGCTCCGAGCAGGGTGGCCACCCCGTACTCGGTGGTCATGCCCGCCCCGCCGAGCGCCTGCACGGCGGTGTCCACGGCGAGCGCGGCGGCCTCGCCGGCGGCGTACTTGGCCATGTTGCCGGAGACGCCGGCCTCCAGGTCGCGGCCGGCGTCGTACAGGGTGGCCGCCTTGTGGATCATCAGTCGGGCGAGTTCCACCTGCACCGCCGCGTGCGCGAGGGGGTGCGCGACGCCCTGGTGGGAGCCGATGCTCCGGCCGCCCCAGATCCGGCGGGTGGCGGTGTACTCGCTGGCGCGCTCGATCGCGTACCGGCCGGTGCCGGCGCCCATCGCGGCGACCGTGATCCGCTCCGGGTTGAGCCCGGCGAAGAGCGCCGGCAGGCCGGCGTCCAGCGACTCGCCGACCAGCGCGTCGGCGGGCAGCCGCACGTCGTCCAGGTAGAGCAGGAACTGGTTCTCCGGGGAGAGGATCTCCATGTCCAGCTTGGCGCGTTCGAGGCCCGGCGCGTCGGTGGGGACGAGGAACAGGGCCGGCTTGAGCTTGCCGGTGGTGGCGTCCTCGGTACGGGCGACGACCAGCACGTGCTGGGCCTCGTCGACGCCGGAGATGTAGACCTTGCGGCCGGTGAGCAGCCAGTCGTCGCCGTCGCGGCGGGCCACCGTGCCGAGCCGGTGGAAGTTCGATCCGGCGTCCGGCTCGGTGATCGCGAAGACGATCTTCCGGGAGCCGTCGGCCAGGCCGGGCAGGTGGCGCTTGCGCTGCTCCTCGGTGCCGTGCCGGGCGAGGACCGTGGCGGCGATGGCGGGGGAGACGACCAGCAGCAGCAGCGGGCAGCCGGCCGCGGCCAGCTCCTCGCAGACGATGGCCAGCTCGGTGATGCCGCCGCCCCCGCCGCCGTACTCGGTGGGAATGTTGACGCCGAGGTAGCCGAGCCGGCCGGCTTCCTCCCACAGCTCGGTGGTGTGTTCCCCCGACTTCGCCTTCGCGACGAAGTAGGAGTGACCGTACCTGCGGCCGAGCGCCCGTACGGCGTCGCGGAGCTGGTCCTGCTCGGGGGTGAGGTCGAAGTCCATCGAGGGGCCTCCAGGGGGATCAGTCGGGGTTGACCACGGCCAGCACGGCGCCGGTGTCGACCTGACCGCCGGCCGGCACCGGCAGTTCGGCGACCACGCCGTCGGTCGGGGCGAGCACGGGGTGTTCGAGCTTCATCGCTTCCAGGGTCAGCAGCAGGTCACCGGCGGCGACCCGCCGGCCGACCTCGACGTGCACCCGGGTCACCGCGCCGGGCAGCGGCGCGAGCAGCGACCCGGCGGCCAGCGCGGTGGTGGGCGGCGGGAACCGGGGCAGCTCGACCAGCTCCGCCGCCCCGTCCGGGCCGTCCACGAAGACCTCCGCGCCCACCCGGTGTACGCGGAACGCCCGCCGCACCCCGTCCACGTCGAGCACCACCCGCTCCGGGGTCGCCTCGACGAGGTCGACGACCGGTGCCGGCGCGGCCTCGCCGCCCGTGGGATCACCGTCGACCGCCGTCACAGCCTCGCCCGGGCCGCTGTCCGCCGGCATCCTGCCCGCCGGGCCGGTGCCCGCCGGCGTCCCGCCCGCCGGGCCGGCGGGGAGGGCCTGCCGGGTGGCGGACCACTCGGCGAGGCGGCCGGCCCGGTCCAGCCGGTAGCGGACCTCGACGTCGTCGCCGTCCGGCGAGGCGAAGCGGGTGACCTGGGGGAAGGCGGGCACGTTGCGCCAGCCCGACGGCAGGCCGGCCAGCACCCGGGCCCCGGCGCGCCGGCCGGCGGCCGAGGCCAGCGCGGCGGCCAGCGCGGTCACCGGCGCCAGCGCGGCCGGCAGCAGCGGGGCGAAGACCTCGGTGTGCCGGTCCAGGAAGGCGGTGTCGACCTCCGCCGCGCCGAACTCCCGGCTGCGCAGCACCCGTACCAGCAGGTCCCGGTTGGTGGTGACACCGTGCAGCTCGGCGCGGGCCAGCGCGGCGGCCAGCGTCCGGGCCGCCTCCGCCCGGGTGGGCGCCCAGGCGACCACCTTCGCCAGCATCGAGTCGTAGTGCACGCCCACCACCGAGCCGTCCACCACCCCGGAGTCGAGCCGCAGGCCCCGGGTCGGGGTGAACTCGCCGGCCACCCCGAGGACCGCGAACCGGTGCAGCAGGCCGGTCGCCGGGCGGAAGCCCTGGGCCGGGTCCTCCGCGCAGAGGCGTACCTCGATGGCGTGGCCCTCGGTCGGCGGGGTCGCCGTCACCGGCAGCGGGGCGCCCTCGGCGACGAGCAGTTGCAGCCGGACCAGGTCCAGCCCGGTGACCGCCTCGGTGACCGGGTGCTCCACCTGGAGCCGGGTGTTCATCTCCAGGAAGAAGAACTCGCCGGTCGGGGCGAGCAGGAACTCCACCGTCCCCGCGCCCACGTAGTCGACGGCGCGCCCGGCGGCGACCGCCGCCTCGTGCAGCCGCCGCCGCAGCTCCGGCGGCACCACCGCGGGCGCCTCCTCGACGATCTTCTGGTGCCGGCGCTGGATCGAGCAGTCCCGCTCGCCGAGGGCGACCACCGTGCCGTGGGTGTCGCCGACGATCTGCACCTCGACGTGCCGGCCGCGCTCGACGTACCGCTCGACGAAGACCGTGCCGTCGCCGAACGCGCCGGCCGCCTCGCGCCGGGCGGAGGCGACGGCCTCGGCGAGCCCGGCGGCGTCGCGGACCACCCGCATGCCCCGCCCGCCGCCCCCGGCGGACGCCTTGACCAGCACCGGGAAGTCGGTGATCTCATCGTCGTCGGTCCAGGTCGGCAGCATCGGCACACCCGCCTCGGCGAGCAGCGCCTTCGCCTTCATCTTGTCGCCCATCGCGGCGATCGCCTCGGCCGACGGGCCGACCCAGGTCAGCCCGGCGTCGGTCACCGCCCGGGCGAACGCGGCGTTCTCGGCGAGGAAGCCGTAGCCCGGGTGGACGGCGTCCGCGCCGCTGCGGCGGGCCGCGTCCAGGAGCAGGTCGATCCGCAGGTACGTCTCGGCCGGGGTGTTCCCCGGCAGGCGGACGGCCTGGTCGGCCTCGGCGACGAACGGCGCGTCGGCGTCGGCGTCGGAGTGCACGGCGACCGTCCCGACGCCGAGCGCGCGGCAGGTGGCGAAGACCCGACGGGCGATCTCGCCCCGGTTGGCGACCAGAAGTCTGGTGATCACGATTCCGACTCCCTACATCCGGAAGACGCCGAAGCCGTCGGCGCCCTTCACCGGTCCGTTGTGGATCGCCGACAGGCAGAGCCCGAGGACGGTACGGGTGTCCCGGGGGTCGATCACCCCGTCGTCGTAGAGCCGGCCGGAGAGGAAGAGCGCCCCGGACTGGGACTCGATCTGCTGCTCGACCATCATCCGCATGGCCGCGTCGGAGTCCTCGTCGTAGTCGCGGCCCCGGGCGGCGGCGGCCTGCCGGGCGACGATGGAGAGCACCCCGGCGAGCTGCGCCGGCCCCATCACCGCCGACTTGGCGTTCGGCCAGGTGAACAGGAACCTCGGCTCGTACGCCCGGCCGCACATGCCGTAGTTGCCGGCGCCGTAGGAGGCGCCCAGGTTGACCGTCAGGTGCGGCACCCGGGAGTTCGCCACCGCGTTGATCATCAACGCGCCGTGCTTGATGATGCCGCGCTGCTCGTACTCGGTGCCGACCATGTAGCCGGTGGTGTTCTGGAGGAAGATCAGCGGGGTGTCGGCGGCGTTGGCGAGCTGGATGAACTGGGCCGCCTTCTGCGCCTCCTCGCTGAACAGCACGCCCCGGGCGTTGGCCAGCACGCCGACCGGGTACCCGTGCAGCTCACCCCAGCCGGTGACCAGCGCCGTGCCGTAGCTCGGCTTGAACTCGTCGAACTCGCTGCCGTCCAGCACCCGGGCCAGCACCTCGCGCGGGTCGAACGGCACCTTCAGGTCGGCGCTGGCGATGCCGAGCAGCTCCTCCGGGTCGTACTTCGGGGACAGCGGGATCGGGTTGCGCGGCGGCGGCCCCTGCTTGCGCCAGTTGAGCCGGCGTACGCACTGCCGGGCCAGCCGGATGCCGTCCCGCTCGTCGCTGGCGAGGAAGTCCGCCAGGCCGGACGTGGTGGCGTGCATGGCCGCACCGCCCAGCGACTCGTCGTCGGTGACCTCGCCGGTGGCCATCTTCACCAGCGGCGGGCCGGCCAGGTAGACCTGCGACCGGTCTCGGATCATGATGGTGAAGTCCGACATCCCCGGCACGTACGCGCCGCCGGCGGTGGCGTTGCCGAAGACCACGGCGACGGTGGGGATCCTCGCGGCGGAGAGCCGGGTCAGGTCGCGGAACACCCGCCCGCCGGGGATGAAGATCTCCGCCTGGGTGGGCAGGTCCGCCCCGGCCGACTCGACCAGGTTGACCATCGGCAGCCGGTTGGCCAGGGCGATCTCACCGGCCCGCCGGGTCTTCGCCAGCGACCACGGGTTGACCGCGCCGCCGCGTACCGTCGGGTCGTTGGCGACGACCAGGCACTCGACGCCCTCGACCACCCCGATGCCGGTGACCACGCTGGCGCCGACCGGGAAGTCGGTGCCGTACGCCGCGACCGGTGACAGCTCCAGGAACGGACTGTCCTGGTCGAGCAGCAACTCGATGCGCTCCCGGGGGAGCAGCTTGCCGCGCCCGTGGTGCCGGGCCACGTACTTCTCCCCGCCGCCGGCGCGGGCAAGGTCGAGGGCGGCGTCCACCTCGGCGAGGCGTTCCAGCAGCGCCTCCCGGTTGGCCCGGTACGCCGGCGCGGACGGGTCGATCGCGCTGTCGAGTGTGGTCACAGGCCCATGCCCTTCGCGATGATCTCGTTCATGATCTCGGTGGTGCCGCCGCCGATGCCGAGGATCCGGGCGTCCCGGTAGTGCCGTTCCACCTCCGCGTCCCGCAGGTAGCCGAAGCCGCCGTGCAGTTGCAGCGCCGCGTCCACCACGTGGTCGCAGGCGGCCACCGCGACGTTCTTCGCCATCGCCACCTCGGTCACCACCGGCTCGCCCGCGGCCACCCGGGCCGCCACGTCGTGCACGTACGCCCGGGCCGCCTCGGCACGGGTGTGCAGCTCGGCCAGCCGGTGCCGGACGAGTTGCCGGCTCGCCAGCGGCCGGCCGAACGTGGACCGGTCCCGGCACCAGCGGGTGGCCAGATCGACGCAGCGCTGCGCGGTCGCGTACGCCTGCGTGGCCAGCGAGAGCCGTTCGGCGGCGAAGTGCTGCATGATCGCCAGGAAGCCGGTGTCCTCCTCGCCGATCCGGTTCGCCACCGGCACCCGGACGTCGACGAAGGACAGCTCGGCGGTGTCCGAGCAGTGCCAGCCCAACTTCTCCAGCCGCCGCCCCACGGTGAAGCCGGGGGTGTCCTTGTCGATCACCAGGAGGTTGAGCGCGCCGCTGCCGGGGAAGTCGGTGCAGACCGCGGTGGTCACGAAGTCGGCGCGGATTCCGCTGGTGATGTAGGTCTTCGAACCGTTCACCACGTAGTGGTCGCCGTCGCGTACGGCGGTGGTGCGGATCGCCGCGACGTCCGAGCCACCGTCCGGCTCGGTGATCGCCAGCGCGCCGATCATGGACCCGGCCAGGGTGGGGCGGACGTACCGGTCGACCAGGTGGTGGCCGGCCGGGTCGCCGCCGGGCGGGCCGCCGAGGGAGCCGCCGGTGCGGGCGCCGGCCGCGGCCACCATGTGCGGCAGCGCGATGCCGTGCGTGAAGAGCGCCGCGATCAGCCCGGACGAGCCACCGGACCGGATGATCTCCTCGGTGACGACGATCGAGTCGAGCAGGTCGCCGCCGCTGCCGCCGACCGACTCGGGGAAGCCGATGCCGAGCAGGCCGATCTTCGCGGCGGTGGCGTGCAGCGACCGGGGGACCTCGCCGGCACGTTCCCAGTCGTCCAGGTACGGCAGCACCTCGCGGGTGACGAAGGACCGGGTCAGCTCGCGCAGCTGCCGCCGCTCGGGGGTGTCCACGATGGTCACGTCAGGTCCTCTCCTGCGGGCAGGTCGACGGGCAGGTCGACGAGGCGGGAGCGGAGCAGCTCACCGAGCGCCTTGGCCTGCGGGTCGAACCGGGTGGACGCGGCCACCCCCTGCCCGAGCAGTCCACGGATCACGAAGTTGACCGCCCGCAGGTTCGGCAGTTCGTACCGGTCCACGGCCAGCGGGGCGGTCTCCGGCAGCAACGCGGCCAGCCGGTCGACGGTCAGCCAGTCGCGCAGCCAGGCCCAGGTCGCGTCGGTGCGGGCCCAGACGCCGAGGTTGGCGTCGCCGCCCTTGTCCCCCGAGCGGGCCCCGACCAGCTCGCCGAGTGGCCCGCGCCGGGTCGGGCGGGTGTCGGGTGCCGGCTCTGCCGCAGCCCGATCCGCCCCCGCCGGATCCGCCGAGCTGCCGGGCTCGGTCCGGTCCGGCTCGGTCGGGTCGGGCGCGGTCGGGTGAGGCGGGGTCGGGCCGGGTGCGGTCCGGTCGGGTGCGGTCCGGTCGGGTGCGCCCGGATCGGCCGGGAGGGCCGCCGTGCGGGCCGGCGGGGCGATCGGCACCCGCTCCCCGCCGGGCAGGACGGCGACGTGCGCGACGGCGTCCTGCGGCACGGTGTCGGCGGTGAACACCCCGTACGGGGTGGCGTCACCGGGCAGGGTGGTCAGCGTGCAGCCCGGGTAGGAGGCCAGGGCCAGCTCCACCGCCGCCGCCGAGAAGGCCCGACCGGCCCGCGCCTTGTCACCGTCGCGCAGGTGGACGTGCAGCAGTGCGCTCGCCGCCTCCGTGTCGGCGGCGTCCGGGTGGTCGGTGCGGGCCAGGGTGAACTCCAGCCCCTCGGCGCCCACGGCCTCCTCGAGCTGGCCCCGGACCAGGGCCGCCTTGGCGGGGATGTCCAGCCCGCAGAGGACGAACGTCATCGAGTTGCGGAAGCCGCCCAGGTTGTTCACGCCGACCTTGAGGGTGGGCGGCGGGGGCGTGCCCCGGACCCCGGTGACCCGCACCCGGTCCGGGCCCTCCTGGCCCAACCGCACCGTGTCCAGCCGGGTCACCACGTCCGGCCCGAGGTACCCGGGCCCGGCCACCTCGTACAGCAGCTGGGCGGTGACCGTCTCGACGGTGACCGCGCCGCCCGTGCCGGGGTGCTTGGTGAGCACCGACGAGCCGTCCGGGTGCAGCTCCGCGATCGGGAAGCCGGGCCGGTGCCCGCCGTCGGGCAGTTCGGTGAAGAAGCTGAAGTTGCCGCCGGTGACCTGCGCGCCGCACTCGATCAGGTGTCCGGCGACGGTCGCCCCGGCCAGCGCGTCGAGGTCGTCGCGCCCCCACCCGAAGTGGGCGACGGCCGGCCCGACGACGAGGGAGGCGTCGGTGACCCGCCCGGTGACCACGACGTCCGCCCCGTCGTCGAGGCAGGCCGCGATCCCGAACGCCCCCAGGTACGCGTTGGCGGTGAGCGCGTCCGGGCGGGCCAGGGCGTCGCCCTCGACGTACCCGATCCGCGCGGTGAGGCCGAGCCGGGCGGCGAGCGCGCCGAGCGCGGCGGCCAGGCCGGCCGGGTTCAGGCCACCGGCGTTGGTCACGATCTTCACGCCCCGGTCGAGCGCGGTGCCGAGACACCCCTCGAGTTGGCGCAGGAAGGTCTTCGCGTACCCCAGGAAGGCATCGCGCATCCGGTCCCGGCCGAGGATCAGCATGGTCAGCTCGGCCAGGTAGTCGCCGGTGAGCACGTCCAGCTCACCGCCGTCGAGCATCTCCCGCCAGGCGGCGGAGCGGTCGCCGTAGAAGCCGGAGGCGTTGCCGACCCGGAGCACACCGGTCACGCCGGTGCTCCCGCCTCGCGGCCCGCTCCGGGGGCCCGGCCCGCGCCGGGTGGCCCGGCGAACGCCTGCGCCACGTCCAGCCAGGCGTCGGCGGTCGCCCCGGTGGCGACGAGGGCCAGGTCGGCACGGTGCCGGCGCTGGGTGACCAGCAGGCAGAAGTCGAGCGCCGGGCCGGTGACCCGGTCCGCGGCGTCCGCCGGCCCCAGGGCCCAGGTGCCACCGTCGGGCGCGGTCAGCTCGACCCGGACCGGTGCCGTCGGCACCGCCCGGCCGTGGGCGGCGAAGCTGTGCCCGAGGGTACGGAAGCCGAGGTACGCGACGTGCCGCAGCCGGCCGGTCGGCGTACGGGTGACGCCGAGCGCGTCGGCGACGTCCTCGCCGTGCGCCCAGGTCTCCATGATCCGGGCGGTGGCCATCGAGGCAGCCGACATGCGGGTCCCGTACCAGGGCAGCTTCCCGCCCGCCGGCACGGCGGCGAGGGCCCCGGCGAGCGCCGCGCGGCCGGCCCGCCACCGGGCGAGCAGGTCGCCCGGCGGGGCCAGGAACTGCTCGGCCCCGTCGTCGACCAGTCGGCCCGGGTCCGGGGCCGAGGTGATCGAGGCGTAGAAGGCGTCGGTGTCGGTGGCGGCCAGGTGCGCCACGTGGTCGGTCCAGGCCAGGTGGGCGATCTGGTGGGCGACCGTCCACCCGGGAGCCGGGGTCGGCCGGTCCCACGCCTCCGGCGGCAGCGCCGCGACGAGCGCGTCGAGCTGTTCGGACTCGGCGGCCAGGTCCGCGAGCAGTGCTGTCAGGTCGACCATGGTGCCTCCGGGCGGATCGGTGCCGGTCAGGGCGGGCGGGTCAGGGCCTGTGGTGCGTGGGCGCTCCGGGCGGGGGGTCCGCCGGTGGGTGGCGGTCGGCCGGGCCCGCGTCGGGCGTGAGCAGGGTGGCGAGCTGGCGCTTCCAGGTGTGCAGCAGGGCGGTGCGGCGGGCGGAGTCGTCGCTGAGCAGGTTGGCCACGCCCAGCCCGCGCAGCAGGTCGAGGGTGGCCTGCACGGCCTCCCGTACGCCGGGACGACGCTCGTCGACCCCGAGCAGCGCGACGGTGAGCCGGTGCATCTCCCGGCCGATCCGGGCCTCCAGCGGCACCAGGGCGTCGCGGAGTTCGGCGTCGGTGCGGGCGGCCACCCACAGTTCGAGGGCGGCGACGAAGAGCGGCCCGGTGAAGGCGGCGCCGAGCAGGTCGATCACCCGGTCGAGCCGTTGCGGGCCGGCGGGCAGGGCCTCCGCCTCGCTGCGCAGCTCCGTCGCGCGCCGGTCCGCGAGGTGGACGACGGCGGCGGTGACCAGGGCCGCCTTGGTCGGGTAGTGGTGCAGTTGGGCGCCGCGGGACACACCGGCGCGGGCCGCGACGACGGTGGTGGTGGTGCCGGACCAGCCGTGTTCGACCAGACAGTCCACGGTCGCCTCCAGCAACCTGGTCTGGGTGGCGCGGCTGCGCTCCTGCTGAGGGACGCGGGTCGATGCGGTGGGCACGGGGACAGCGTGCTCCCCTCGAAACAAACAGTCAAGACTGACTTTTTTTGGTTGGGCCGGGCTCGGGGGCGCGTTGATGCCAGGGCGGGGAAGAGGCGACGACCGCGTTCGGGTGATGACCCGGACGGGGCACCGGACGGCGTCCGGAACGGGCCGCCGCCAGGGGTGGGGTGGGCTGCGCGGTCGCTACAGACTTGAGCGCACATGTGAATCACGACGGGCGATTCACATGTGCGCTCAAGTCTGTAGCGTGTCCGACCCGTACCGGCAGCAATCCGGGCGGCCCGAGCCGAGCCGACTGCGCCGCACCCAACCGCTTCGGGTCTGGGTCAGGTCGGCCGCCCCTGCCGTGCTGTGCCGGCCCGCGCGTGCTGTGCCGGCCCGCGCGTGTTGCGCTGGCCCGCGCGTGTTGCGCCGGGTGGCCCTGTTGCCGCCGGGCCGCGCATGCTGGGCCGCGCCGCCCCTGTCGGGCCGCGCCGCCCCTGTCGGGCCGCGCCGCCCCTGTCGGGCCGCGCCGGGGGGGCGAGCCGGGTAGGCGGGGGACGGCGAGGGGCCTCCGTGGTGCCGACGGTGGGTCAGCGGCCGTCGCGGGGACCGAAGACGGCCAGCGCCGCCAGGTCGCTGTGCCGGGAGCGGAGGTATTCGTCGGCCCAGTCGGCGGCCTCCGGGAACTCCGACTCGGCGGCCACCCGGGCGCACGCGGCGTCCACGTCGAATTCGGTACGCCGCAACTGCACGCCCGGCCCGAGCAGCGCCCAGAACGCCCCCGGCCCGCCGTACGGCATGCCGACGCTGCCCGGGTTGACCACCAGGCGACGGTCCACCAGCCGGGTGAACGGCATGTGCGTGTGCCCGCAGACCACGGTGCGGACATCGGCCGGTAGCCCGGCGAACACCTCCGACCATCGCTCCGGCCGCGAGTCGACCAGCACGACCTCCTCGTCGTCGCGCGGGGTGGCGTGGCAGAAGAGTACGTCGCCGAGGCCGGCGACCGGCAGGGTGAGCGTCAGCGGCAGCCCGGCGAGGAGCGCCAGGTGGTCGTCCCGGAGTCGGGTGGCCGCCCAGTTCGACACCGCGATCGGCGAGGGCCGCCCGGCGCGTGCCTCGACCAGCTCACGGTCGGCGTTGCCGCGAACCCAGCGGACCCGGTCGCCGAGCGGGACGAGCAGGTCCAGCACCTCGACCGGCTGCGGGCCGGCCGCGACGTCGCCGGTGAGCACGATCAGGTCGGCGGCGGCCACGTCCGGCTCGGCCAGGACCGCCTCCAGCGCGGGCAACGCTCCGTGGACGTCGGAGAGTACGGCGACACGTTCGACCATCAGCACAGCGTGGGGCCTGCCGCGCGCGGCCGTCCAGCGATTCTGCGCCGGGCAGATCGAGCGGGGGCGACCAGCACCGGTTCCGAGCGCCGCGACGGCCCGCTCCGCGACCCGCCCGGTCCGCGACCGTGCCCGGATCGCGGCCGGCCGGAACGACACCGGCCCGGACCGCGAGGCGGTCCGGGCCGGGAGGAGCCGGGTGGCCGGGGTGACCCGGCCGGTGGAACGTCAGACCCGCGCGCGGCGGGCCAGGCGCTCCGGGTCCAGGATGATGATGCTCTTGCCGTCCAGCCGCAGCCAGCCCCGCGACGCGAAGTCGGCCAGCGCCTTGTTGACGGTCTCCCGGGAGGCACCGACGAGCTGGGCGATCTCCTCCTGGGTCAGGTCGTGGGTCACCCGCAGGACGCCGCCGTCGCGGGTGCCGAACCGGCCGGCCATCTGGAGCAGGTTCTTGGCGACCCGGCCGGGCACGTCCGTGAAGATCAGGTCGGCCAGCGAGTCGTTGGTCCGGCGCAGCCTTCGGGCCAGCACCCGCAGCAGCTGCTCGGCGATCTCGGGCCGGTTGTTCAGCCAGGGCCGCAGCGCCTGCTTGCGCAGCCGTACCAGTCGGGTGTCGGTCACCGCGGTGGCCGTCGCCGTACGCGGGCCGGGGTCGAAGAGCGACAGCTCACCGACCATGTCCGACGGGCCCATCACGGCGATCAGGTTCTGTCGGCCGTCGGCCGCCCGACGCCCCACCTTGATCTTGCCCGACAGGAGGATGTAGAGACTGTCACCGGGCTCGCCCTCGTTGAACACGACCTCGCCCTTGCGGACGTCGATCGTCTCCATCTCCTTGGCGAGCGCCTCGGCAGCCTCCGGGTCGACACCCTGGAAGATCCCGCTGCGGGCCAGTACCTCGTCCATCGCGCACCTCCGGTTGCGCGTCGCCGTCCGTCGGCCGGGTCCGCCGTCCGCTTATCCCTCGCGCGTCGCCAAGTCTAAGTGCACGTGAGCACGAATCAGAGGTGCACCCCTGGAAACTTGATCGTTGGGCGTAACCTTCCCGCCCTGATGAGGGGCTAGGATCCCGCGTCCACTCCCCGGGTGGTCACCGGTGGTCGTCACGGCGGGTCGTAGGGTGACCGACGTGCTGAACGAGCCCGACCTGACCACCCGACCCGAGGACGGGTGGGACATCCCGCTGCTGGTGTGGCGCGCCTCGGCGCCGCTGCGGGCGGTCAGCTCCGGCCCGCTCGGCGGCGGGATCGGCGTACGGAACTGGATCGTGAACGCGACCGTGCCGATGTCGTACCACCGGGACGACCCGGCGGCGCACCTGGCCGCCCTCGCCGACCGGCTCGGCCTGGACGGGCCCGGGGTCGGCCTGCTCACCGGGGTGGACGTCGCCGAGGTGGTGCACCGGGTCGACACCGGCGTCCGGGTCTGGGCGACGGTCGGGCTGGGCACCCCCGTCCAGGCCGCGGCACCGGCCCCGGCGACGCCGGCCCAGCGGGTGGGCACGGTCAACATCGTGGTGTACGTCCCGGCGGCGCTCGGCGACGCCGCCCTGGTCAACGCCGTCGCCACCGCGACCGAGGCGAAGACGCAGGCGATCCGGGACCTGGGCCTGGCCGGCACCGGTACGCCCACCGACTCGGTGACCGTGCTCTGCCCGGCCGACGGGCCGGCCGAGCCGTACGGCGGACCCCGCTCCACCTGGGGCGCGCCGCTGGCCCGGGCGGTGCACGCCGCCGTCTCCGACGGTGGATCGGTGCCCTGCGTGCCGTGGTCCGACCGGCGGGCGGCCGAGTGACATTCCGTCCGATCGGCCGTCGTCGGGCTGGTGACCGGCGGGTAGGGTCGCCAACGATGTCCGCTTCCACGCCCCAGAGGGTCCCTCGTCGTGCCGCGTTCGCCGCCGGCACGCTCCTCGCCGTGCTCCTCGCCGCCGGTTGCAGCGAATCCGCCGACGACGCCGCGGTCTGGCAGCCGGGCGGCGGCGCGGGCGCGAGCGGGTCGCCCGTCCCGACGGACGGCAGCGCGGCCCAGGACGGCACGGCGGACCAGTCGATCTCGCTCTCCGCGACCGGCGACATCATCATGGGCAACGCCCCCTCCCGGCTCCCGGCGAACGGCGGCAAGGGCTTCTTCGACGAGATCTCCGACGCGCTCGACGCCGACCTGGTGATGGGCAACCTGGAGGAGCCGCTGACCGAGGACACCGGCACCGGCAAGTGCGGCGCGAACTCCACCGCCTGCTACCAGTTCCGGGCCCCGTCCAGCTACGCCGCGCATCTCAAGGACGCCGGCTTCGAGCTGCTCAACCAGGCCAACAACCACGGGTACGACTACGGGCCCCAGGGCTACGAGAACACCCAGAAGGCGCTGGAGGCGCAGGGGCTGAAGCACACCGGCGCGCCGGACCAGATCACCGTGGTCGACGTCAAGGGCGTCAAGGTGGCGGTGGCCGGCTTCTCGTCGTACCCGTGGTCGAACAGCCTGACCGACATCGACGCCGCGACGGCCGTGGTGGAGAAGGCGGCCACCATGGCCGACATCGTCGTCGTGCAGGTGCACATGGGCGCCGAGGGCGCCGACAAGACCCGGGTGAAGCCCGGCACCGAGCTGTTCTACGGCGAGAACCGGGGCGACCCGATCAAGTTCTCCCACGCCGTGATCGAGGCCGGCGCGGACCTCGTCGTCGGGCACGGCCCCCACGTGCTGCGCGGGATGGAGTTCCACCAGGGCCGGCTGATCGCGTACAGCCTGGGCAACTTCGCCGGTGGCGGCCGGTCGCTGAACCCCAGCGGGCGGCTGGGCTGGGGCGGCGTGCTGAAGGTGTCGCTCAAGCCGGACGGCAGCTTCGCCGGTGGCTCGTTCACCTCCACCCGGATGAACTCGGTCGGCAAGCCGACCATGGACTCGGCCGACCAGGGGCTCGGCCTGGTCAAGCAGCTCAGCCGCAGCGACTTCCCGCGCACCGGCGCGCGCTTCGACGCCGCCGGGAAGATCAGCGCCCCGCAGGCCGACTGACCGGCCGCACGTCGGCGCGCCGCCGACGTCACCGGCGGGCGTGGGCCCGGCGGGTGGTCGTCCCGGCGACGTAGGCTGGCCGGCGTGACCATCAGCTCCCCCGCACGGGCCGAGACCGACCTCGGCCGCACCCGGCGCGCCCGGCGGATCGGCCGGGCGCTGACCGAGGCGCACCCCGACGCGCACTGTGAACTCGACCACTCCAACGCCCTGGAGCTGGCCGTCGCCACGATCCTGTCGGCGCAGTGCACCGACAAGAAGGTCAACGAGGTCACCCCGAAGCTCTTCGCCCGCTACCGCCGCGCCGCCGACTACGCCGGGGCCGACCGGGCGGAGCTGGAGGAGCTGATCCGGCCGACCGGCTTCTACCGCAACAAGACCGACTCCCTGATCAAGCTCGGGCAGGCGCTGGTCGAGCGGTACGACGGCCGGGTCCCCGGCAGGCTGGCCGACCTGGTGACCCTGCCCGGCATCGGGCGCAAGACCGCCAACGTCATCCTCGGCAACGCCTTCGACGTCCCCGGGATCACCGTCGACACCCACTTCCAGCGGCTGGTGCAGCGCTGGCGGCTCACCGCCCAGACCGATCCGGTGAAGATCGAGCACGAGATCGGGGCGCTCTTCCCGAAGCGGGAGTGGACCATGCTCTCGCACCGGATCATCTTCCACGGCCGACGCGTCTGCCACGCCCGCAAGCCGGCCTGCGGCGCCTGCACCCTGGCGAAGCTCTGCCCGTCGTACGGCACCGGGCCGGTCGAGCCGGCCGCTGCCGCGAAGCTGCTCAAGGGCCCCCGCGCCCGGGACCTGGCGGTCGCCGCCGGCCTCGACCCGGAGCTGGTGCCGCAGCAGGCCGTCGTCGCGGAGGCGCCGTGAACCGGGGACTCGCCGCGCTGCTCGTCCCGGTGCTGCTGGCCGTGGCCGGCTGCACCGCCACCGGGCCGGAGCGGCAGACCACCTCGGCCGGGCGGGCGGAACGTCCGTCGCCGTTCGCCGACTGCGCCGCGTTGACCCGCGCCCCGGGCCCGTCCGGCTCCGCCGCGCCCCGCCCCGCCCCGACCGCGTCCGCCGCCGCGCCGCCCCCGACTGCCGCCGCGCCGCCCCCGACCGCCGGCGGACCGCTCCTGCCCGAGCTGACCCTCAACTGCTTCACCGGCGGCGCGCCGGTGGCCCTGCGCGACGTGCGCGGCCCCGCCGTGGTGAACCTCTGGGCCTCCTGGTGCCCGCCGTGCCGCAAGGAACTCCCGGCCTTCCAGCGCCTCAGTGAGCGGGCGGCGGGCCGGCTCCAGGTGCTCGGCGTCAACAGCCGGGACACCCGCACCGCCGCCCAGTCGATCGGCGAGGACTTCGGCATCCGCTTCCCCGTCCTGTTCGACCAGGGTGAGGCGCTGCAACGGGAGCTGGGGCGCAACGCCCTCCCGCTCACCCTGCTGGTCGACGCCGAGGGCCGGGTGGTCCACGTCGACGCCAGCGGGGCCCTCGACGACGCCCGTCTCGCCGCGCTGGTGCAGCGGCACCTCGGCCTGGCGGTGCCGGCGTGAGCGGCCCGCGCACCGCCGCGCGGGGTGCGGCGCGGCCGACACCGGCCGCCGGCCCGACTCCGGAGGTGCGCCGGTGACCCGCCGCCCGCCGGCCTGGATCGACCCGCTGCTCGGCCGGCTCGGCACCGCCCGGGCGGAGGACTTCACCCGGCTCACCACCCCCGAGGAGGGCGGCCGGGAGAGCGCGGTGCTGGTGCTGCTCGGCGAGGAGCCGGGCGTCGGGCCGGACGTGCTGGTCCTCCAACGCGCCTTCACGCTGCGCAACCACGCCGGCCAGCCGGCCTTCCCGGGTGGCGCGGCCGACCCGGAGGACGCCGACGCGCCGGCCACCGCCCTGCGGGAGGCGAACGAGGAGGTCGGCCTCGATCCCTCCAGCGTCACCGTCCTCGCCGAACTGCCCCGACTCTGGATCCCGGTCAGCGACTTCGTGGTCACCCCGGTGCTGGCCTGGTGGCACACCCCGCACCCGGTGCACCCGAAGGAACCGGCCGAGGTCGCGCACGTCGCCCGGCTGCCGGTCGCGGAACTGGTCGACCCGGAGAACCGGATGCGGGTACGCCACCCCAGCGGCTGGATCGGCCCGGCCTTCTCCGTCCGAGGCATGCTGGTCTGGGGGTTCACCGCCGGGGTGCTCGCCACCCTGCTGGAGATGGGGGGCTGGGCCCGGCCGTGGCCCCGGGAGCGGGTGCTGGACCTGCCGCCCACCGGAGCCGCCCCGGCCCCCTCGGCGGGCACCGACGAGGTCGACGAGATGGCCGGCCCACTGACCTGACCGTCACGTTCCGCATGCGGAGCGCCCCCGGCGGGCCGGGTGCCCGTACCCTTGACCCGTGTCCGTCGTGGATCTCGTACTGCTCCTGCTCATGCTCGTGTTCGCGATCAGCGGATACCGTCAGGGCTTCGCCATCGGAGCGCTGTCGCTCTCCGGATTCTTCCTGGGCGCGCTGCTCGGACTCCAGGTCGGGCCGCTGTTCGCCCGGCAGTTCGTCGACAGCGGCACCCGGGTCCTGATCTCCCTGGTCGCGGTCTTCGGGCTGGCGGTGCTCGGGCAGGCGCTGGCCGGCTGGCTCGGCTCGCACCTGCGCAGGACGATCACCAACGACGTGGCGAAGAAGGCGGACGACGTCGGCGGCGCGTTCGTGTCGCTCTTCGCGGTGATGCTGGTGGCCTGGCTGGTCGCCGTCCCGCTCGGCTCCTCATCGCTGCCCTGGCTGGCCGCCTCGGTCAAGAACAGCGCGCTGCTGACCGTGGTGGACCGGGTCCTGCCGGACCGGGCGCAGGAACTCTCCACCGCGCTGCGCGACACGGTGGACACCAACGGCTTCCCGGAGGTCTTCAACGGACTGGGCCGCACCAACGCGCGGCAGGTCTCCCCGCCCGACCCGGCGCTGGCCGGCTCCCAGGTGGTGGCGAACAGCCAGCGATCGGTGGTCAAGGTGCTCGGCTCCGCGCCGAGCTGCTCGCGCCGCATCGAGGGCTCCGGCTTCGTCTACGCCGACGACCGGGTGATGACCAACGCGCACGTGGTCGCCGGCACCCGCTCCGTCGCCGTCGAGCTGCGCGGGGAGCGGTACGACGGCGAGGTGGTCGTCTACGACCCGGACCGCGACCTGGCCGTGCTGCACGTGCCGGGGCTGCCCGGCCCGTCGCTGCGCTTCGCCGCCGGCCAGGCCGGCAGTGGCGCCGACGCGATCGTGCTCGGCTTCCCGCTCGACGGCCCGTACGACGCCCGGCCGGCCCGGGTGCGGGACGTCGACCGGATCACCGGGCCGGACATCTACTCCTCCGGGGACGTCACCCGGGAGATCTACACGATCCGGGCGCTGGTCCGCAGCGGCAACTCCGGCGGGCCGCTGGTCTCCTCGAACGGCCTGGTGCTGGGCGTTATCTTCGCGGCCGCCGCGGACGACCCGAACACCGGTTTCGCGGTGACCGCCGCCGAGGCACGGCCGGTGGCGCTGGCCGGCGCGGAGCGTACCCGTGGGGTGGGCACCGGCGAGTGCACCTGACCCCGCCGGGGCGGCCCGGTGGACGCGGCCGGGGTCAGCGGCCCGGACCGGCGGCGGCCCCGTCCCCGCCCGACGGGGTGGCCCCCGGCGCCCGCCAGACGACGAACGCGGCGGAGGTGGCCGCCACCACCGCCACCCCGAGCAGCCAGCCGGCGACCACGTCGCTGGTCCAGTGCACGCCGAGCGCGACCCGGCTCAGCCCGGTCAACCCGGCGAGGACGAGCGCGGCCACCCAGAGCGCCGCGCGGGCCCCCGGCCGGCCCCGGGTGTACGGCAGGTACACCACCAGCAGCACCCCGGCGGCCAGGGTGGCGTTCGCCGCGTGCCCGGACGGGAACGCGTAACCCACCGCCTCGGCCACCGGGTCGAGCAGATCCGGCCGGTTCCGGCCGACGAGCAGCTTCAGCAGCGCGCTGAGCAGGCCGCCGACCGCCATCGTGGTGAGCACCCAGAGCGCCAGCCGCCGGGCGTCGCGCGCCCACAGCCAGACCACCAGGGCCAGCGCGGCGACCCGCAGCGGCCCGGGGCCGAACACGTCGGTCCAGAGGTTCATCGTCCGGGTCCACGTCGGGTGCGCCACCGCGTACCGGTACATGGTGTCGGTGACCGCCGCGTCGAGGTCGTGCAGCGGCGGCCAGGCCCCGGCCACCAGTACGGCGAGCAGCGTGAACGGCAGCAGCACCAGGAACGCCGCCAGGGCGGCCAGGCTCAGCCGCAGACCTCGCGTGCCGTCCCGGTCGAGGCGGCGCTCCCGCCAGGTGCGGGCCGCTGGTCGAACCGGAGCGCGAGCTTCCATGGCGGGTCCAGTACCCCGTGCCGCCCCGGTTCAGGCCGGGTCAGCGGCCGTACTGCCGGAACCGGCGGACGGTCAGCGCGGCCCCGGTGACCAGGGCGACCAGGATGGCCACCCCGGTCCAGAGCCGGCGCGGCGCGGTGTCGTCCGTGGTGCCGGCGGGCTGGGCCTCCCAGCGGGTCTGCTGCCGGGGCGCGGTGAAGCCGAGCGGGTCGCTGCCGGTGCCGCCGGCCCGGGCGTCCTCCGCCGAGCCGGGCGCCGGGCCGAAGCCGACCACGCCGGGGGAGTCGTTGTCGTCGAGCGGGTTGCGGTGCACCAGCGGCACGTCCACGGTCAGCGCCGCGACCGGGTCGACCAGGCCGTGCCCGAAGCGGTCGTCGCGGCCGACCGGGCCGATGTCCTTGGCGGTGGCCAGCAACCGGTTCACCACGTCCCCGGCGGACATCTCCGGGTACCGGGCGCGCACCAGCGCGGCGGTGGCCGCGACCAGCGGGGCGGCGAAGCTGGTGCCCTGGACCCCCCAGTAGCTGTTCGGGGGCCGGGCGCCGACGAGCCGGGTGGCCGGCGCGGTGAGCGTGGTGGCGTGCCCGGTGATCGAGCCGGACCAGAGGTTCTCGCTGGAGCCCTCCAGGCCGGCCACCGCGATCACCCCGGGCTCGCGGGCCGGGTACCAGACCTTGGGGCTGGTCGAGGTGGCGACGTTGCCGGTGCAGGCGACCACCACCACGTCCCGGGCGAAGGCGTAGTCCAGGGCGGCGGCCAGCGCCGGGCTGTCCCCGCTGCCGCCGAGGGACAGGTTGATCACCCGGGCGCCGTGGTCGACGGCCCAGCGCACCCCCTTGGCGACGATCATCGCGTCGTCGTAGCGGTTCTCGTCGTCGAGCACCCGCACCGGCAGGATGCGCGCGTCCGGGGCGAGCCCGACGACGCCCTTCCGGTCGTCGTTGCGCCCGGCGATCAGGCTGGCCACCGTGGTGCCGTGCCCCACCGGGTCCGGCTCGGCCGCACCGGCGGGGGAGACCAGGTCGAGGCCGGGCAGCACCTGGCCGGCCAGATCCGGGTGGGACGGGTCCACCCCGGAGTCGATCACGGCGACGGTGACGCCCCGACCGGTGGAGGTCTGCCACGCGGTGGCGGCCCGCAGCTCGTCGAGCTGCCACTGCTCGTCGCGGATCCGGTCGGCCCGGGTCGTGGTCTCCACCGGGACGAAGTCCGGCTCGGCCAGCGGCGCGGCGGCGGTGACCGGCGCGGGCGCGGCGGCCGCCGCCGCGGGCGGGAGCACGCCGACGACCGTCGCCGCGGTCGCCGCCGCACCGAGCAGCGCGCGGCCGGCGAACCGGTGGAGCGTGCTCGGGGAGCCGTGCCGAACCCTGGTCACATCCTCAACCATTCATCACGACGGAGACATGCTGGTGGGAGATTACCGGTTTTCCCCCGTGCCACGGCACGTTCCGCGCCGGGCCACTCACACCGGCGGCAGGTGGGCCAGCTGGACCAGCCGCACCCCCTCCCGCCGGGTCACCAGCCGGCCGCGTCCCGGGGGCAGCGGACCCGGCCGCACCGGGCCCACCAGTTGCCCCTCGTCCGGGCTGCCGCTCATCACCAGCCCGGCGGTGGACAGCTCCCGCAGCCGCTGCACGACCGGCTCGTACTGGGCCCGGGCCGCGCCGCCGGACCGGCGGGCCAACACCAGGTGCAGCCCGATGTCGCGGGCCTGCGGCAGGTACTCCTCCAGCCCCCGCAGCGGGTTCGCCGGGCCGTTCGCCACCAGGTCGTAGTCGTCGACGAGCACGAACAACTCCGGCCCGGACCACCAGGACCGCTCCCGCAACTGGGCCGGGGTCACCTCCGGCCCCGGTATCCGGGCCTGCATGTAGCCGGCCACCGACTCGATCAGCTCGCCGGTGTACGGCGCCGCGCTGCCGTACCCGATCACGTGCGGCAGCTCCTTGAGGCCGAGCAGGCTGCGCCGGTAGTCGACCACGATGATCCGGGCCTGCTCCGGGGCGAACCGGTGCACGATCGAGGTGGCCAGCGCGCGCAGGAACGACGACTTGCCGCACTCGGCGTCGCCGAAGACCACGAAGTGCGGCTCGGTGGCGAAGTCCAGCGCCACCGGACGCAGGTCCGCCTCGGCCACCCCGATGGGGAAGGCCAGGCCGGTGGCCGCGCCGACGTCCAGCTCGGCGTAGGGCAGCACCGGCGGGAGCAGGCGCACCCGGGGGGCGGGCGGGCCGGACCAGGCGCCGGCGACCGCCTTCACCAGTTCGGCCGTCTCCGCCCCGGCGAGCTGCGGCAGCGCCGTGAGGAAGTGCAGGCCCTGGGCGGTGATGCCCCGGCCGGGGCTCTTCTCCGGCACGCTCGCCGCCGCGACCCGCTTCACCACCGAGTCGGACGGATCGCCGAGGCGCAGCTCCAACCGGGAGCCGAACAGGTCCCGGATCGCCGGCCGGAAGTCCATCCAGCGCACCGCGCTCGCCACCACGTGCACCCCGTACGACAGGCCCCGGGTGGCCAGGTCGGTGATCAGGGGTTCGAGGTCGTCGTACTCGCCCCGCAGGGTGGCCCAACCGTCCACGACGAGGAACACGTCGCCGTACGGGTCGACGGTGGGCTGGCCGGCCGCGGCCAGCGCGGACCGCCGCTGCCGCCAGGCCGCCATGGACTCCACCCCCAGCTCGGCGAAGCGGCGTTCCCGCTCGGCGAGCAGGGTGGCGATCTCGCCGATCGTCCGGCGGACCACCGTGGGGTCGGCGCGACCGGCCACCCCGCCGACGTGCGGCAGGTCGCGCAGCGCGGCCAGCCCGCCACCGCCGAAGTCCAGGCAGTAGACCTGCGCCTCGGCCGGGGTGTGGGTCAGCGCCAGCGCGCAGACCAGGGTGCGCAGCGCGTGCGACTTGCCGCTCTGCGGCGCGCCGACCACGGCGACGTGCCCGGCGGCGCCGTCCAGCGCCAGCCAGAGCAGGTCGCGGCGCTGCTCGAAGGGCTTGTCCACCAGCGCCACCGGCACCTGGAGCGCGCCGTGCAGCTCCGGGTTGGCGACGGTGAGGCCGCGCTGCGGGTCGGCGCCCGCCGGGCCGAGCAGCTCGTCGAGGGTGGGGGCCCGGTCCAGCGGCGGCAGCCACACCTGGTGGGCCGGTGGGCCCTGCCCGGCGAGCCGGCCGACCAGCACGTCGAGCAGGCTCTCGGCCTCCTCCTCGACGGCGGTCAGCGCCGCCGGGGCGGCCGGCTCGGGCACCGGCACCAGGTGGGTGGAGAAGGTCAGCAGCCGGGGCGTGCCGCCGGCCCCGCCACCGCCCGCGCCGCCACGGCGGCGGACCGGCCCGGAGACGTACGCGGCCCGGAACCGGACCAGCGGGTCGGTGCCGGCGCGCAGGTAGCCGTGGCCGGGGGAGCGGGGCAGCTCGTGCGCGTCGGGCACGCCGAGCACCGTCCGGGACTCCAGCGCCGAGAAGGTCCGCAACCCGATCCGGTACGACAGGTGGGTGTCCAGCCCGCGCAGCCGCCCCTCCTCGAGACGCTGGCTGGCCAGCAGCAGGTGCACGCCGAGGGACCGGCCCAGCCGTCCGATCTGGACGAACAGGTCGATGAAGTCGGGCTTGGCCGACAGCAGCTCGGAGAACTCGTCGCAGATCAGCAGCAGCGACGGCAGCGGGGCGAGCGGGGTGCCGGCGGCCCGGGCCCGCTCGTAGTCGCGCAGGCTGGCGAAGTTGCCGGCCCGGCGCAGCAGCTCCTGCCGGCGCATCAGCTCGCCGTTGATGGCGTCCACCATCCGGTCGACCAGCGGCAGCGCGTCGGCCAGGTTGGTGATCACGGCGGCGGTGTGCGGCAGCCGGTCGAAGGAGGCGAAGGTGGCGCCGCCCTTGAAGTCCACCAGCACGAAGTTGAGCTGCTCCGAGCTGTGCGTGGCGGCCAGGCCCAGCACCAGGGTGCGCAGCAGCTCCGACTTGCCGGAGCCGGTCGCGCCGATCAGCAGCCCGTGCGGGCCCATCCCGTCCTGCGCCGACTCCTTGAGGTCCAGGTCGATCGCGCCGCCGTCGGCGCCCACCCCGATCGGCACCCGGAGCCGTTCCCGGGGCGAGCGGGGCGCCCAGCCCTGCTCGGCGGTGAAGCCCTCCGGGTCACCGATGCCGAGCAGTTCGGGCAGGCCCGGTTCGGCCCCGGGCGCGGCCTCCCCACCCCGTACGGCGGTGGCGAGCCGCAGCGGGGCGAGCCGGCGGGCCACCGCCTCGGCGTCGGCCGGCTCCAGCCGGTCGGCGGTGCCCACCTCCGCGTGCCCCTCGACGGACCAGGAGTGCAGCCGGTGGCCGCGCAGCTCCAGCAGGAGGGCGTACCGGTCGAGCAGGCGGGGCGGCGGGGTGTCCAGGTCGATCACGGTGACCGCGTCGATGCCGCCGTCGCCGGTCAGGTCGGTGGCCCCGGTCAGGTCGCCGCCGTCGAGGAGCACCACCACGTGCGGGCCGTCGGTGGCCGGGCCGGCCGGGCTGAACCGGGACCGGCTGCCCAGCACGTCGTCGAGGAGCCTTTCCAGCTCGGCGGCGGAGCTGGTGACCAGCCGCACCGGGCCGAGCGCGTCGGTGTGGACGGGGTGGTGCGCGTGCGGCAGCCACTTCACCCACTCCCACAGCGCGCGCCGTTCCGGCCCGGCGCAGACGGCGATGAGCAGCTCGTCCGGGGCGTGGAAGACGGCGAGCTGGGTGAGCACCGCCCGGGCCAGCGCCTGGGCGGCGGGGGAGCCGGTGGGTGGCGAGCCGACGCCCGGCTCGCCCTTGACGTGGACCCGGGCGAAGCCGCGCAGGGAGAGCGCCACCGGCAGGTCCGGCACCACCGAGTACGCGTCGAGGAAGCGCCGCAGCGACCCGGCGGTCATCGGCTCCAGCTCCTCCAGCGGCCGGGTGACCGGGGGGACCAGGGGGGTGGCCAGGGTCTGCGGCCCGACGGCGACCCGGACCACGGCGAAGTCCGGATCGCCGGGCCGGCGCTCCCACACCCGGTGGCTGTCCACCGTCGACCAGAGCCGGCCCGGGTCGGGATGGCGGTAGTAGAGGCCGGCCCGCTGCTGCCGGGCGGTCTGCCGGACCCGGCGGCGCAGCGCGGTGAGGTGCCGCAGGTACTCGCGGCGGGCCGCCATCATCTCGGACTTCTTCGGGGTGCCCGAGGCGCTGCCCCAGGAGGTCACCAGCATCGCCAGGCTGGAGAGCCCGAACAGCCCGCCCACCACGTACGAGTAGGCGCCGCCGCCCCGGCCGAACATCATCGCCATCGCCACCGTGCCGCCCAGCATCGGCAGCACCATCAACGCCTGCTGCCACCGGCCGCCGGTCACCGCCGGGATCTCCGGAGGCGCCTCGACGGGCAGCTCACCGACCGGGATCTCCGGGGCCGGACGGCGCGGTGGCCGCTTGATGACGACAGTGGACACGAGGCCTCCCTGTGGCGCTCGGTAACCCGAGCCTGGCTCATGGTAGGTAAAGTCCTGTCGTCCGTCAGCCACCGCTCCCGATCGATATGGAGACCAGTCGATGACCACCGGGCTGGCCAGGGTCACCATCAGCGCCCCCGGGCGGCGCGTCGACGTGGCCCTGCCGGAGCAGGTTCCGCTTGCCGAGCTGCTGCCCGAGGTGCTGCGGCACGCGGGCGAAGGGCTGGCCGACGACGGCGAGCGGCACGGCGGCTGGGTGCTGCGGCGTACCGACGGCGCGGTGCTGGCCACCGCGCAGGCGCTGCTGCCCCAGGGGGTGCGCGACGGCGAGGTCCTGCACCTCGTGCCGGCCCACGACCAGTGGCCGGAACTGGAGTACGACGACGTGGTCGAGGCGATCGCCGACGGCGCCCGCCGCCGGGGCAGCGCCTGGTCGCCGGCCGCCACCCGGGCCGCCACGCTCGCCGGGGCGGGCGTGCCGCTCGCCGTCGGGCTGGTCGCCCTCCTGGCCGGCGGGCCGCAGCACCGCGCCGGCTGGCCGGTCGCGGTCGCCGTGGCGCTGCTGCTCTGCGTCGCCGGCGCGGTCGCCTCCCGGGCGTACGGCGACGGCGCGACCGGCGCCACCCTCGCCGGGTACGCGCTGCCGTACGCCTTCGCCGCCGGCGCCCTCGCGGTCGCCTCCGGCGACCCGGTCGGGGTGTTCGGCCCGCTGCCCTGGCTGGGCGCTCCGGAGCTGCTGGCCGGCTCGGTGGCGCTGCTGCTGGTCGCGGTGCTCGGTCTGCTCGGTGTCGCCACCCGGCTGCGGATCTTCGTGGCCGGCGCGACCGTCGGCGTGGTCGGCGCCCCGGCCGCCCTGGGTGGGCTGCTGCTCGACCCGGCCGGCACCGCCGCGGTGCTGGCCTGCGTGCTGGTCTTCGCCGTCGGCGCGCTGCCGCTGCTGGCCATCCGGCTGGGCAAGATGCCGCTGCCGCCGATCACCCTGCCGAGCGGGCCGGCCGGTGGCCCCGACGGCGTGCGGGACCTGCCGGACCGGGCCCGGGTGCACGCGGCGGTGGCCCGGACCGAGGAGATGCTGACCGGGATGCTCATCGGGCACGCCGTGCTGGCGGTCGTCGCCGCGTACGTGCTCGGGGTGACCGGGGGTGTGGCCGGGCGGCTGCTGGTGGCGGTCAGCGCCGCGGTGCTGCTGCTGCGTACCCGGCTCTTCGTGGCGGTGCGCCACCGGGTGCCGCCGGTGCTGGCCGGGCTGGCCGGGTTCGGGGTGCTGGGCGTGCTGCTGGCCACCGGCGCCGGTGCCGCCGGCCTGCTCGCGCTCGCGGTGGGCGGGCTGCTGGTTGCGCTCACCGCCGTGGCGGCGGGCACGACGTACGCGCGGCGGCCGGTCTCGCCGTACCTCGGTCGGGTGGCCGACCTGACCGACACCGCGCTGGTGGTGGCGGTGGTGCCGGTGGCCTGCGCGGTGCTGGACCTCTACGACGCCGCGCGCGGCCTGCTCGGTTGACCCCGACGACGAAGGCCCGGGCGGATGCCCGGGCCTTCGCGACGTGCTGGTCGTCAGTGCGTGGACTCGCCGCGCTCCTCGGCCTCCTTGGCCCGCCGGTACGACGCGGCGATCTCGGCCTCGGCCTCGACCCGGCCGACCCAGGTCGCGCCCTCGACCGACTTGCCCGGCTCCAGGTCCTTGTAGACCTCGAAGAAGTGCTGGATCTCCAGCCGGTCGAACTCGCCCAGGTGGTGGATGTCGCGCAGGTGCTCCTGGCGCGGGTCCTCGTAGGGCACGCAGAGGACCTTGTCGTCCCCGCCCTTCTCGTCGGTCATCCGGAACATGCCGATCGTGCGGCAGCGGATCAGACAGCCCGGGAAGGTCGGCTCGGGGACGAGCACCAGGGCGTCCAGCGGGTCGCCGTCCTCGCCCAGGGTGCCCTCGATGAAGCCGTAGTCGGCCGGGTACTGGGTCGACGTGAACAGGGTGCGGTCCAGCCGGATCCGGCCGGTCACGTGGTCCACCTCGTACTTGTTGCGGTGACCCTTCGGGATCTCAACCGTGACGTCGAAATCCATCTTCCACGCTCCCTCGTCTGCCCACGCTGGCTGAACGGAACCACTGACGCCCCCGGTACGGGTGAATGGCCACCCGCCGGCTCCGGACGCCGCATAGTCTTCGGACCGAAGTAGTGTCGCCCAGGCTGGTTCCGCACGCGGAAGGAGGGGGTCGTGGGGAGGGAAGATTCACACTACCGCCCGGACGGGGTTGACGGACGCGGATCCGGCGGATCCGGTTCCGGGGCCGCCAGTGGCCGGGTCCGGGTGCCCGGTGTCCACCCGTCCGACCGGTCCGCGGGCCCGTCCGGCCCCGGCTCCGACCGGCCTCCGCAGGGCCCGGACCGGCCCGCCGCCGGATCGGCCCGTGTCCCGTCCGGCCCGCCGCCGGCCGCCGGCTCCGCCCGGCCCGCCGGCTCCCAGGTGTACGGCTCGACGCCGGTGTCCCCGGCGTCCGGTCCGGTGCCGGTCTCGCCGGCCGTGGGCGCCGTGCCGGTCTCCCCGCCGCCGGCCGGGGCCAACCCGCCGTCCCCACCCGCCCCCGCGCCGCGCCGCCGACGCCGGCTGCTGCCGGTCGCCGCGTTCGTCGCCGTGCTGCTGCTCGCGCTGGCCGGGTTCGCCGTGCTGGTCCGACCCGGCCCGGTCGCCGGCTGGCTGGGCGACGAGGCCGACCCGCCGGCCACCGCCCGCGCGCCCGAGCCCGACCCGGCGCCGGTGCTCGCCGGCCCCGACGCGGGCGCGCCGCAGCCCACCCCCGACGGGGTGCGCGCCGCGCTCGACCCGCTGCTCGGCCAGCCGGCGCTCGGCAGCCGGGTCAACGTGTCGGTGGCGGACGTGACGACGGGACAGTCGCTCTTCACCCGGGGCGGCGACGACGGCACCGTGCCCGCCTCGGTGACCAAGCTGGCCACCGGGGTGACCGTGCTGGAGGCCCGTGGCCCCGGCCACCGGATCCCCACCCGCGCGGTGGCCGGCGCCAACCCCGGCGAGGTGGTCCTGGTCGGCGGTGGCGACCCGACGCTGGCGGTCGACGGCAAGGGCTTCTATCCCGGTGCGGCCCGGCTCGACACCCTCGCCGCGCAGGTGAAACAGGCGCTCGGCGGCACCGCCCCGACCAGGGTGATCGTCGACTCCACCCTCTTCCCCGGCCCGGTGCACGCCCCCGGCTGGGACCCCGACATCCCCACCGGCGGGTACGGCGCGGCGATCACCGCGCTGATGACCGACGGCGCGCGGACCGACCCGGAGACCGCCCGGCGGACCTTCGACGACACCCACGGCGCGGCGCAGCGCGACCCGCAGCCCGACCTGGCCGCCGGCCGTGCCTTCGCCCGCCTGCTCGGGCTGGGTGACGCCCCGGTGACGAAGGGCAGAGCCCCGGCCGACGCGGGCGCCTCGACCGGCGCCGCCCCGGCACCCGGCGCCGAGCTGGGCAAGGTCGAGTCGCTGCCGATGATCCGGCTGGTCGACATCATGATCAGCGACTCCGACAACGTGGTCGCCGAGGCGCTGGCCCGCCAGGTGGCGCTGGCCCGCAACCAGCCCGCCTCGTTCAGCGGCGGGGCGGCGGCGATGGACGCGGTCCTCGCCGAACTGGGGCTGCCCGCCGACGAGATCACCCTCTCCGACGCCAGCGGGCTGTCCCGGAAGAACCGGATCAGCCCGTCCCTGCTGACCGACCTGATCGCGCTCGCCGGCAAGGGCGACCACCCCGAGCTGGCCGGCATCTTCGGTGGCCTGCCCGTCGGCGCCTGGTCCGGCACCCTCGGCGACCGGTACCGGGCCGCCGCCACGAAGGCCGGCGCCGGGGCGGTGCGGGCCAAGACCGGCACGCTGACCGGGGTGCACGCCATCGCCGGGCTGGTCACCACCGCCGAGGGTCGGCTGCTCACCTTCGCCGTGCTCACCGACCGGGCCCCGGCCGGCGACCCGGACGTCACCCGGCAGGCCCTCGACCGGATCACCGGCGCGCTGGCCGCCTGCGGCTGCCGCTGATCCGGCCCTGCCGTCGCGCGCCCGGCCGGGGTGTTCCGGCGCGGGTACGGTGGGTGCATGGCGCAGTTCGTGGACTGGGATCTGGCCGCCGCGACCGCGGGGGCGCTGGGCAAGTCGGGCCCGCGTGTGTCGTACGCGGAGGCCGCCGAGGCGGTCGGCGAGCTGCGGCGGCTCACCGACGAGGCGGCCGGGCACGTCGCCGACTACACCGGGCTGCGCTCGCAGGTGTCGCACCCGCCGGTGCGGGTGGTCGACCGGCGGGACTGGGCCGCCACCAACATCGCCGGCCTGCGTGAGGTGATCACCCCGCTGGTCAGCCGGCTCTCCGGCGACAAGCGTCCCGGCCCGCTCACCGAGGCGGTCGGTTCGCGGGTGACCGGCGTGCAGGCCGGCACCGTGCTGGCGTACCTCTCCGGCCGGGTCCTCGGCCAGTACGAGGTCTTCTCCGCCGATCCCGGCCAACTGCTGCTGGTCGCGCCGAACATCGTCGAGGTGGAGCGGAAGCTGGAGGCCGACCCGCGCGACTTCCGGCTCTGGGTCTGCCTGCACGAGGTCACCCACCGCACCCAGTTCACCGCGGTGCCGTGGATGCGGGCGTACTTCCTCGGCGAGGTGCAGGCGTTCGTGGACGCCTCGCAGGGCAGCGAGCACCTGCTGGAGCGGCTGCGCCGGGGCGTCTCCACGCTCTCCGACGCGGTGAAGGACCCGGAGAGCCGGACCAGCGTCCTCGACATCGTGCAGACCCCCGCCCAGCGGGCCGTGCTGGACCGGCTCACCGCCCTGATGACGCTGCTGGAGGGGCACGCCGAGTTCGTGATGGACGGTGTCGGCCCGCAGGTCATCCCGAGCGTGGAGCGGATCCGGGCGGCGTTCAACCGGCGTCGCGAGGCCGGCAACCCGCTGGAGAAGGCGATCCGCCGCCTGCTCGGCGTGGACGTCAAGATGCGCCAGTACGCCGAGGGCCGCAAGTTCGTGCACGGCGTCGTCGACCGGGTCGGCATGGACGGCTTCAACAAGATCTTCGGCTCCCCGCTGACCCTGCCCCGGCTGGACGAGCTGGGCGACCCGGACGCCTGGGTGGCCCGGGTGCACGGGCCGGCCGGCGCCACCCCCACCGCCGGCTGAGCGGACGGCCGTGGCCGCCCTCGCCCCGCCGGTCGCCGCCATCCGGATCGCGGTCCGCCGGGCGCTGACCGGGTTGCCCGGCGACGGGCCGGTCCTGGTGGCCTGCTCGGGCGGGGCCGACTCGCTGGCCCTCGCCGCCGCCACCGCCTTCGTCGCGCCCCGGCTGGGTCGCCGTGCCGGCCTGGTCACCGTCGACCACGGGTTGCAGGCGGGTTCCGCCGGGCGCGCCGCCGACGTGGCCCGGTGGGGCGTCGAGGCCGGGCTCGACCCGGTGGAGGCGGTCCCGGTGACCGTGGCCGGACGGCCCGGTGGCCCCGAGGCCGCCGCCCGCGACGCCCGCTACCAGGCGCTGGTGGACGCCGCCCACCGGCACCGGGCCGCCGCGCTGCTGCTCGGGCACACCCGTGACGACCAGGCCGAGACGGTGCTGCTCGCGCTGGCCCGGGGCGCGGGGCCGCGTGGGTTGGCCGGGATGCCGCGACGCCGGGAGCTGGCCGGGGTGCCGCTGCTGCGCCCGCTGCTCGACGTCACCCGGGAGCAGACCCGTACGGCGTGCGCCGCGCTCGGGCTCACCGCGTGGGAGGACCCGCACAACACCGACCCGTCGTACGCCCGGGCCCGGGTCCGGGCCGACGTGCTGCCGGTGCTGGTCGAGGCGCTCGGCGCGGGGGTGCTGGACAACCTGGCCCGCACCGCCCGACTGGTCGCCGCCGACACGGCCGCCCTGGACGACCTGGCCGGCGCCGCGCTGGCGGGGGCACGGGCCGGGGCGGACGGGCTCCTGGTGGCGGCCCTGGCCGACCTGCCCGAGGCGGTCCGCACCCGGGTGCTGCACGCCTGGGCGCGGGAGCTGGGCGCGCTGCCCGCCGCGCTGTCGCACCGGCACGTCGCCGCGCTCGACGCGCTGGTCACCGACTGGCGCGGGCAGGGTGCCACCGCCCTGCCCGGGGGAGTGCGGGTGATCCGCCGCGACGGCACGCTGCGGCGCGTCCACTGACGCACCCGTACCGCTCGCCGGGAGCCGCCGCAGGCGGTAGACATGGCGGATGGCGTACCCCCGACTGCCGCTGCTGGCCCCTCACGGCGCCGTCGCGACCAGCCAGCCGCTCGCGGCGGCCGCGGGCCTGGCCGTGCTGCGGCGCGGCGGCAACGCCGTCGACGCGGCGCTGGCCACCGCGATCACCCTGACCGTGGTCCAGCCGCCGTCGAACGACATCGGCGGTGACCTTTTCGCCATCGTCTGGGACGGCGAGCGGCTGCACGGCCTGAACGCCGCCGGCCGGTCCCCGGCCGGGCTGACCCGTGAGGTGGTGCTCGCCGCGACCGGGCGGCAGCCGGCGACGCCGCCCGAGGCGCTCGGTGGCGCGCAGGCGTACGGCCCGGCGATGCCGGCCCGGGGCTGGCTGCCGGTCACCGTGCCCGGCGCGCCGGCCGGCTGGCGGGACCTGCACGACCGGTTCGGCTCGCTGCCCTTCGCCGACCTCTTCGCCGACGCGGTCGGGTACGCCGAGCACGGCCACCCGGTCTCCGCCGGCACCGCCGCGACCTGGGCCCGCGCCATGGCCGGGCACGAAGGTCTGCACGGCGAGGAGTACGCCGAGTTCGACCGGGTGTTCACCCTCGACGGGCGGGCGCCCCGCCCCGGCGAGCGGTGGCGCAACCCCGACGCCGCCCGGACCCTGCGCCGGATCGCGGAGACCGGTGCGGCGGACTTCTACACCGGCGAGATCGCGGCGGCGCTCGACGCGCACGCCGCGCGCACCGGCGGCCTGCTCACCGGCGACGACCTGGCCCGGCACGCCTCGACCTGGGTCGACCCGGTCGCCGTGTCCTACCGGGGCCACGAGGTCTGGGAGCTGCCGCCGCCCGGCCAGGGCCTCGCCGCGCTGCTCGCGTTGGGCATCCTCGACGGCACGGACCTGGCCGGGCGCACCGTCGAGGAGCGGGTGCACCGGCAGGTCGAGGCGGTGAAGCTGGGCTTCGCCGACGCCCACGCCCACGTGGCCGACCCGGAACGCGCGCCGTCCCCGACCGCCGCCCTGCTCGACCCGGGGTACGTGGCCGCCCGGCGGCGGCTGGTCACCGACTCCGCCGGCGACCCGGTGGCCGGGGAGCCGGAACGCGGCGGCACGGTCCACCTCTGCGCCGCCGACGCGGGCGGGATGATGGTCAGCCTCATCCAGTCCACCTACCTGGCGTTCGGCTCGCACGTGGTGCTGCCCGGGTACGGCTTCGCGTTGCAGAACCGGGGCCTGGGTTTCCGGCTCGACCCCGACCACCCGAACGTGGTCGGCCCGGCGAAGCGGCCGTTCCACACGATCATCCCGGGTTTCCTGACCCGCGACGGCGCGCCGGTCGGGCCGTTCGGGGTGATGGGCGGGCACATGCAGCCGCAGGGGCACGTGCAGTTCGTCTCCGCCGCCCTCGACGCCGGTGCAGACCCGCAGGCCGCGCTGGACGCCCCGCGCTGGTACTGGCACACCGGCCGGACCCTGCTCGTCGAGCCGGAACTGGCGGCCGAGCCCGGCCTGGTCGACCGGCTGCGCGCCCGGGGGCACGAGGTCACCGTCACCGCCGAGCGGGCCGCCTTCGGGTACGGGCAGGCGGTCTTCCGGTCGCCGTCCGGCGGGTACGTGGCGGGCACGGAGTCCCGGGTCGACGGCGCCGCCGTCGGCTACTGACGCCCGGGGCGGCCGGTGGTCAGTGGGCGGCGACGCGGTCCCGGAACGTGGTGCGGTACGCGTGCGGGGTGGTGCCGATCCGGCGGCTGAAGTGGTGGCGCAGGGCGGCGGCGTCGCCGAAGCCGGCCCGGTCGGCGACCGCCTCCACGGTCAGCGCGGTGTCCTCCAGCAGCCGCCGCGCCAGCAGCACCCGCTGGTTGGTGAGCCAGTCGTGCGGGGTGGTGCCGGTCTCGGCCCGGAACCGTCGGGCGAAGGTGCGCGGTGACATGCCGGCCCGGCCGGCCAGCTCCTCCACGGTGGTGGGCCGGTCCAGGTGTCCCATCAGCCACTCCAGCACCGGCTCCAGGGTGGGCGCCTCGGGGGCCTTCGGGATGGGGGCCTCGACGTACTGGGACTGCCCGCCGTCGCGGTGCGGCGGGACCACCATCCGGCGGGCGAGCCGGGTGGCCGTGGCCGAGCCGTGCTCCTGGCGGATCAGGTGCAGGCAGGCGTCGATGCCGGCCGCCGTGCCGGCGCTGGTGAGCAGCTTGCCGTCCTGGACGTAGAGCGAGTCGCACTTCACCCGCGCGGTCGGGTGCCGGCGTTGCAACTCGTCGACGTACCGCCAGTGGGTGGTGCACTCCCGGCCGTCGAGCAGCCCGGCCTCGCCGAGCAG
The DNA here is from genome assembly GCF_900090295.1 of Micromonospora coxensis. NCBI lineage: Bacteria > Bacillati > Actinomycetota > Actinomycetes > Micromonosporales > Micromonosporaceae > Micromonospora > Micromonospora coxensis. The sequence goes on along the minus strand of NZ_LT607753.1, from coordinate 3,193,329 downwards.
GAAGGCGCCCGAGCAGACGCTGAACAGGTACGCCCCCCGCTCGGCGGCCCGGCGCAGCGCGTCGAGCACGCACGCGGGGGCGGTGGTGCCGTGCTGGTGGGCGGGGACGGCGACCAGGTCGGCGTCCTCGACGGCGGAGAGGTCGGTGTGCGGGGTCAGCTGGAAGCCGGAGGAGGTGCGCACCGGCGCGCCGTCGGGGCCGCACACCCGGAAGCGGTAGGCGGGGAACCCGTCGGCCGTGCGGTCGGTGCCGAAGACCTCGGCGAGCACGCCGAGTTCGAAGGTGGCGACCCCGTCCAGGGCGACGACGGCGACGGTGTGCAGCATGTGACGAGGGTAACCGCAGCGGTGGCAGGAAATCGAGGAGGGATGGCATTCCTGCCACTGTCCGGGCCCGGGCGACGGGCGGAGACTGGTTCCAGTCCGGTGCGCACCGGCGGCGAAAACCACTCATACCACCGCGAAAGCGAGCGCCGCCATGGAGTTTCTGCTGCTGCTTCTGTTCCTCGTCGTCCTGGCCGTCGCCTCGGCGGCCGGCCTCACCTCCGACAGCCGCGACTCGGCCGACTGGAAGCCCACCGACGACGGTCGTCGCTGGCACTCCCGTGCCTACTGAGGTACTTCGTCGGGTTTGCCGGGAAAATCCGCGTCGGGACCGCTCCAAAAGGGGCGGCCCCGCCGACGGAGGTCGACCGGCGTACGGCAGGCTAGGAGTCATGGCTGACGGCTCCTGGTACGACGCCGACATCGATCACGTGATCATCTCCGAGGCGCAGATCCGCGAGAAGACCGCGGAGCTGGCCAAGCAGGTCTCGGCGGACTACGCCGGCGTCGAGGACGGACTCCTGCTCGTCTGCGTGCTCAAGGGCGCGGTCATGTTCATGGCCGACTTCGCCCGGGCGCTCGGCCGACACGGCCCGCCGGCCGAACTGGAGTTCATGGCCGTCTCCTCGTACGGCCAGGGCACCACCTCCTCCGGCGTGGTCCGCATCCTCAAGGACCTGGACCGGGACATCGCCGGCCGGCACGTGGTCGTGGTGGAGGACATCGTCGACTCCGGCCTGACCCTCTCCTGGCTGCTGCGCTACCTGGAGTCCCGCTCGGCGGCCAGCGTCGAGGTGGTCGCCCTGTTCCGCAAGCCGGACGCGGTGAAGGTCCCCGTCCCGGTGAAGTACGTCGGCTTCGACATCCCGACCGAGTTCGTCGTCGGCTACGGCCTCGACTTCGGTGAGCGGTACCGCGAGCTGCCGTACGTCGGCGTGCTCAAGCCCGAGGTCTACGCCCGGGCCTGAGCCCTCCGCCGGGCCGGTGTCCGCCGGCCCGGCGACCGTTCGTATCGGTGTCCATCGAGCGGACGTTCAGCGGGCTCTCAGCGAATCCGACTACGGTAGGTGTCGGTGGCGTGGAGTCAACTCCGCGTCCGGCCCCTCGACCCGCGTGACCGGGCGGTCGGGTCGGCCGGCTGCGGAACTCTCCGCCACACCGGCTGAAACCTCGGTTCGCCGTCCGCGTAAGTGCTGGGCTCGCAAGCTCACATCTGGCACGAACGGTGTACCGTCGAATGACCGCGGCGCGGCAGTTCGCGCCTCGGGGTCGAGGCCGGCCCGCACGGCGGCCCGGCGTCGCCGACAGCGGCGACACCATTCAGACGGTCAGGACGTCGATCAGGAGGATGCGGGCGTCTCGGCGCTCGACAACAGTATGGAACGTACGCGTTTCTTCCGCCGACCGGTGGTCTGGATCATCCTGGTCATCCTCGGCGCCGTTGTGCTCAGTCAGCTGTTCACCGCTGGTCCCAGCTACCACCGGGTGGACACTTCCGTTGCGCTCGACCAGCTCAACACCGGCACGCCCAAGATCAAGAAGGTCGTCTTCCAGGACAAGGAGCAGACGCTCCAGCTCGACCTGGCCGAGAAGACCAAGTTCGGTGACACCACCACCGACCGGATCGAGGCCCAGTTCCCGTACGAGGTCGGCGACGACGTCTGGAACGAGGTCCTGGAGGCCAAGGCGGCGAACCGGGTCACCGGCCCGGCCGACGCCAAGGTGTCGTCCGACAGCATCTGGGTGAGCCTGCTGGTCAACCTGCTCCCGATCGCCCTGCTGGTGCTCCTGCTGATCTTCTTCATGTCGCAGATGCAGGGCGGCGGCTCCCGGGTGCTCAACTTCGGCAAGTCCAAGGCGAAGATGATCACCAAGGACACGCCGAAGACCACCTTCGCCGACGTGGCCGGGGCCGAGGAGGCCGTCGAGGAGCTGCACGAGATCAAGGACTTCCTGCAGAACCCGGCGAAGTACCAGGCCCTGGGCGCCAAGATCCCGAAGGGCGTGCTGCTCTTCGGCCCGCCCGGCACCGGTAAGACGCTGCTGGCCCGCGCCGTCGCCGGCGAGGCCGGGGTGCCGTTCTACTCGATCTCCGGCTCCGACTTCGTCGAGATGTTCGTCGGTGTCGGCGCCAGCCGGGTCCGCGACCTCTTCGAGCAGGCCAAGGCGAACGCCCCGGCGATCGTCTTCGTCGACGAGATCGACGCCGTCGGCCGCCACCGCGGCGCCGGCATGGGCGGCGGTCACGACGAGCGCGAGCAGACCCTCAACCAGCTCCTCGTCGAGATGGACGGCTTCGACACCAAGGGCGGGGTCATCCTGATCGCCGCCACGAACCGGCCCGACATCCTCGACCCGGCGCTGCTGCGCCCGGGCCGCTTCGACCGGCAGATCCCGGTCGACGCCCCCGACATGGAGGGCCGCAAGGCCATCCTGCGGGTGCACGCCAAGGGCAAGCCGTTCACCCCCGACGTCGACCTCGACTCGGTGGCCCGGCGCACCCCCGGCTTCTCCGGTGCCGACCTCGCCAACGTCATCAACGAGGCCGCGCTGCTCACCGCCCGTAAGGAGCAGCGGGCGATCACCAACGACTCGCTGGAGGAGTCGATCGACCGGGTGATCGCCGGTCCGCAGCGCCGGACCCGGGTGATGAGCGACCAGGAGAAGAAGATCACCGCGTACCACGAGGGTGGGCACGCGCTGGTCGCCTGGGCGCTGCCGCACGCCGCGCCGGTGCACAAGGTGACGATCCTGTCCCGGGGCCGCTCGCTGGGGCACACCCTGGTCCTGCCGACCGAGGACAAGTACACCCAGACCCGCGCCGAGATGATCGACACCCTGGCGTACGCGCTGGGCGGCCGGGCCGCCGAGGAGCTGGTCTTCCACGAGCCGACCACCGGCGCCGGCAACGACATCGAGAAGGCCACCCAGCTGGCCCGCGCGATGATCACGCAGTACGGCATGAGCTCCAAGCTCGGCGCGATCAAGTACGGCACCAGCGGGGACGAGCCGTTCCTCGGCCGCAACATGGGCCACGAGCGGGACTACTCCGACGTGGTCGCCGCCGAGATCGACGGCGAGATGCGGGCCCTGATCGAACTGGCCCACGACGAGGCCTGGGAGATCCTGGTGGAGTACCGGGACGTGCTGGACAACATGGTCCTGGAGCTGATGGAGAAGGAGACCCTCTCCACCGCCGACATGGCCCGGATCTGCGCCCGGGTGGTGAAGCGCCCGCCGATGGCCCCGTACAACGGCTTCGGCAAGCGTCAGCCCTCCACCGAGCCGCCGGTGCTCACCCCCGCCGAGAAGGAGAAGCTGAAGGCGCAGGCGCAGGCCGACGGCGCCTCCGTCGGTGGCTCCTCGAACAACTCGGACGGTACGCACTGAACACCGACGCCGCGGCCAGCCCCGACCCCTCGGGGCTGGCCGCCTCGTCCACCGAGCCCGGTGACGAGGCGCTCGACTACGTCGCCGCCCGGCTGATCAGCGGCAAGCTCACCGGCCGTCCGGTCGAGGACACGATGGACCTCGCCCGGATCGAGAAGGCGGTCCGCGAGATCCTCATCGCGGTCGGCGAGGACCCGGACCGCGACGGCCTCCAGCAGACCCCGGCCCGGGTCGCCCGGGCGTACGCGGAACTCTTCGCCGGCCTGCGGGTCGACCCGGCCCAGGTGCTCAGCACCACCTTCGAGGCCAACCACGAGGAACTGGTCCTGGTCCGGGACATCGACGTGATGAGCCTCTGCGAGCACCACCTGCTGCCGTTCCGGGGCAGCGCCCACATCGGCTACATCCCCGGCCCGGACGGCCGGATCACCGGCCTGTCCAAGCTGGCCCGGCTGGTCGAGGTCTTCGCCCGCCGGCCCCAGGTGCAGGAGCGGCTCACCTCGCAGATCGCCGACCTGCTGATGAGCAAGCTGCAACCGCGCGGCGTCGTCGTGGTGCTGGAGTGCGAGCACATGTGCATGGCGATGCGCGGCATCCAGAAGAGCGGCGCGAAGACGATCACCTCGGCGGTGCGGGGCACCCTCCAGCACGACCCGAAGTCGCGGGCCGAGGCGATGGCCCTGATCATCCCCCGCTGACCCACCCCACGACACGGCCGCGGCGCTCCCCGAGCACCGCGGCCGTCGTGTGTCCACTCTCCGGTGAGCCGTCGTGTCCGGGACGTCGTGACCACGCTGCGCCGGGCGGGGACGCCGCCATGCCGCTGCGCCGGGCGGGGACGCCGCCATGCCGGTGCGCCGGGCGGGGGACGCCGTCACGCCGGCGGTCAGCCCGCCAGCAGCGCCAGCATGATCCCGCCTGCGGCGGCCACCGCCGGCACCAGGCAGGTCAACGCGCCCAGCCGGGGCGTACGGTCCAGCCGCTCACCCGCGCGGGCCGGGAAGAGCCGCCCCACCGCGACCCAGCCGGCGGCGAACGCCACCGCCGGCATCGGCACCCCGACCACCAGCGCCACGACCGTCGCCGCGCCCGTCCCGGCGAACAGCAGGACGACCAACTGGACCAGCGGCACCAGCAGCGCCAGCGGGCCGTACACCAGCAGGTTGCGGGCCCGTGGCGGCCAGGCCGACGGACGCAGCGGGCCCCGGGCGGCCAGCGTCGCGTCGGCGGAGTCCGCCCAGCCCCGGGCCACCCGCAGCGCGGCCAGCACGGCGGCCGGGCCACCGACCATCGACCGGGCCGCCTCGGTCAGCTCCGGCGGCGTCGGGGTCAGCGAGATCGCCGGTACGCCCAGCTCCCGCAGCCGGGCCTGTTGCGGCGCCAGCCGGGCGTGCACCCCGGCCAGCTCCTCGCGGGCCGCCTCGACCGCGCGGGCCTGCTCCGCGGCGGCGGTCGCCGCGGCCCGGCGTACCCCGTCGAGCTGGCGGGCGGCAGCCAGGTAGTCCGTCCAGGCGGCGGCGACCGGCTCGTCGCCCGTTCGCTGCCGGACCGTGGCCGCCGTGCCCACCTCGTCGACGCTCACGCCGTCGCCCCGGAACGCACCCGGCCCGCCACGCCCGTGCCGCCGGATCGGCTCGTGCCGTGCGGGGTGGGCGTGCCGTCTGGTCGGCTCGTGTCGTGCATGGCGGCCGTGCCGCCGGGGCTCGCGCGGTGTGTGGCGGCCGTGCCACGCGGTCCGCTCGTGCCGTGCGGGGTGGCCGTGCCGTCGGGTCGGCTCATGCCCGTTCCTCCTCGTCGGCGAAGGGCACCAGCACCGTGCCCCGCTCGCCCGGACCGTCCCAGAGCACCGCCCGGCCCGGGCGGGGCCGCCACGACACCGGCCGGCCGAAGACCGCGCCCAGCATCGCCCCCGGCACGTCCACCACGGCGACCGCGGCCAACTTGTCCACCTCGCCCTCCGGTTCGAGCAGCGCGGCGAACGGCGGCACCGTGCGCCACCAACCCATCAGGTGCGTCCCGGCCGGCGGCCCGTCGCGCAGCAGCGTCCGCAGCCGGTCGACCGGCAGCTCCGCCGGCTTGGCCAGGTCCAACCCGAACACCACCAGGTACGCCGGCCCGTCGCCGTCCAGCGCTGCCAGCAGACCCGCACCGTCCACCGTCTCCACCCGGTGCCGGTCGGCCAGTTCGGCCGCCAGCCGCTCGGCCGGCGCGGCGGAGCCGTCGGCCAGCGGCGCGAGCACGAACCGGGCGGTGCCCGGCGGGTGGTGCGCGGCGGTGCTGCGGACGGCGGTCACCAGCAGCCGGGCCGCCTCCGTGCCCGGACCGAGCACGGCCAGGTTGCGCCCGGCCACCGGGCCGAGCGGGACGGCGACCGTGGTCCGGGCCACGTCCACTGCCCGGCCGAGCAGCGCCTCGACGCCACCGGCCCGACCGGCCACCGCGGCCCGCATCCGGGGATCGTTGCGCAGCAGCGGCCGGGCCCAGCCGGCGAAGACCACCGGCGGGGTGGCGTCCTCGGGACGGGCCTCGAAGAGCCGGTGCCGCAGCCGCTCGACGGTCCTCGGCTCGTCGTGCGGGTCGGGGAAGCGGACCAGCCGCTCGTGCCCCCGGGTGGCGCCCCGTGGCCCGCCCAGGCCACCGGCGGTGTTCACCACCGCGCTGCCCACCGCCAGGCCGGCCGCCGCGTCGTTCGTCGGCATCAGCACCGCGCCGCCGCCGGAGAGCGCCACCCGGACGGGGAACTGCCCCAGCACCGAGTCCCGGGGCGCCGCCCCGGATCCGATGCCCAGGTCACCCACGCCGGACAGCACCAGGTGGACGCCGTACGCGCGCCCGGCCCGGGCCAGCCCGTCCAGTCGCGCCAGCACGTCGGCGGCGACCGGGTCCCGGTCGGCCAGCAGCAACGGGAAGTTGTCGATCACGCAGACGATCCGAGGCAGCGCCTGGTGCTCCCGCAGCTCGGCGAAGCGCTGGCCACCGGCCCGGACACCGGCCTCCTCGCGGCGACGGGCCTCCGCCCCCAACTGGTCGAAGAGATCCCGGACGTACTCCGGGTCGGCCGCCATCGCGGCGGCGCGCACCTGCGGCACCCAGGACCGGTCCCGCTCGGTCTGCAGGAACTCCACGAAGGACTCGTTGTCGCTGAGGTCCACCAGGTAGAGGGCCAGCTCGTCCGGGCCGTACCGGGCGGCGAGCCCGAGCAGCGCGTTGGTCAGGAACGCCGCGCGGCCCGCGTCCGACCGGCCGCTGACCAGCCAGTGCGGGGTAAGCTCGGTGAAGCCGACGGTCACCGGCCGCCCGTTGGCGTCGCCGACCGTGGTGGAGAGCCCGCTCGTGGAGGAGGCGCTCCACAGCGGTTCCGTCTCCGCCGGGAGCAGTTCCGTCAGGTCCAGCCGGGACCCCGCCTCGACCTGCTCGGCCAACCGGCGGCAGACCGTCCCGACCAGCTCCGGCCCGGGGTCCTCGTCCACGAAGACCGGCGAGTTCAGTCCGCCGGGGGAGTCCGCGCCGGGCCCGCTGAACGGGCTCCCCGGCGGGTCGCCCAGCAGCGCGTACGCGGTGCGCAGCTCCAGCCGGGTGGCCTGCGGCAGCGGCCGGCGGGTGGCCGGTGGCCAGCCCGCGACCACCAGGTGCAGCCCGGCCGCCCGGCCCGCCTCGGCCAGCGCCTCGATCCGGTCCAGGTCGCTCGACGTCGTCTGCTCCGGCAGCCCGGCGACCATCAGCAGCAGCGTCCGGTCGTGCCGGCGGGGACGGCCGGTGCCGGGCGACACCCACTGCTCGGCCTCGGTGAGCACCGTCCGCAGCCCACCCACGTCCACCGCCGGCGGTGGTAGCAGGCCGGCGTCGGCCAGGGCCGCGAACGGGGCGAACGTGTCCTTCGCGCCTGCCCCGTCCACCGCGCGGACCAGCAGGCAACCGGCCGGCGTCGCCGCCAGCAACCGCAGCAGTACGGCCCGGAGCAGCCCAACCGCCCTCGGCTCCCGGGCGTCGACGTCGAGCGTCAGGTGCCCGGCGCCGAGCAGTGGCACCAGGGCGGGGAAGCGGGCGTCGTCCAGCGGGGCGGCCGTGCCGACCCGGACGAAGGGCGGGTTCTGCTCGCCGGCCGGAGTGTCCGGGGGCAGCGTGTCCAGCGGAGCGCCCGCCCAGCCCGGGGCGACCAGGGCGGCCGCCGTCCGGAGCCGGTCGGCCAGCTCGTACTGCCGGCGCTGGTCGGCGGGGGCCGGTCGGGTCTCGTCGAGCACACCGGCCGCCGCGGCGACCGTGGCGGCGGCCCGCCGGTGCAGGGCGGCGGCACGGCTCGTACGACCCTTCGGACCGGCCACCGTGTCCACCCCTCTTTCCGAGGTTGGAAACCTCCCCGAGAGCAGACCGTATCCCAGGTCGGGCCGCGCACCCCGGAACCGGGACGGCGATGCGCCGGTCTTGTCGCACCTGGTGCGGAACTGTCACGTCCCGGGGTCGGCCCGTCACGATCCGCAGGATCTGGGGCATTGGGTACGAGCCGCTCAGCCGCTAGCCTCAGGGGGTGGAATCAGTGCAGCCCCCCGCCGGTTCCCAGGTCTCCCGCGTACCGGCGCAGCGGACCCCGCCGGACCAGCTGGCGCCCCCTGCGGTCGCCCCGGCGCCGCCGCCGAAGCCCCGCCGGACCCGCACCGTCCTCAGTGTGGTGGCGGGGGTGTTGGCGCTGCTCTGCCTCGGTGGTGCGGTGATCGGCTACGTGCTGTACGACCGCGCGACGACGCCCGACCGGAGCGCGCCGGACGTGGTGGTCATCAATTATCTACAAGCCATGCTGGTGGCCAGGGACGACAACAAAGCAAACTTGTTTACCTGCTCCGGCCCGCTGCCGCCTATCAATGACTTCCGGAATCAGATGGCGGAGAGAGAGCAGGAGTTGAACACTGCCTTCTCCATCAACATCGAAGACGTCGTGGTCACCAATACCAGCCCCGCGTCGGCCACCGTACTGGTCGTCATCAGAAGGAGCGCCACCGTTGACGGGCTGCAGCAGAGCCTGACTGACAGATGGCGATTCGAGGTGTCGGACCGGCAGGAGGGATGGCGGGTCTGTTCGGCGGCACTCGCCTAGCACCCTTATTCGATCCACAACAGGTGCACTGGGACTTCACGGGTGGTTGGCGGCTGACCGCGCCAGGCCCAGCGGTACCACTCGAGTTCCGGGGTGACGCGGACGCAGATGTCGCCGTCCGCGCCGGAGTACGGCTCGGTCACCGCGCGCAGATCGCGATGCTCTGTTCCGCCCTCGACGTGGACCACCCGGCGACCGCTAACCGAGTCCGTCTCGAAGACCGGAGTCGGTGCCAGGTGGGTGGGGCCGTCCAGCGAGACCAGCCGGATGCCGTGGTCGTTGCCGCAGGTGCCCGGCGCGGGGCGGTCACCAAGTGTCTCCACCCAGACTCGTTCGACCGGGATCAGTGGTGCGAAGACCTCGACCTGCTCCGACTCGGCCCGGTACCACTCGTGTTCCGAAATTACCGGAACGTAGGTGCGGCTGCCCTGCACCACCCGGTCATCCGCGCGTAGGTCACCCCGCCAGCCCAGGCCGGGCAGCCCTACCAGCACCCGCCGCCCGCGTAACGCGACCCGAGTGGTCGCCGGCACGATCTGTACCGGGCGCGGCGGCAGCGGCGCCCAGTCGGGCTGGCCGGCGAAGGGATCAGGGAGCGGACCTGTCATCGTTACGATGGCCTCGTTGACGAACCGTTCAACGCTGCGCCCCTCTGCCGCATGAAGGGCACCGGATCGATCGCACTGCGCGAGGACCGGTCCCCGTCACGATGCACCTCGAAGTGGAGGTGCGGGCCGGAGGAGTTGCCACTGCTGCCGACCCGTCCGATGATCTCGCCCGCCTTGACTTCCTGACCAGGCGCGACCAGCGGCTTTTCGACCATGTGGCAGTACCGGGTGAGGTAGCCACCGGCGTGCAGGATGTCGACGAACCAGCCGCAGCCGCCCTTGTTTGGAGAGCCGTCAACGTTGCAATCGCGGCGGCCGTTGTGGTCAGGGTCGCAGCGGGCGACGACCACCCGGCCGGTCGCGGCGGCGTGAATCGGCGTGCCCTTGCGTGCCGCTACGTCCACCCCGTTGTGACGCGGGCGGCTTGCGGTCCGGAAGCCGGATCCCACCCCACCCGGGATCGGTGCCGTCCAGCCGGAGGCGGCAATCGTCTGTGCGGATGCCTGATCGCATACCGATTTCTCGGCGATCTGGACGGTCCGAGCCGCACCACCTGCCAAGGCGTTCACGATCTGGCTCGCTACGTCCTCGTGCTTCGCGTATGCGTCCGGGTAGGCGCTGATCTGGACCTTTTGCGCTGCCAGGGTCAGGGGCAGCTGTTGCCAGCCGTCGACCTTCAGCAGCTTCTCATAGAATTTTCGGGCCGCATACGCGGGAGTCATTCGCTGGGACACGTCACCCCAACCTGCTCGCTGCTGGAACAGGCCGACCGAGTCGTGGTCGCGTCCTACACCCTCGTTCGGGATGTCGCGGGACCCCGCCACGGTACTGTTCGCCAGGTTGCGTAGGCCGGACTCCTGCATCGCCGTTGCGACCGCGATGACCCAGCCGCGAGGCGGCACCCTCATCTCTTGGCCGACCTTGATGATGATCGCGGCGTTGCGCATCTGCGTTTGACCGTAGCGGCCCATCCGCGGCATGTCGCCCTTGGTCGTGACCGTCTGGTCCTGCTTGCAGGCCAACTCGTTGGACACAAGGTTCTGTTGATTTCCTCCCAGGCCGGTCAAGAAGAAGGCTGCACTGCCTCCGCCGCAGCATGAAGTGACCCCCTGAGACCGGACACCTCCTGACTTGGCATCCTGCCGAGGAGGAGGAAACCGCGTTGGCTCGACAGAGCAAGTACCCCGAGGAGTTCCGGCGTCAGGCCGCGGCGCTGGTGCTGGATTCCGGCCGCACGATCCGTGACGTGGGCAGGGAGTTGGGGGTCAACCACGAGACGCTGCGCAACTGGGTGGCCCAACTGCGCCAGGAACGCGACGGCGGCCAGTCGTCGTCGCTGCTCAGCGACGATGAGCGTGCCGAGCTGCTGCGGTTGCGGCGGCAGGTGGCCCAGTTGGAGCTGGAGAAGGAGATCTTGAAAAAAGCCGCGGTCTTCTTCGCACGCGAGACGGAGCGGTGAACCGGGCCGAGGTGTATCGGTTCATCGCCGCGGAGAAGACCACCTACCCGGTCCGTCTGCTCTGCCGGCTCCTCGGCGTCGGCCACAGCGCCTTCTACGACTGGGTTCGACAGGGACGCCAACGCGCCGCCGAGCGGGAACGCCACGACCAGCAGCGCGTCGAGGTCACCCGGCAGGCGTGGTCGGAGCACCGCGGCGTCTACGGCGCCCGACGGCTCACCGCCGAGCTACACGAACGCGGCCACCGATGGAACCGCAAGGCGGTTGCGAGGCTGATGCGGCTGGCTGGCATCGAGGGCGCCCACCGACGCCGGCGCGGCAAGCCCCGCCGCAAGGCCGCGTCCACGGCGACCGCGCCGGACCTGGTCCAGCGGCAGTTCACCGCGACCGCCCCGAATCGGCTCTGGGTCGCCGACATCTCCTACCTGCGCACATGGGAAGGATTCCTCTACCTCGCCGTCGTGGTCGACGCCTACTCCCGCCGCGTCGTGGGTTGGGCGATGGCCGATCACCTGCGCACCGAGCTGATCCTCGACGCCGTCGGCATGGCCATCCAGCACCGCCGACCCGCCCGCGACCAGGTCATCCACCACTCGGACCGCGGGACGCAGTACACGTCGTTCGAGTTCGGCCGCACCCTGCGCTCCTGCGGCGTGCTCGCCTCGATGGGCTCCGTGGCCGACTGCTACGACAACGCCCTGGCCGAGACGTTCTTCGCCACCTTGAAGACCGAGCTGGTCTACACCCGCGCCTGGCCCAGCCGACACGAGCTGGAGATGGAGGTCTTCTCCTACATCGAAGGCTTCTACAACCCTCGCCGCCGGCACAGCCGTCTGGGTAACGTCAGCCCCGACACCTACGAGAAGATCCACCACGAGTCCTTAACAGACATCGAGGTGTCCGGCCCATAGGGGTCACTTCAGCAGAGCAGAGCAAACGTTGCTGTCAGCGCCGTAACTAAGGCACCAACCCGAAGTCGACGGCGTCGTGACCTGCTTACGTCAGGCGTCTCAGCAGTCATTCCCGCTCCCAGTCCACGGCGTCCACCAACCAGCGTCCGTCTGGTGCCACGAGTTCGAGCCGCAGCCGACCGGCGTCGAGGGGAATCAGCACCTCGGTGAAGGCCTCGGTCCGTGGTCGGACCGTGGGCTGGGCAGTCATACGAACCATGGGGACCGCCGCTGGATCCACGCCAGCCAGCTTCTCGGTCAGACCAGGAGTCGACAGGGGCCGCAGATCAGCCTGCCACTTCTCGGCAGTGGTGGCGGGGCCGCCGAGCCAGAAGGTTGTGAAGCGGGTAGCCGTCTCCTCTGGAGTGAGTTCGCCGGGCAAAGTCTTGGGCGACTGAGGTACCAGAGTGGCGATGACGCCGTCGTCGCCTTCGTGCGGGTCAATGGTGGTGATCGGTTCCCGAGGTGCGCTGATGAGCCCACTACCCGCGTCACTTGGCCCGGCGACCAGCCGGGCGGTGCCGATCACTCCGAAGACCAGCAAGGCGATCGCGACTGCGATACCGATCCGGGACCGGAGGACCCGGGTGAACAAGGACTCGATCGCCCGTCGCATCTCCGTCACCGAGCCTCGGAGCGTACGCGAGGGCTCGGCCTGGGGGCCGGCGTCCGCTCGGCGGAGTCGGGCCGGTAGACCACGAACGACGGCGCCTCCTCCGGCACGTCCGGCTCGGTCCAGCTCGCCGGCTGGCGGCGCTGGCGCGGGGCGGTGGTGGCCCCGCCCGAGCTACGCCGCTGCTCCGGCGGGTCGGTCTCGTCGGGGCGCTCGCGGCCGTCGGGCCGTTCCCGGACCTCCGGCGTGGCGGAGTGCGACGGGTCCTCTCGGCGGGCCTCCGGGCGGAGCCTCGGCGGCTCCAGCGCCGCCCCGCGCCGACGGGCGAGGGCCGGCTCGGCGGTGCCACCGGGTTCGGCCACGTCGAGCCGGGCGGCGGTGCGCATGTCCCGGAAGAAGCGGCGGTGCCACGAACCGGCCGAGCTGACCGCCTCGCTGCTGTCCTTCCCGCCGAGCTGGGTGATCCGCCGGTACGGGCGCAGCAGCAGCCAACCGACCACGCCGCAGAGCCAGACCAGCACGACCTGGAGCCAGCCCGGCAGGGTGGGTGTGCTCATGATCAGGTCGACCGCGAAGAGGTAGATCGCCGCGCCGGTGCCGAAGATGGCGATGTTGAACACGGCGGCGACGACCGCGTTGCCGAGCCGGCGCAGACCGGCGCTGGCCGGCCGGAGCAGACCGATCGTGCCGAGGATCGGCGCGGCGATGACCGCCCACCGGAAGATCAGGAACCCGAGCAGCACCAGCAGCGACGCGGTCAGGTCGAACATGGCGAAGAGCAGCGCCGCCAGCACCGCGATGAAACCGGACCCGATCCGGTCCATGTCCCGCGTACCTTGGAGATACTCGTACGCCTCGGGGTCTTCGTTCTTGATCTGCTCGGCGACCTTCATCCACTGCTGCTGCTTGGCCTCGATCACCGCCGTACGCCTGGCGGGGTTGGCGCGGATCGACCTGGCCTCACCCCATGTCAGAGATCGGGCGTCGTACAGGGCAGGACCGTACTTCTTCGCCGTATCGCTGTCGGCAGAGCCCAACACTCCACGGAGCCAGTTGCGGTAGAGCATCGTCTCGGTCACGGTGTCACTCGCACGGACCGCAGGGGACCGGAGATCCTTGCATCGGTCCGGATTGTTGGGGTCGATGCAGCGTCCAGGCCCCGGCTCCTTTGTCTGAGGACCCACCGCGTCGTGTACGACGCCGAGCGAGGTGATGAGAGTGCCGTCGGCGATGCTCGCGGACTTGACCGGCCAGGCGGCGAGGGCCGTCACCGCCACCATGACCAGTAGCGCCCATCCGGCAGTGGTCATTGCGTTGCTCATGTCTGACTGCCGGGAGCGCCAGAGCAGGTAGAGGCCGACCACGCAGAGCGTGATGATGCCGAAGACGCTGAACACCTTCTGGTAGACAGCTTTGGTCGCCTTCTCCACGAGTGGATCGGCCCAGTCCCACATCGAGCGTGGGTCCCACGCACGTTCACGAACAGCGTTGGAGGCACCGATGACCGCAGTGGCGATCATGAATTCACCGTTGGCGACAGTGGTGGTGAACTTGTAGTCCGCGTGGAGCACCGAGGCGCCGCAGCCGAGGTCGTACGTGTCGTAGCTGTAGCCCGCGTACCCGTAGAGGCTGTATCGGCCAGGGAAGCCTCCCGCCGGACCAGGCGGTTCACCGGCGAACCAACCGGCGAGGCCAGCGTCGGGAGTGTCCGGAGTCGGTGCATCGAGACACTCCGCGCGAGCCGCCCCCACGTCCTGGAGCCTGGCGACGCAGGCACGGAAGTCCGCCTGCCACTCCTCTGTGCTGCACAGTTCCGCCTGCGCCTGCGCCTGCGCCTGCGCCTGCGCCGCCGGCGGAGCGGCGGCCGCCGCTGTCGCGCCGACCACCGGCCAGGAGATCGTGGCGCCGGCGAGTACGCCGAGCACGAGGAGGAGCGCCGCGATCCGTGCCCGGGCCCTCGCCATGTCACGCCTCCAGATCAGCCAGGACGGTCGGCAGCTGCCCGGCCGCCTGGGCGACCGCGGCGGGGGTGGTGTCCAGGTGTTCCAGCAGCCCCTCGACGTACGACACGTCGACGCGGACCTTCTGCACGCGGCCGTCCACGTCCCGCATGACGAACTCGCGGAAGCCGAGCCGCGCCGCCGAGGTGGCGTCGACGGCGGAGAGGGAGGCGAGGGTGGCCTCGTACCCGTCGTCGACCGGGACCCGGAGCAACCGCAGCGCCTCGGAGGCGATCTCGGTGTCCTCCGCGATCCGACCGACGAAGACGGTGGAGACGAGGTTCTGCACGTCGAGGCCGAGGATGTCCTTCGGGTTCTGCGACGCGACGAGCGCGGCGAGGTTCCACTTGCGGGAGTCCCGGGCGAGCCGGACCAGGAACGACCGGCCGGAGCGCCAGCCCTCCATGAAGTGCGCCTCGTCCAGGCCGACCAGCTTGCGCGAGGACATGGAGCCGCCGTAGCAGCGGCGGACGGCGAGCCGGTGCGCGGTGTGCAGCATCGGCAGCGCCAGCGCCTCCTCGGCCGACCAGTACTCCCGTTCGATCTTGAGGTCGGGCAGCCGCAGGCCGGCCATGGTGATCACGGTGAGCGCGGCGTCGGCGCCGAGCAGCCCCTCCGGCGGGCGGCCGAAGAAGAGCATCGCCAGCGGCATCTCGGCGGTGTCCAGCAGCAGGTTGGCCAGCTCCCGGCCGGCGTCGTCGTCCATCCCCTGCAGGCAGGCGACCACGTCGTCCAGGGTGGAGGTCTCCTCGGCCGGCACCTGGCGTACGGCGTGCCGGAACAGGGTGGCGGTGGACGCCTCCCGGGCGACCTGCGGCGGCACCAGCATCATGCAGATGTCCTGCACCAGCATCCGGCGCTCGGCCCGGGCGTTGGAGACCGCGATCTCGAACTCCCGGTCGCCGGCCGCGCCGCTGCCGAACTCGCTGCGCAGCGGCGTCGGGATGAGCGAGTACGGCGCCAGTGTCCCGTGCTCGGACCCGGTCAGGTTCAGCACCCGCGAGTACGGCCGCAGCTCCGGCATCGCGCAGAGCCGGGCCAGCGGGCCGGACGGGTCCAGCAGGGTGACCTGCACTCCCCGCCGGGCGGCCAGGTAACCCAGTGCGCCGAGCAGGGTCGACTTGCCACCGCCCGGCTCGGCGACGAAGACCGCCAGGCCGGAGCGCTCCCGCACCTCCATCGGGAAGTGCAGGTCGAGGAAGACCGGCCGGCGGCAGGTGCCGGCGGTACGACCGATCAGGTCGCCGCGTCGGTCGCCGACCGTCGAGGCGGCCTGCGGCAGCGCGGCGGCGAGCAGCGGGACCGGCATCCGGCGCACGTAGCCGGTGTTGGCGATCGGCTCGCCGGGGATGAACTCACGGGCCAGCCAGTCCTGGTTCTTCGGGTGCTGCAGCGAGATGCGCAGCTCGCGGGAGTAGAGCTGGATGAGCCGGCGGGCCCGCTCCAGGCACTCCTCCCTGGTCCGGCCGCCGACTGCGATCCGGTGCCAGCCGTGCGCCCGGGCGGAGTCGACCGGCAGGCCGGTGGTCATCTCGTCGCCGATGACCAGCGCCCGCTTGGCCAGTCGCTCCAGCTCGGGCGGGGCGTCGATGCCGTGCTCGGCGTAGTCGAGCTGCTGGGAGCGGATCATCCGCAGCCGGTGCTCCAGGTTCCGGAACGAGTCGCCGGAGCCGAGGATGTCCACCCGGGTGGAGATCTCCATCGGCCAGGGCAGCCGCTCGTGGAAGTGCAGCCACGGCTCGTGCCGCTCGGGGATCTCCAGCGGCTCCATCCGGCCGACGGCGAGCACGGCGACGTGCCGTTCCTCGCCGGTCATCCGGTTGACCAGCTTCAGCGTCGAGCCGTACGGGGTGCGGTAGCGCTCGACCTGCTCGGTGAGGGCGAGCAGGTCGCCCCGCTCCCACCGGCCGTTGGTCACCGGGGAGAGCGCCCCGGGCGGGGCCATGCAGAGCGCGACGGAGCGGTAGAGCAGCCACTCCAGCTCCTGCGCGGTCACCCGGCGGCCGCGCATGCCGAACGCGCCGAGCACCTCGTCGAACTGCTCGACGGTCCGGCCCAGCTTGCGTCGCTCGCCGTCGGCGGTGCCCCGGCCGAAGACGCGCAGCATCCGCTCGGTGAGCGAGTTGCCCAGCGACCGGCGGGCGAAGGTGACGCCCAGGTAGGTCTGCCCCTCGGCGTGGTTGACCGACATCAGGTGCCGCTGGGCGGCGACCAGGTGGTCGGCCCAGCCGGCGGTGCCCGGGACGTCGGGCAGCGGCGAGGCGGTGTGGGCGTCGATGGTGCGGGCCCACTCGTCGGCCGGGAAGGGGCGGGTGGTGCGCCGCAGGTGCAGCCGGAATCCGGCCAGGCCGGCGTACTGCTCGGAGATGGCGGAGAGCAGCGCCTCCCGTTCGGCGTCCGGGCGGAACGCCCAGCGCACCTCGGGCAGCCAGTACCAGGCGGTGACGGTGTTCGGGGTGAAGGTCAGGTGGCCGGCGATCTCGGTGATCGCCAGGTCGATCGACGGGTCCCGGTCGCCGAACTTGATCTTCGGCGGTCGTACCCTGACGGGCTTGGTCGGGGTGTCGCGCCGGCTCGCCGCGCGCTGGCGCGGCGGGGCCAGGTCCCGGGAGGCCCGCTCGGCCGGCTCCTGCGGGGCCGGTTCGGCCAGCTCACGCCGGGCGGCGGCGGTGACGGCACGGGGCCCCGGGTCGGCGAGGGCCGGCGGTGGGGACGCGGGCCGGGCCGGCTCGGTCTCCTCCGGCCAGTTCTGCTCGGCCGGCACGGGTGGCGTCGGCGGGCCGGGCCGGGGCGGAGCGGGCGGGGCGGGCTGGCGCGCCGCCCGGTGCGCGGCCTGTCGGCGGGCCCGTTCGGTGGCCTCGCGCCGGGTCCGCTCGGCGGCCTCCCGGGCGGTGAGCGGCTCGCCGGCGGCGGGCTCGACGGGCGTGCGACGGGGCGAGCGCTGCGGCGGCGTCTCCACCGCCCGGTCGGTGGTCGTTCCCGCCTCGGCCGGCCGGACCGTCGGGAGCCGGTCGCCGGGCTGGTGCGGGACCCGGGTCCGCGCCGGCTGACCGGCGGCGGACGGGGCCTCGATGGCCGGGGGCGGGGTGTCCGACGGGAGGACCGGCGTGGGGGCGGCCGGCGCGGGTGGCGCGATCGGCTGGTGGGGGATCGGCGGGTGTTCCCGGCCGGCCGGGTGGCGCGGGGGCGCGCCGGCGGGCAGGGCGGCCTGGCGGGCGGGGCGCCCGGCGGGGCCGGCGCCACCGAACAGGTCCAGGAACGGGGAGTCGATGTCCGTGCCGTCGCCGACCAGCATCGGGGCCGTCGGTTCGCCCGGGGGCACGCTTCGGCCGGGAGCCGGGCGGGGGGCCTGGAAGACGCCGACGCCGCCGGTGCCGGGGCTGGTGACGAGGGCGGGGTCGTACGCCTCCTCGTCCGGCAGCTCCTGCTCGGGGTAGTCGAGCGACCGCGCACGGTTACCGTGCGGGGCGCTGTGGCGTCCGGCCGGGAAACCCGGCGTGGAAGAGCGACTCATGCGACCGCCTCACCCGCGTGGTTCGACTGCTCGATCGGCGTACGCCCGGTCATGCCAGTTCCTCCCGGATCCTGATCCGGCTGCCGACCAGGCGGGGGTCCCGCTGTTCGGCGGCCGGCTCCCGGGTGCGTCGCCAGTCGGTCAGCGCGGTGCGGATCACCATGCGCGCCGGCCGGTCCGGGTCGACGTACCGGAAGATGAACGAGGTGGTCACGATGGCGAGGGCGATCTCCCAGGCGGGGAAGAGTTCGACCTGCAGCGTGAACAGCCAGTGGATGAACATGTAGAGGGGTACGAGCAGCATGAACAGGCCGTACTGGGCGTACGGCAGGTGGACGGGAAGGGTGTAGCCGGGCGGCCCGAGGTAGACCAGGCGGGCCCGGTAGATGTCGTCGTCGGTGCGCAGCCGCATCTGAAGCCCGCGCCTATTCGAAGATCAGGTCGATCAGGTAGTCACCGACGAAGAAGAGTGTGGCCGCGCCGGCGATGAACGCCAGGCCGACGATCGCGATGGCGGAACTCGTCAGCACCTTGGAGATCTCGCCCCGGCTGGCCCGGCCGATGAAGATGACGCCGAGCACCGCGAGCAGGATCGGCGCGATCTTGCTGGCGAAGAAGGTGACGACGCCGTTGGTGTCGATGCCCTTCGGAGCCGGCTCGGCGAGCGGGACCGACGCCAGGGTGTGCAGCGCCTGCGCGACGTCGGACGACGCCGTCCCGATGAGCTCGAAGGCGGTCACTGGAAACCTCCCCATAACGCGGCCGGCGGTGCCGCGGCGGTGCGGTAGGCAAGCCTGGCGGGAACTGCTCACTGTGCGCAGCGTCGGCGACGCTACGTTCGTTACCCACCACGGAGAGTGGTGAGCTTTGGGGGGATTTTTCCCGCTTAGGCCCTCCCTCCAGGCTTCGCCATCTCGATGCTGGGCAATTCCACAGCGTACGGGCCGCCCTCCTTTGCGACAACCCGCGAAGACTCGGCCCGAAACTGCCCGGACGACCGATCGTACACCTGTTCCAATCGCCATGTCAGGGCGTGCTCCGAGCCGCTCGACGGGGGCCGCCGGAACGGCTCCGGACGACCGGTACCGTCTAGTCGTGACCGATCTGGTACGGGCCCAGGACCCGGTGGTGATGGGCGTCCTCAACGTCACGCCCGACTCCTTCTCCGACGGTGGTCTGTACTCCGACCTGGACGCCGCCGTCGCACACGGAGTGCGACTGCGGGCCGAGGGGGCGCGGCTGGTCGACGTCGGCGGGGAGTCCACCCGCCCCGGCGCCGACCGGGTCGACGCCGCCACCGAGACCGCCCGGGTCCTGCCGGTCGTCCGCGAGCTGGCCGCCGCGGGCGTCGCGGTCAGCATCGACACCACCCGCGCCTCGGTGGCCGAGGCGGCGCTCGCCGCCGGCGCCGCCGTCGTCAACGACGTCTCCGGTGGCCTCGCCGACCCGGACATGGCCCGGGTGGTCCGCGACGCCGGCTGCCCCTGGGTGCTGATGCACTGGCGCGGACACTCGCGCGGAATGGGTGACCTGGCCAGCTACACCGACGTGGTGGCCGACGTCCGCGCCGAACTGGGCCGACGCGTCGACGAGGCGCTCGCCGCCGGGGTGTCGGCCGACCGGATCATCGTCGACCCGGGGCTCGGCTTCGCCAAGACCGCCGCCCACAACTGGGAACTCAGCGCCCGCCTGCCCGAACTGGTCGCCCTCGGCTTCCCGCTGCTGTTCGGGGCGAGTCGCAAGTCGTACCTGGGCCGACTGCTCGCCGACCCGGACGGCGCCCCCCGCCCCACCGCGGGCCGGGAGGCCGCCACCGTCGCGACCAGCCTGCTCGCGGTCGCCGCCGGCGCCTGGGGGGTACGCGTGCACGACGTCCGGGGCACCGCCGACGCGCTCGCCGTCTGGGCGGCCACCGGCCGGCCCCGGCTGGCCGCCCCCACCGCCCCGGGCTCGGTCGGCACCGGCTCGGCCGGCGGAGCGGCCCACGGCCTGGCCGGCACCGGACCGGGTCCGGAGGGTGCGGCGGCGCACGGCGCCGGAGGCGGCCGACCGGCCGGGACCGCAGGGACGGCCGCGCACGCCGGCCGGGGAGAGGGAGCACGATGACCGACCGGATCGAGCTGACCGGACTGCGGGCGCGGGGCCGCCACGGCGTCTACGACTTCGAACGCGACCAGGGGCAGGACTTCGTCGTCGACGCCGTGCTCGAAATCGACCTCGCCCCGGCCGCGCGCTCCGACGAGGTCACCGACACCGTCCACTACGGCGAACTGGCCGAGCGCCTGGTCGCCGTGGTCACCGGCGAGCCGGTCAACCTGATCGAGACGCTCGCCGACCGGCTGCTCGCGGTCTGCCTCGCCGAGCCGCTGGTCGCCGCCGCCACCGTCACCGTGCACAAGCCGGAGGCCCCGGTCCCGCACACCTTCTCGGACGTGGCCGTGACGATGCGGCGTACCCGGTGAGCCGGGCGGTGCTGTCGATCGGCAGCAACCTGGGCGACCGGGTCGCGCACCTGCGCACGGCCGTGGGCGCGCTCGGCGACGCGGTCCGGGTGGTCTCCGGGGTGTACGAGACCCCGCCCTGGGGGGACGCCGACCAGCCCGCGTACCTCAACGCGGCGGTGCTGGCCGTCGACCCGGCGGCCACCGCGCGGGACTGGCTGGCCCGGGCCCGCGCGGCCGAGCGGGCGGCCGACCGGGTACGCGACCCGCAGCGCCGGTTCGGGCCGCGCACGCTCGACGTCGACGTGATCGCCGTCTGGGACGACGCCGGCGAGCCGGTGCTCAGCGACGACCCCGAGCTGACCCTGCCGCACCCCCGGGCCCACCTGCGGGCGTTCGTGCTCCGGCCGTGGATCGACATCGAGCCGCACGGGCGGCTGCCCGGCCACGGCTGGCTCACCGACCTGCTCAACGCCGAGCCGCTGGCCGGTGACGCCCTGGAACTCAGCCCCCGGCCGGATCTGACGTTAGAGTCGGACACATGACCCAGGCGCAGACCCCGCGTGGAAGTGGCCCCGACCGCTTCCGGATGGGTCCCACCCGGATCTCCACCCTGGTGGTGGCCGCGCTCGCCGCCGCGGCGATCGCCTGGCTGCTGATCAGCGTCCTCTACTACGACGTCGCGCCGGACCTGCCCTGGCTGCCGGTGGTCACCCTGGCCGCCCTCGCCGTGCTGGAGGCGTACGCGGCGGTCAACACCCGCGGCCGGATCGAACGCCGGCCCGGCCGCGACCCGGTCAACCCGCTGCTGGTCGCCCGGTTCGTGGTGCTGGCCAAGGCGTCCGCGCTGGCCGGGGCCATCTTCGCCGGCTTCTACGCCGGCCTCACCGGGTGGCTCTTCATCGAGGACACCAACGCCGCCGTGAGCGACCGCCCGGCCGCCGGCGCCGGCCTGCTCGCCTCGCTCGCCCTGGTCGCCGCCGCGCTCTGGCTGGAGCGCGCCTGCCGGGTTCCCGAGCAGGAGGACGACGAGGACCGCGAGCCCGGCGACCGGCAGGGCCGCTCCTCCCGTCGCTGACCAGGGGGTTACGCCGGGTCGTACCGCGCAGGTACCGTCCCTGACGACCGATTGCAGGCGGCCGTCGACGGGGACGGCCGGCAGGGGGAGGCGCGCGGCATGGCGTACGACCAACCGGGCCGGGCCGCGTCGGCCGAGCAGGGCGTGCCCACCGCCGTGCTGGAGAACGTCTTCGACGACCCCACCCACGGCGAGCCGGGCCGGGACCGGGTCGCCGTGCACGTGGTGTGGGAGCTGCTGCTCCTGCTCGCGCTGGCCGGGCTCGCCTACCTGCTCTGGCAGGTCGACGCCGACGCCCTGCGCGGGGACCGGCTGCGCACCTTCCTGGTCGACGTCGTCGCCCTCGGCCTGCTCGCCCTCGCCGCCGGGCTGAGCCTGCGCACCGCCGCGGTGAACCTCGCCGTCGGCCCGGTCGCGGTCGCCGCCGGGCTGCACCTCGCCGAGCAGGGCGACCGGGGGCTCCAGGAGGCGCTGGTCCCCGCCCTGGCGGTCGCCGCGCTCGGCGGGCTCGCGCTGGCCCTCGCGGTGGTGGTCCTGCACGTGCCCGGCTGGGCGGCCAGCCTCGCCGGCGCGGCGGGGGTGATCGTCTGGATCGAGCAGCGCACCGCCCCGGTGGCCCTCCAGGGCGACCACGACCCGCGCGCCGTCGCCGTCCGTCTCTTCGCCGGCTTCGCGGCCGTCAGCGTGCTGGCCGGGCTCTTCGGCGCGATCCGGGCGGTCCGGCGGCTGGTCGGCCGCTTCCGGCCGGTGGTCGACCCGGCCCGCCGTCGGGGCACGGTGGCGGCCGTGGTGACCGCGACCGCGCTGGTCTGCTCGACCGTGCTCGCCATGCTGGCCGGGGCGCTGCTCGCGGCGAACGGGACCGGCCCGGTCGTGCCGGCGACGGGGCTGGACTGGACGGTGCTCGCGGTGGGCGTCGCGATGCTCGGTGGCACCAGCGCGTACGGCCGGCGTGGAGGCGTCCTCGGCACCCTGCTCGCGGTGAGCCTGGTCGTCGTCCTGCTGGCCTGGACGGCGGCGGAGGGCCGGACGCTCAGCCGCTGGGCCGTCGGCGGCGCCGCCCTGGCCGTCGGGCTGGTGGTGACCCGGCTGGTCGAGGCGTACGGCCGGCCGCGCGCGGCACCCGGCGAACCGGTGGAGGTCGTCCCCGTCTCCGACGGCTCGATCAGCTCCGGCTGGACGCTGGCCCGTCCCGGCCCGGCCGACACCTGGACCCCGGCGCTGCCCACCCCGGCCACGGACACCCCGCCCGACCCGTGGGAGGCCCCCCGCTGGGACACCGGGCCCGGGCGCTGGGACGACCGGGACCGCTGAGCGTCGCGTCCGACGCGCCGCCGGTGATCTCGCCGGTTAGGCTCGCGGGCATGACCGAGACTCCTTCCGCCGGCACCGGCCGCACCTTCGACGAGCTCGACGCGCTCTCCACCGAGGAGTTGCGGGAGCGGGCGTTCGTGCTGGCCAGGGAGCGGCGTGACGTGGGCTTCTTCTGGTCGGTGCTGCGGCACCTGCCCAACGCCGACGAGGCCGCCGCCCTGGACGGGGCGCCCAACTCGGTCGGGCCGACCATCGACGAGGCCGCCGCGCTGTGGCGGGAGCTGACCGGGCACGGCTACGAGGAGTCGGCGCCGCTGCTGCGGGCCGCGTTCATCGACTACCTGATGAAGCACTGAACGGTCGTACCGCCGGTTGGCGGAGGTTTGCCCGCCCGGGCGGCTCGGGAACTTCCCGCCGCATGGCCCTCACCAACCGCTCCTCGACCGTCCGGGGGTACGGCACCGCCGCCGGCACGGGCGCCCTCGCCACGCTGATCCTGGTCGTGGTGTGCGGCAGCCCGTGGTACGTCGACTGGGCCGAGGGCAACACCGACCCGAACTCGGCCGGCGGCTGGTTCCTGCGGCTGCTGGCGTGGCCGGCCTGGCGGCTGGAGTCGACCGACCCGGAGCAGAGCCTGCTCGCCACCGACGCGCGGGCCGTCCTGCTGCTGGTGTTCGCGGTGACCTTCCTCTACCTGCTGCCCGCCTCGCAGGTGGCCCGGGTGCAGGGCTCGCTGAGCCAGTTCTTCTCCGGCTGGGCCGCGTACGTGCTGGCCGGCGGGGTGGCCACCCTGTTGGCGGCGCTGCTGACCTCCGGCGGCACCCTGCTCGCCGACTTCGAGACCACCGGCACCGGGGCCACGTACGGCTTCTTCGCCGGCTGGATCATCGGCCTGGCCAGCCTCGGCGGCCGGGCCTGAGCCCCGGCCGGTAGGCCGACCCGACGCGGGGCCCGGGTTCAGGCCCGGCTCAGCTCCAGCGCCCCGGTCCGGTCGAGGGCGCCGACCGGCTCGCCGTCCACGGTCACCAGAACCGCGTCCGTGCCGGCGGTGAGCATCGCGGCCAGCGCGTCGTACGCCGAGCCGCCCAGCGCCACGGTGGGCAGGCCGGTCCGGTCCGGCGGGACCGGGGCGAGCGCGTCCCGGGGCACCGGGGTGACCGCGAGCCGGCGGACGCCCCGGTCGGCGCCGACGAACTCGCGGACGAACGGCGAGGCGGGCGCGCCGAGCAGGGCCCCAGGGGAGTCGTACTGCTCCAGCCGGCCGCCCTCGGAGAGCACCGCGATCCGGTCGCCGAGCCGGACCGCCTCGTCGAGGTCGTGGGTGACCAGCACGATGGTCTTGCGGACCTCGGCCTGGAGGCGGAGGAACTCCTCCTGCAACCGGGTCCGGACGATCGGGTCGACCGCCGAGAACGGCTCGTCCATCAGCAGCACCACCGGGTCGGCGGCGAGCGCCCGGGCCACCCCGACCCGCTGCCGCTGCCCGCCGGACAGCTCGTGCGGGTAGCGCCGGCCGAACTGGGCCGGGTCCAGACCGACCAGTTCCAGCAGCTCGCCGGTGCGCCGGCGGATCCGCTCCTTCGGCCAGCCGAGCAGCCGGGGCACGGTGCCCACGTTGGCGCTCACCGTCTGGTGCGGGAAGAGGCCCACGTTCTGGATGACGTAGCCGATCCGGCGGCGCAGCCGTACCGGGTCGACCCGGGTGATGTCCTCGTCGCCGAGCAGGATCCGGCCGCCGGTCGGCTCGATCAGCCGGTTCACCATGCGCAGCACAGTGGACTTGCCGCAGCCGGACGGGCCGATCAGCACCACCAGCTCGCCGGCCTTCACCTCCAGGCTCAGCTCCCGTACGGCCTCGGTTCCGTCCGGGTAGCGCTTCCGGATGCCGTCGAGGGTGATCGATGCCGCGCGGTGTCCGGCGTCGCCGGCGCCCCCCGGGGTAACGTCCACGTGTGTCCTTCCACCTGAGTCTCCGGGCCGAGCCGGGCAACCCCTGGTTCTCCTGGCAGTACGTGCGGGACAACTCTGACACGATCCTGGCGGCGCTGCGGGAGCACGCCTCGCTGACCGGCCGGGCGGTGCTGATCGCCGCCCTGGTGGCGTTGCCGCTGGCGGTGGCCGCGTACTGGTACCGCGGCCTCGCCGGCCCGATTCTCGCACTCACCGGGGTGCTGTACACGGTCCCGTCGCTGGCGCTGTTCGCCTTCCTCGCCCCGTACCTGGGCATCGGCGCGGTCACCGTGCTCACCGTCGTGGTGCTGTACGCGCTGCTGGTGATCGTGCGCAACGCGGTGGCGGGGCTGAACCAGGTGCCGCCCGAGGTACGCGACGCGGCCGAGGGGATGGGGTACGGCCGGTGGGCCCGACTGTTCCGGGTGGACCTGCCGCTGGCCCTGCCCGGCATCCTCACCGGGGTACGCCTCGCCACGGTCTCCACGGTCGCCCTGGTCACCGTCGGGGTGGTGGTCGGCCGGGGCGGGCTGGGGCAGCTCATCTTCGCCGGTTTCCAGAACAACTTCTACAAGGCGCAGATCATGACCGGGACGCTGCTCTGCGTCCTGCTCGCCCTGGTGCTGGACCTGGTCCTCGCCGGGATCGGCCGGCTGCTGACGCCGTGGCTGCGGAGCCGGACCGGATGAGCGCCAGGGGCGCGGTGACGGGCACGGGCGCGACGGACGCCGACGCGGCGGGGAGGCGGACGCGATGAACCCGGTGCAGCAGGCCGTGGTCTGGCTCAACGACCCGCTCAACTGGACCAACCCGGGCGGGATCCTGGACCGGCTCGGCGAGCACCTGAGCATGTCCGCCGCCGCGGTGCTGCTCGGCTGCCTGGTGGCCTGGCCGGTCGGGCTCTGGCTCGGGCACACCGGGCGCGGCGGCGGCCTGGTGCTGCTGGTCTCCAACGTCAGCCTCGCGATCCCCACCCTGGCGCTGCTGACCATCCTGCCGCTGACCTTCCTCGGCTTCGGCCGGCCGGCGGTGGTGGTGGCGCTGGCGGTGTTCGCGGTGCCGCCGCTGCTGGCCAACGCGTACACGGGGGTGCGGCAGGCCGACCCGGAGGCCCGGGACGCGGCCCGGGGGATGGGGCTGTCGGGCGGGCAGGTGCTGCGCCGGGTGGAGCTGCCGCTCGCCGTGCCGTACCTGGCCGCCGGCTTCCGGACCGCCACGGTGCAGGTGGTGGCGACCGCCGCGCTCGCCTCGTTCGTCAACGGCGGCGGCCTCGGGCAGATCATCCGGGCCGGCTTCGGGCTGGACATCGCGGCCGGCGGCGGGCAGATCATCGCCGGGGGCCTGCTGGTCGCCGGGCTGGCCCTGCTGGTCGAGGGGATCCTCGCGCTGGTCGAGCGGGTGGTCACCCCGCGCCCGCTGCGGCGGGCCCGGCGGGCGGCGAACCGGCGGGCGGCGGACGCCACGGCGGGCGCCTGATCGCCCGAGGTGACGAACCGGTGACGAAATCCGGTTCGGGTTTGTCGGTCGGAGCCGGAGGATATTGGCTGGACCTCGCGGGCGGCCCGACCGGATCGCCCGTCGGACACGCGGCCGGCCCCGGGAGGGCCGCGCCGGGACACGGGAGGCGGGCAACACATGCGCGTACGGACACGGGTGGCGGTCGGCGCGGTCGGCGCCCTCACGGTGGCCGGGCTGCTCACCGGCTGTGGGGACGCCGGTTCCTCCGGCACGGACGCGCCCGAGCCGGGCGCCGCCGGGGCGGGCTGCGCCCCGGTCGCGGGTGACCAACTGGTCGTCCTCGACGACGACAAGAAGCTCCAGAACACCGACAACATCATCCCCGCGGTCAACGCCAAGGCGGCGAACCCGCAGCTCATCGCCGCACTGGACAAGGTCTCCGCGGCGCTGGACACGCCGAAGCTGATCGCGCTCAACAAGGCCGTCGACGTCGACCGCAAGACCCCGAAGGCCGCCGCCGAGGAGTTCGCCTCGGCCAACGGCCTCACCACCGGCATCGCCAAGGGCCCCGGTGGCCCGATCGTCGTGGGCGCCGGCAACTTCTCCGAGAGCCAGACGTTGGCCGAGCTGTACAACATCGCCCTCACCGCGGCCGGGTACCAGGTCAAGGTGCAGCAGATCGGCAACCGGGAGCTCTACGAGCCGGCGCTGGAGAAGGGCGAGATCCAGGTCGTCCCCGAGTACGCGGCGACCATGGCCGAGTTCCTCAACACCAAGGCCAACGGCAAGGACGCCACCCCGGTGTCCTCGCCCGACCTGGACAAGACCGTCACCGCGTTGAAGGCCGCCGGGGACAAGGCCGGCATCGTCTTCGGCGCTCCCGCCGCCGCCCAGGACCAGAACGCCTTCGCCGTCACCAAGGCCTTCGCCGACAAGTACGGCCTGAAGACCCTCTCCGACCTGGCCGCGAAGTGCTCCGGCCAGGCGACGGTGCTGGCCGGTCCGCCGGAGTGCCCGCAGCGCCCCAAGTGCCAGGCCGGCCTGGTGCAGGTCTACGACTTCAAGGCCGGCTCGTTCAGCTCGCTGGACGCCGGCGGTCCGCAGACCAAGAACGCGCTGAAGACCGGCAGCGCCAGCGTCGGCCTGGTCTTCTCCTCCGACGGCGCGCTCGCCACGAGCTGACCCGTCCCCGGGCGCGGCCGGTCCGTACGGCCGCGCCCGGGCGCCGTCACCCGTCGCGCCCTGCCGCCCACCTGCGCGTCAGGGGTGGCGCGGTGCAGCGGGCGCCACCCCTGACCGGGGATTCCGGCTGTCGGGACCGTTCCCAGCCAGGGCATCTGTCGGTAGGCTCCACACCCATGCCCGCCCCGGCTCTCCCCGAGCAGCGCAACCCCCAGCTGCTGACCGTCCTGTTCTGGATCGGCGTGGCGATCGCGCCGATCGCGGCGCTGATCCTGCTGGTCGCCGACGGCAACGGCCCGCTGCGGTTCGCCGCCGTGCTGGCCATCATGGCCGTGGTCCTGATCGGCCTGTCGATCGCGCTGCGCAACGACTCGGGTGGTCCGGCGCGCAGCGAGGAGTTCCTCGACGAGCTGGAGCAGCTGCGCCGGGAGTTGCGTTCCGAGATCGTGGCCGCCGCCCAGCGCGGCAACCAGGCGCTCGACCACGCACAGCGGGTCGACGACCAGGTCTCGGCGTTGCGTCGTCGGCTCGACGCCGCCGCTGCCGGGATCGCCGCCGCCGCCGGGCTGACCGGGGTGGAGGAGCCGGCCGGCGCCGGCCGCGCGCGGGTGCCGGCCCCGGAGCCCCACGACGACGCGGCGGGCGGACGGCGTCGCGCCGCCGAGGAGAGCCCGGCCTGGGGTCGGGCGACCGCCGACCGGGACGACGAGCCGGCCGGCAGCCGGTACGCCACCGACCGTCCCGCCGCAGGCCAGGCCAATGTGTACGGCTCGGCCCGGGCGGCCGCCCCCGACCCCGGGGGCCGCCCGGTGGTGCGGCACACCGAGACGGTGCACGTGACCACCCGGCACACCGTCGTCGACGGCGCCGATCCGGGGGTCGCCGGCAGCTACGGCGGGTACACCGGCCGCTGGTCGCCGGCCGGCGAGGAGCCGTCGTGGAACGCGCCCGAGCCGGACCACGCCCGGGCGGGCCAGCGTGACGAGCGACCCTGGGCCGGCCAGCGCGACGAGCGGGCCTGGTCGGGCGGGCCGGCCGAGGAGCGGTCGTGGCCGGAGGAGCGGTCCTGGGACGGGCGGTCCGACGACCGCGCCGACGGTTCCTGGGCCGGTGGGTCGTACTCGGCGGACGAGGGCTGGTCCGGGGTGCGGGTCGGGGACCGGTGGGCCCAGGTACGCGAGGACGGGCGCGCCCGCGAGGTGCGGGTCGGGGAGCGGCGGGCCGAGGTGCACGCCGACGGCGCGGAGTTCCGGATGCAGGACCGTTGGGCGTCGGTGCGCCAGGACGAGCCGCGCCAGTCGGGCGACCGGTACGGCGGCGGCTGGACCGAGCCGGAGGACCGGCCGGCGCTGCCGCAGGGCGGGGTGCCCGTGCCGCAGGAGTGGCGGACGTCGGCGGCCGGCTGGCAGCCCGCCGAGGAGCAGTGGAGCCCGCAGCAGCCGGCCGGGCAGTGGCGGCCACCCGCGCCGCGGGAGCCGGTCGACGCGTGGCGGGCGCCCGAGCCGGAGTCGTCGGACCGCCAGCGGTGGGGTGGCGGTGAGGGGTACGGCTACCCGCCGCAGGACGAGGCCCCGCGCGCCGGCGGCCGCTGGCGCTGACCTGCCCGCCCCGCCGCACCGGCCGGCGACCCGACCGCCGCACGGGCGGGACGGGTCACTTGTCGATGTCGCCGACCACGAAGAACATCGAGCCGAGGATGGCGATCAGGTCCGGCACCAGGCAACCGGGGAGCAGGCTGGCCAGCGCCTGCACGTTGGCGTACGACGCGGTGCGCAGCTTGAGCCGCCACGGCGTCTTCTCGCCCCGGGACACCAGGTAGTAGCCGTTGATCCCGAGCGGGTTCTCGGTCCAGGCGTAGGTGTGGCCCTCGGGGGCCTTGACCACCTTGGGCAGCCGGGTGTTGACCGGCCCGGTGAGCCGGTCCACCCGGTCCAGGCACTGCTCGGCGAGGTCGAGCGAGGCGTACACCTGGTCGAGCAGCACCTCGAAGCGGGCGTGGCAGTCCCCGGCGGTACGGGTGACCACCGGCACGTCGAGCTGGTCGTACGCCAGGTAGGGCTCGTCGCGGCGCAGGTCCAGGTCGAGGCCGGAGGCCCGGGCGACCGGGCCGGACGCGCCGAACGCGGCGGCGTCGGCGGCCGTGAGCACCCCCACCCCGACGGTGCGGGCCAGGAAGATCTCGTTGCGCCGGATGAGGTCGTCCAGGTCGGGCATCCGCCGGCGCACCTCGCCGATCGCGGCCCGGGCGCGGCCGGTCCAGCCGGCCGGCACCTCCTCCTTCAGGCCGCCGACCCGGTTGAACATGTAGTGGATCCGGCCGCCGGAGACCTCCTCCATCACCGCCTGGATGGTCTCCCGTTCCCGGAACGCGTAGAAGACGGGCGTGATCGCGCCGATCTCCAGCGGGTACGAGCCGAGGAACATCAGGTGGTTGAGCACCCGGTTCAGCTCGGCCAGCGCCATCCGCAGCCAGGTGGCCCGCTCGGGCACCTCCATGCCCATCAGCCGCTCCACGGCGAGCACCACGCCCAACTCGTTGGAGAAGGCGGACAGCCAGTCGTGCCGGTTCGCCAGCACGATGATCTGCCGGTAGTCCCGGACCTCGAAGAGCTTCTCCGCCCCCCGGTGCATGTAACCGACGATCGGCTCGGCGGCGACCACCCGCTCGCCGTCGAGCACCAGCCTCAGCCGGAGCACACCGTGCGTGGAGGGGTGCTGCGGGCCGATGTTGAGCACCATGTCGGCGCCGAGCTGCTCCCCGCCCGCGCCGGTGCCGACGGTCAGTTCGCGGAGGTCGCCCACGTCCGTGGTCATGCCCGTCATCGTGCCATGAGGGGATCGGCGGCGACGCCGACCGGCTGCCGGAGCCAGTGGTGCCCGCCGAGGCCGGCCGGGTCGGTCAGTTCGGCGACCGCCGACGCGGCGGCCAGCGCCCGCACGTACCCGGCGGGGTCGACCGAGGCCAGGCCGAGCGGTGGTCGCCCGCCGTCGGCCCCGAGCGCCCGCAGCGCCTCCCGCTGCGACCCCAGCGAGTACGCGCACCGGGCGACCCGCGCACCGGCGGAGGCGACCGAGTCCAGGGCGACGTGCGCGGTGACGTCGCACGACCCGTCCGGCACCGGCGGCACCTGTCGCCCACCCCGGTACCCGGTCAGCGTCCCGCCGACCGGCCGCTGGTCCCTCAGGTGTCCGTAGTCCACGGCCAACGCCAGCCCCCGGTCGATCCGGCCGACGGCCGCCGCCCACGCCTCGTCGCGGGTCCGTCCGATCTCGGCCCTCCCGTGGACCGTGGGCGGGGGTGCCGGGCGGCTCCGGGTGGTCGGGCTCGGTCCCGCCGCCGCCCGGAGCCCCGGCCCGGTCGCTCCGGGCGCACCTGTGCCGTCCGCCGGCACCGGCCACCACCGGTCGAGCCACGCCCGGTCGGCCGGCTCGACCGGGTCGCCCACGGTCTCCGCGCCGGTGGCCGGGTCGACCAGCAGGTACCGCCAGCCGTCCGGGGTGGGCACGGCCACGTCGAGCGGCACGTTGTCCAGCCACTCGGTGGCGACCAGCAGCCCGACGATGCCGGCGGGGATCTCGTCGGTCCACCCGATCGGCTCGGGAAGGTCGTCGGGCCGGGGCGCCTTCTCGACGGCGACGAGGCGTACCCGGTCGGCGAGCGGGACCGGCGGCGCGGACCCCGGGCCGGCGGGCGGCGACGCCGGAGCCCTCACGGCCCGGAGCAACGCGACCAGCAGCTCACCCCGACCGGCCCCGACGTCGACCAGATCCAGGCGAGCCGGATGGTCGAGGGTGGCGTCGACCCGGGTGAGCAGGCGGTGCAGCGCCGAGGCGAGGACCGGCGAGGCGTGCACGCTGGTGCGGAAGTGCGCGGCCGGCCCGGACCCGGCGACGAAGAAGCCGCCCGGCCCGTACAGGGCCCGGTCCATCGCGTCCCGCCAGCGCATCGACATCAGTTCGTCCCGGGTTCAGGGTGCGTCACCGTGCCGACCCTACGGTTCAGCCGGTACGGATTCCCGCGCGACCTGTGGTGACGCCCGGAGCGGGCCGCATTCCGCAACCGGAGCGGCCCGGTCCCACCCTCGGTGAAGGTTTTCACACACCCTTGTTCGAGCTCCGTAACCACGGCGCATACTTGCCCTCGACCGGTACCCCCTTCGAGGACTGGATCGTTGCCATGAGCGCACCGCTGCGCCCGCGTCCGGCCGCCCCGCGCGGGGCCGCCGTACCGCCGGGCGGCGCCTCCGCCGGCGCCCCGCTCACCTTCCCCCGTACCCTCACCGTCGGTGTCATCGGCGCGGGCCGGGTCGGCGCCGTGCTGGGCGCCGCGCTCGCCGCCGCCGGGCACCGGGTGGTGGCCGCCTCCGGCGTCTCCGGCGCCGCCAAGGCCCGGATCGCCCTGCTGCTCCCCGGCGCCCGGAACCGCTCCGCGACCTCGGTGGCCCGCGCCGCCACCGACCTGCTGATCGTCGCCGTCCCGGACGACGCGCTGGCCCCGGTGGTCGCCGGCCTGGCCGAGACGAGGGCGCTGCGCCCCGGCCAGGTGGTCGCGCACACCTCCGGCGCGCACGGGCTGGCCGTGCTGGCCCCCGCCGCCGCCGTGGGCGCGCACCCGCTGGCCCTGCACCCCGCGATGACCTTCACCGGTACGCCGGACGACCTCGGCCGGCTCGCCGGCATCTCGTACGGGGTGACCGCCCCGGCCCAGCTGCGCCCGCTGGCGGCCCGGCTGGTGGCCGACCTGGGTGGGGTGCCCGAGTGGGTCGGCGAGGCGGACCGGCCGCTGTACCACGCCGCCCTGGCGCACGGCGCCAACCACCTGGTGACCCTGGTCAACGAGGCGGCCGACCGGCTGCGCGACGCCGGGGTGACCAACCCGGAGAAGGTGCTCGCCCCGCTGCTGCGGGCGGCCCTGGAGAACGCGCTGCGCCTCGGTGACGACGCGCTGACCGGGCCGGTCTCCCGGGGCGACGCGGGCACCGTACGCCGGCACCTGGCCCGGCTGGCGCAGACCGCGCCGGAATCGGTGGCCCCCTACCTGGCGTTGGCCAGACGGAGCGCCGACCGGGCCATCGCGGCGGGCCGACTGCGGCCGGTGGACGCGGAGTCGCTGCTCGACGTGCTGGCGGGAATGGAGGTGGCGGCGTGACGGAGCTGGTGCACACCCGGGCCGAGCTGGCGAAGGCGCGCGACGGTCTGACCGGCGCGGTGGGCGTGGTGATGACCATGGGCGCGCTGCACGAGGGCCACGAGACGCTGATCCGGGCGGCCCGGGAGCAGGCCGACCACGTGCTCGTGACGATCTTCGTGAACCCGTTGCAGTTCGGGCCGAACGAGGACTTCGACCGGTACCCGCGCACCCTCGACGCGGACCTGGAGGTGTGCCGCCGGGCCGGGGCCGACGTGGTGTTCGCCCCCTCGGTGGCCGACATGTACCCGCAGGGGCAGCCGGCGGTACGGGTCAACCCGGGGCAGCTCGGCGAGGACCTGGAGGGGTTGAGCCGGCCCGGCTTCTTCCACGGCGTGCTGACCGTGGTGCTGAAGCTGCTCCAGCTGACCCGGCCGCAGCTCGCCTTCTTCGGCGAGAAGGACTACCAGCAGCTCACCCTCGTCCGGCGGATGGTCCGCGACCTGGACGTGCCGGTGGAGGTGGTCGGCGTGCCGACCGTGCGGGAGCCGGACGGCCTGGCGTTGTCCAGCCGCAACCGCTACCTCTCCGCCGAGGAGCGGCGGACGGCGCTGAGCCTGTCGGCCGCACTGCGGGCCGGGGCCGCCGCCGCCGACGAGGGGTACGACGCGGGCGAGGTGCTCGGCGCGGCCCACCGGGCGTTCGCCGTCGCCGGTCCGCAGGCGCAGCTCGACTACCTGGTGCTCACCGACCCGGACCTGGAGCCGGGCCCGGTGTCCGGCCCGGCCCGGCTGCTGGTCGCGGCCTGGGTGGGTGGCACCCGGCTGATCGACAACACGGCGATCCGGCTCACCCCTCGCTCCTGACCACCCCCACCACACCTGCTGAAAGGCGCCCCATGTTCCGCACCATGCTCAAGTCGAAGATCCACCGGGCCACGGTGACCCAGGCCGACCTGCACTACGTCGGCTCGGTGACGGTGGACCAGGATCTGCTCGACGCCGCCGACCTGCTTCCGGGCGAGCAGGTCGCGATCGTGGACGTGACCAACGGGGCCCGGCTGGAGACGTACGTGATCCCGGGCGAGCGGGGCAGCGGCGTGATCGGCATCAATGGCGCCGCCGCGCACCTGGTGCACCCCGGTGACCTGGTCATCCTGATCTCGTACGGGCAGATGGACGACGCCGAGGCGCGCACCTACCAGCCCCGGGTGGTCCACGTCGACGCCGACAACCGGATCGTCGACCTGGGCGCCGACCCGGCCATCGCCGCCCCCGGCACCGCCGGCGCCCCCGTCCCCAACCCCCTGGCCCTCCTCTCCTGACCCTCCCGCCCCGTCCCGTCGATCTCGGCGGAACGCCCCGACAGGACCGTTTCCTCCCACCACACCTGCAGGATCGCGGCGAGTGAGCGGGGAAGTCCGGTCTGTCACCGGGGGGTGGGGGGCGGTTAGTCTGGGCGGACCGTCGGGATCGACGGTCGTCGGCTGGGGGAGGCCGCGATGCGCCGTGCGATGAGGAGCGTGGCCGCCGCGTTGGTGGCGGGGATGCTGCTCGTCGGGTGCGCCGGCACCGGTGGACTCGACGGCGACCTGACCGACGACTGGGCGATGCTGGGCGCGCCCGGGCCGTTCACCCCCGAGGCCGGCGTCTGCCAGGTCGGTGACTTCACGGACACGGTCTCCCTGGCGGCGTACGCGCCGGTGGACTGCGCGGTGGCGCACCGGGTGGAGACGGTGCACGTGGGCGCGTTCCCCGCCGGCCGGGCCGCGCCGCCGGCCACCGGCTCGCCGGAGCTGCGCGGCGCGTTCGCCGAGTGCGACACGAAGGCCACCGGGTACGTCGGCGACGAGTGGCGGGCCGGGCGGCTGCGGCTGGCCGTGGCGCTGCCCAGCGCGCCCGGCTGGGCGGCCGGCTCCCGCTGGTTCCGGTGCGACCTGAGCGAACTGGACACGGTCGAGGCCGCCGCGAAGGTGGTGGCCCGCACCGGCAGCCTGCGTGACGCCCTCAAGGGCCCCTCCCCGCTGCGGCTGGGTTGCCAGCGGACGACGGAGGGGGCCGGCCGGGTGCGGACCCTCACCCCGGTGGAGTGCGGCGTTGCGCACGACGCGGAGTTCGTCGGCGTGTGGGCGGCGCCGGACCGGCCGTACCCGAGCAGGGACGCCGAGTGGGCCCCGCTCTACGCCGGCTGCCGCACCGTCCTCGGCCGGTACGTCGGGGTGCCCGACGACGCGAACCTGCGCTTCCGCAGCGGCGTCGTGGTACGCCCGCCCGGCGCGGGACGCTGGCGGGTCGGTGACCGGGGCGTCCGCTGCTACCTCTGGCTGAGCGACCGTACGGTGACCGCCTCGCTCAAGGGCGCCGGCCCCACCGGCCTGCCCGTGCGCACCCGGTAGTGGACGTCGTAGCCCAAACCACTCGTCGTGCCCCCGTCGCCCGGGACGAGAGCCCTTCGGGTTGACTGTGTCCATGGACCTTCCGACCGTCGACCTGCCGGCCCTGCCCCGTCTGCTGGCCGCTCCCGCGCCCGGCTGGGTGGAGACCACCGACGTGATCGTGGTCGGCTCCGGGGTCGCCGGTCTCACCGCCGCGCTGCACCTGCGGGAGGCGGGCCTGCACGTCACGGTGGTCACCAAGGTCAACATCGACGAGGGGTCGACCCGCTGGGCGCAGGGTGGCATCGCCGCCGTGCTCGATCCGGCCGACACCCCGGCCGCGCACGCCTCGGACACCGAGATCGCCGGCGTCGGGCTCTGCGATCCGGACGCGGTGCGGGTGCTGGTCGAGGAGGGGCCGACCCGGCTGCGGGAGCTGATGCGCATCGGCGCGGAGTTCGACCGCAACCCGGACGGCTCGCTGATGCTCACCCGCGAGGGCGGGCACCGGGCCGACCGGATCGTGCACGCCGGTGGCGACGCGACCGGCGCCGAGGTGCAGCGGGCGCTGCACGCCGCGGTCCGCCGCGACCCGTGGATCCGCCTGGTCGAGCACGCCCTGGTGCTGGACCTGCTGCGCGCCCCCGGCGACGGCCCGGACGGCCTCGGCCCCGCCTGCGGCATCACCCTGCACGTGCTCGGCGAGGGCAGCGAGGACGGCGTCGGGGCGATCCTGGCCCGGGCGGTGGTCCTCGCCACCGGCGGCATGGGCCAGGTCTTCTCGGCGACCACCAACCCGGCGGTCTCCACCGGCGACGGGGTGGCGCTGGCCATGCGGGCCGGCGCGGCGGTCACCGACGTGGAGTTCGTCCAGTTCCACCCGACCGCGCTGATCGTGCCGGAGCACGCCCGGGTCCCCGGCGCGGGCCTGGCCCAGCAGCCGCTGGTCTCCGAGGCGCTGCGCGGCGAGGGCGCGCACCTGGTCGACGGGGACGGCAAGCGGTTCATGGTCGGCCAGCACGAACTGGCCGAGCTGGCCCCCCGGGACGTGGTCGCCAAGGGCATCCACCGGGTGCTGCTGGCCACCGGCGCCGACCACGTCTGGCTGGACGCCCGCCACCTCGGCGGGGACTTCCTCGCCGGGCGCTTCCCGACCATCGTCGCGTCCTGCCTGGCCATCGGCGTCGACCCGGCCACCGACCTGATCCCGGTCGCCCCCGCCGCCCACTACGCCTCCGGCGGCGTCCGCACCGACCTGCGCGGCCGCACGTCCATCCCCGGCCTGTACGCCTGCGGCGAGGTCGCCTGCACCGGCGTGCACGGGGCGAACCGGCTGGCCAGCAACTCGCTGCTGGAGGGGCTGGTCTTCTCCCGCCGGATCGCCGAGGACATCGCCGCCGGACTGCCCGAGCAGGCCCGGCCGGCGGAGATTGGCGCCTGGGTGGGCGGCGCGGGTGGGGTGGTCCCGGCCGAGGGCACCGCGACCCTGCAACGGGCGATGACCCGGGGCGCGGGTGTGCTCCGCTCGGCGCGCACCCTCACCGGGACGGCCGCCACGCTGACCGAACTGGGCCAGGGGCGGGGCACCCCGCGGACCGCCGACTGGGAGGCGACGAACCTGATCACCGTGGCGTCGACGCTGGTCGCGGCGGCGTACGTCCGCCAGGAGACCCGGGGTTGCCACTGGCGGGAGGACTTCCCGACGGCCGACGAGCGGTGGCGCGGCCACCTCGTCGGCGGGATCGGGACGCAGGGCAGATTGACGTCCCGGTGGGAGGAGTCCCGGTGAGCGCGAGGAGTGAGCCGGTCCTGCGAGCCCCGCAGTCGCGAACGGAGGAGTCACGGTGAGGGAGTCGACCGAGCAGGCGTTGACGGCGGGCGGTCTGGACCCGGAGCGGGTGCGGCGGGTGATCGTCGACGCGCTCACCGAGGACCTGGGCCCGGACTTCCTCGACGTCACCAGCGTCGCCACCATCCCGGACGCGCAGACCGACACCGCCGACCTGGTCGCCCGGGCCCCCGGCGTGGTGGCCGGGCTGGCCGTGGCCGCCGCCGTGTTCGAGCTGGTCGGTGAGGTGACCGGCGCGGGCCGTACCGTCGAGGTGTCGCTGGTGGCCCGCGACGGGCAGCGGGTGGCGCGCGGCGACGTGCTGGCCACGGTGACCGGCCCGACCCGGCTGCTGCTCACCGCCGAGCGCACGGCGCTCAACCTGCTCTGCCGGATGTCCGGGGTGGCCACCCACACCCGGGCCTGGGCGGACGCCCTGGCCGGGACGAAGGCGCTGGTGCTGGACACCCGCAAGACCACCCCGGGCCTGCGCGCCCTGGAGAAGTACGCGGTGCGCGCCGGCGGCGGCACCAACAAGCGGATGGGCCTGCACGACGTCGCCATGATCAAGGACAACCACAAGCTCGCCGCGGGCGGGGTGGCGGCGGCCTACCGGCGGGTCCGGGAGACCTTCCCCGACGTGCCGGTGCAGGTGGAGGTGGACACGGTCGCCGAGGCGGTCGAGGCGGTGGAGGCCGGCGCGGACTTCCTGCTGCTGGACAACATGTCCCCGGAGACGCTGCGCGAGGTGGTGGCGAAGGTCGGCGACCGTGCCGAGCTGGAGGCGACCGGTGGGCTGACCCTGGAGGTGGCCGCCGAGTACGCCGCCACCGGGGTGGACTTCCTGTCGGTGGGCGCGCTCACCCACTCCTCGCCGATCCTCGATGTCGCGCTGGACCTCCGGGAGGAGTGAGCGGGCCGGGTCCCGGCGTCTAGGCTGCGTGCGTGCTGCTCTGCATCGACATCGGAAACACCAACACCGTGCTGGCGACCTTCGACGGCGACAAGCTGGTGCACTCCTGGCGGATCAAGACCGACGCCCGGTCCACGGCGGACGAGCTGGGTCTGATGTTCCGGGGGCTGCTCG
Source organism: Micromonospora coxensis (assembly GCF_900090295.1). Lineage (NCBI taxonomy): Bacteria > Bacillati > Actinomycetota > Actinomycetes > Micromonosporales > Micromonosporaceae > Micromonospora > Micromonospora coxensis. The sequence goes on along the minus strand of NZ_LT607753.1, from coordinate 3,155,542 downwards.
CCGGTGACGCGGTGGAGATCACCGGGGTGGCCGCCTGCTCGACGGTGCCGGCCGCGTTGCGCTCGCTGCGGACCATGCTGGCCCGCTACTACGCCGACCTGCCGAGCGTGGTCGTCGAGCCGGGGGTGCGCACCGGGGTGCAGCTCGCGATCGACAACCCCAAGGAGGTCGGCTCGGACCGGGTGGTCAACACCCTGGCCGCGTACACCCTCTACGGCGGCCCGTCGATCGTGGTGGACTTCGGCACCACCACCAACTTCGACGTGATCAGCGAGCGGGGCGAGTTCCTGGGCGGCGCGTTCGCCCCGGGCATCGAGATCTCCTTCGACGCGCTCGCCGCCCGGGCGGCGCAGTTGCGCAAGGTGGAGGCGACCAAGCCCCGCTCGGTGATCGGCAAGAACACCGTGGAGTGCCTCCAGGCCGGTCTCTACTTCGGCTTCGCCGGCCAGGTGGACCGGATCGTCGAGCGGATGGTCGACGAACTGGGCGAGGTGAAGGCGGTCATCGCCACCGGCGGCCTGGCCTCGCTGGTGATCAACGAGTGCCGCACCATCACCCACCACGAGCCGATGATCACCCTGATCGGCCTGCGGATGGTCTACGAGCGCAACACCTGACCGGCCGCCGCCGGGGTCGCGCGCCGCGCCGGGCTCAGCGCCGCCGGGCGCGGAGGACCAGCGTCCGGTACGGCAGCTCGACCGTCTCCCGCCCGGCCAGGTCCGGATGGGTGGCGAACAGGTCCCGCAGGTCCCGGTCGATCCGCTCCCGCCGCGCCGGCTCGGCGGTGAGCCAGTACGAGCGGGTGCGCACCAGCCCGAGCACCTCGTCCGGGGTGAGCGTGGCGCGGTGGGGGAACCCGGCCGCCTCCACGGGGGTGAAGGCCGGGCCGAACCCGGTGACCTCTTCGATCAGGTCGCCGCCGTTGTCGCCGAGGTGGGCGATCCGGCCCAGCTCGGCGACCCAGCCGACGCTCTCGTCCCGGATGTTCCAGATGGGGGCGAACGTCCCGCCCCCGCCCAGCACCCGGGCGACCTCGGCGTGCGCGCGCTCCCGGTCGAACCAGTGGTACGCCTGTCCGACCAGCACCGCGTCGACCGTGCCGTCCGGCAGCGGCACCGACTCGGCGCTGCCCGCCAGCGCGGTCACGCCGGGCGTGGCGGCGTCCAGCCGGGCCCGCATCCCCGGGTCCGGTTCGACCGGCGTCACCGCGTGGCCGAGGGCCAGCACCCCACGGGTGAGGATGCCGGTGCCGGCGCCCAGGTCCAGCACCCGGGCGGGCGCGTCCAGCCCGGCCAGGGCCCACCGCAGCGCCGCCTCCGGGTAGCGGGGCCGGAAGCGGTCGTACTCGGCCGCCGCCGCTCCGAAGGAGAGGGCGTGAGTGGGGTCGGTCATGGGCGGCAGGTTATCCCGTAACGGCCACCGGGACGCTTGAGTACGCTCATGGGCTGACCCCGCCGATATTCCCGAAGCTTGAGGAAGCGTGCCGTGACCGAGCAGAACGCCGTGCCAGTGGACCCCGCCGACGACCTTCCCGAGCAGATGAAGGTCCGCCGGGAGAAGCGGGACCGGATGCTCGCCGAGGGCGTCGAGCCGTACCCGGTCGGGTACCCCCGGACCAGCACGCTGGCGGAGATCCGCGACAAGTACGCCGAACTGCCCACCGACACCGCCACCGGGGACGAGGTCTCGGTCACCGGCCGGGTGATCTTCGTACGGAACACCGGCAAGCTCTGCTTCGCCACCCTTCGCGACGGCGACGGCACCGAACTCCAGGCCATGCTCTCGCTGGACCGGGTCGGCGCCGAGCGGCTGGAGGACTGGAAGCGCCTGGTCGACCTCGGCGACCACGTCGGGGTCACCGGTGAGGTGATCACCAGCCGTCGGGGCGAGCTGTCGGTGCTGGCGCGCGAGTGGGCGGTCACCGCCAAGGCGCTGCGCCCGCTGCCGGTGGCGCACAAGCCGCTCAGCGAGGAGGCCCGGGTCCGCCAGCGCTACGTGGACCTCGTGGTGCGCCCGCAGGCCCGGCAGATGGTGCGTACCCGGGCGGCGGCGGTCCGCAGCCTGCGTGACTCGTTGCACGGTGCGGGATTCATCGAGGTCGAAACCCCGATGCTCCAGTTGCTGCACGGCGGCGCGGCGGCCCGCCCATTCGTGACCCACAGCAATGCACTCGACACCGATCTGTATCTGCGAATCGCGCCGGAACTGTTTCTCAAGCGGGCGGTCGTCGGCGGCGTCGACCGGGTCTTCGAGATCAACCGCAACTTCCGCAATGAGGGCATCGACTCCTCGCACTCCCCGGAGTTCGCGATGCTCGAGGCGTACCAGGCGTACGGCGACTACGACACGATGGCCGAGTTGACCCGTAATCTCGTGCAGCGGGCGGCGGTCGCGGTCAGTGGTTCGACCGTGGTGACGCACGCCGACGGCCGCGAGTTCGACCTGGGCGGCGAGTGGCGCTCGGTCACCCTGTTCGGGGTGCTTTCCGAGGCGCTCGGCGAGGAGGTCACGGTCCGCACCGAGCGGTCCCGCCTGGTGGAGTACGCCGACAAGGCCGGCGTCTCGGTCGACCCGAAGTGGGGGCCGGGCAAGCTGGCCGAGGAACTGTTCGAGGAACTGGTCGTGCCGGGGTTGCAGGCGCCCACCTTCGTCCGCGACTACCCGGAGGAGACCAGCCCGCTGACCCGGGCGCACCGCAGCGAGCCGGGGCTGGCCGAGAAGTGGGACCTCTACGTGCTCGGGTTCGAGCTGGGCACCGCGTACTCGGAGCTGGTCGACCCGGTGGTGCAGCGGGAGCGGCTGGTCGCGCAGGCGCAGCTCGCGGCCCGCGGCGACGACGAGGCCATGCGGCTGGACGAGGACTTTCTGCGTGCCATGGAGTACGGAATGCCACCGGCCGGCGGTATGGGAATGGGAATCGACCGGCTTCTGATGGCGCTGACCGGCCTCGGAATTCGGGAAACCATCCTGTTCCCGTTGGTTCGCCCTGAGTGACGCCGGAAGCATCTCCGGCTCGTTACCGCATCCTGTTGACGGGGCAAGCATCGCCCGGGTTATCGTGTTTGTATTGCAGGAGCGCCCTGCTCGAAAGGAATGTGGGACGTGGCCAAGCAGATCATTCACAAGCTGGTCGATGACCTGGACGGCGGGGACGCGGACGAGACCGTGAAGTTCGCCCTCGACGGTGTTCAGTACGAGATCGACCTGTCGAACTCGAACGCCGAGAAATTGCGCGAGACATTCGCGCCCTACGTGGCGGCGGGCACCCGGGTCGGGCGGGGCGGCGTGGTGGTCGGCGGCCGGGCCGCCCGGGGTCGGGGCGGCGCCACCGCCGACCGCGAGCAGAACAAGGCGATCCGGGCCTGGGCCAAGAAGGCGGGCAAGGACATCTCCGACCGTGGCCGTATCCCGCAGGAGATCGTCGACGAGTACCACTCCAAGGCCGGTCACTGAGCCGACCGCGGAGGCGACCCGACGCCGGGCCGGAGCACGTCTCCGGGCCGGCGTCGCCGTATCCGGGACCGGGAGCGCCCGCCCCGGCCCCGCCCCGGCCCTGTGCCGGCCCCTGTCGGGCCGGGAAGATTCCCGCCGGGGGCGGCGTTGTCCACAGGCGGTGGAGAATCCGTCCACAGCCTGTGGATGAGCCATCGGGCCCCTGGGGAGCCTTCCGCACCCGGGGCGAATTTCGCTCTGCGCGTACAGGCCGGGGTCCCGGAACACCTCCTGAGCGCGGAGGGTTGGTCAAAACGACGTCTGAACGGCTCGTCACGGGGGCACACGACCTCAGCGGAGCCCGTCGGCGGCGATAGAGTAATGAGGCAAGGACGCCCGTCCCGGACGTCCGCGCACCGGCCCCGCCAAGATCTCGCACATCAAGGCGCACGGCACGTGAGGAGCACGAGGGCATGTTCGAGCGGTTCACCGACCGAGCGCGACGGGTTGTCGTCCTGGCCCAAGAAGAGGCCCGGATGCTCAACCACAACTACATCGGTACGGAGCACATCCTGCTGGGCCTGATCCACGAGGGTGAGGGTGTCGCGGCAAAGGCCCTGGAGAGCCTCGGCATCTCCCTCGAGGGCGTCCGTCAGCAGGTCGAGGAGATCATCGGCCAGGGCCAGCAGGCGCCGAGCGGGCACATCCCGTTCACGCCGCGGGCCAAGAAGGTGCTGGAGCTGTCGCTGCGTGAGGCGCTGCAGCTCGGCCACAACTACATCGGCACGGAGCACATCCTGCTCGGGCTGATCCGTGAGGGTGAGGGCGTCGCCGCCCAGGTGCTGGTCAAGCTCGGCGCCGACCTCAACCGGGTCCGCCAGCAGGTGATCCAGCTGCTCTCCGGCTACCAGGGCAAGGAGCCGGCCGCCGCCGGCGCCGCGCCGGGCGAGGCCGCGCCGTCGACCAGCCTCGTGCTGGACCAGTTCGGCCGCAACCTGACCCAGGCCGCCCGCGAGGGCAAGCTCGACCCGGTCATCGGGCGCGAGAAGGAAATCGAGCGGGTCATGCAGGTGCTCTCCCGCCGTACCAAGAACAACCCGGTCCTCATCGGCGAGCCCGGTGTCGGCAAGACCGCCGTGGTCGAGGGGCTGTCCCAGAAGATCATCAAGGGCGAGGTGCCCGAGACGCTGAAGGACAAGCAGCTCTACACGCTCGACCTGGGCGCCCTGGTGGCCGGTTCCCGCTACCGCGGTGACTTCGAGGAGCGCCTGAAGAAGGTGCTCAAGGAGATCCGCACCCGCGGCGACATCATCCTCTTCATCGACGAGATCCACACCCTGGTGGGCGCGGGCGCGGCCGAGGGCGCGATCGACGCGGCGAGCATCCTCAAGCCGATGCTGGCCCGTGGCGAGCTGCAGACCATCGGCGCCACCACGCTCGACGAGTACCGCAAGCACCTGGAGAAGGACGCCGCGCTGGAGCGCCGGTTCCAGCCGATCCAGGTGGGTGAGCCGTCGCTGGCCCACACCATCGAGATCCTCAAGGGCCTGCGCGACCGGTACGAGGCGCACCACCGGGTGAGCATCACCGACGCCGCCCTCGTCGCCGCCGCGACGCTGGCCGACCGGTACATCTCCGACCGCTTCCTGCCGGACAAGGCGATCGACCTGATCGACGAGGCCGGCGCCCGGATGCGCATCCGCCGGATGACCGCGCCGCCAGACCTGCGCGACTTCGACGAGCGCATCGCCCAGGTGCGTCGCGACAAGGAGTCCGCGATCGACGCGCAGGACTTCGAGCGCGCCGCCCAGCTGCGCGACAAGGAGAAGCAGCTCCTCGGCCAGAAGGCGCAGCGGGAGAAGGAGTGGAAGGCCGGTGACCTGGACGTCGTCAGCGAGGTGGACGACGAGCAGATCGCCGAGGTGCTCGGCAACTGGACCGGCATCCCGGTCTACAAGCTGACCGAGGAGGAGACCTCGCGCCTGCTGCGCATGGAGGACGAGCTGCACAAGCGCGTCATCGGCCAGGAGGACGCGGTCAAGGCGGTCTCGAAGGCGATCCGGCGTACCCGGGCCGGCCTGAAGGACCCGAAGCGTCCGTCCGGCTCGTTCATCTTCGCCGGCCCGTCCGGCGTGGGTAAGACCGAGCTGTCCAAGGCGCTGGCCGAGTTCCTGTTCGGCAGCGAGGACGCCCTCATCCAGCTCGACATGTCCGAGTTCCACGACCGCTACACGGTCTCCCGGCTGGTGGGTGCCCCTCCCGGCTACGTCGGCTACGACGAGGGTGGCCAGCTGACCGAGAAGGTGCGGCGTCGGCCGTTCTCGGTGGTCCTCTTCGACGAGATCGAGAAGGCCCACCCGGACGTGTTCAACACGCTGCTCCAGATCCTGGAGGACGGCCGGCTCACCGACGGCCAGGGTCGGATCGTGGACTTCAAGAACACGGTCATCATCCTGACCACCAACCTCGGTACCCGGGACGTCGCCAAGGCGGTCTCGCTGGGCTTCCAGGCCTCTGAGGACTCCGAGTCGAACTACGACCGGATGAAGCAGAAGGTCAACGACGAGCTCAAGCAGCACTTCCGGCCCGAGTTCCTCAACCGGATCGACGACACCATCGTCTTCCACCAGCTGCGTCAGGGCGAGATCCTCTCGATCGTGGACATCATGACCGCGCGGATCGAGACCCAGCTGCGCAACAAGGACATGGGCCTGGAGCTGACCGACAACGCCAAGAAGTACCTGGCGAAGAAGGGCTTCGACCCGGTGCTGGGCGCCCGGCCGCTGCGCCGGACCATCCAGCGCGACATCGAGGACAACCTCTCCGAGCGGATCCTCTTCAACGAGCTGACCCCGGGTCAGATCGTGGTGGTGGACTGCGAGGGCGACCCGGAGGACATCGACAAGTCCAAGCTGGTCTTCCGTGGCGCGGAGCGTCCGGTGCAGGTGCCGGACGCGGTCCCCGCCGACCTCGGTGGCACCGCCGCCGCGGGCGCGGACGAGTAAGGACGACAGCACGAGGGCGACGGCCCGGTGGCGGATGCCACCGGGCCGTCGCCCTTCCGTATGCCGGCCGGCCCCGCCCGCACCCGGCCCGTGATCCACTCGCCGTGCGGCGTGTCGCGGTGTCCACGTCGGCGGACGCCGCGACACGCCGCAACCGGGCGGGGGATCGCCGAGGGGCGGGGCGGTCAGCCGACGGGCTGGGCGGCGGGACCGTCGCCGATCAGCCGGAACGACTCCTCGCCGACCGGCTCGACCAGGCCGTCCCTGACCAGCCCGGCCAGCGCCCGGGCCCGCTGCACGTCGTCGTGCCACACCTGGTCCAGTCGCTGGTGCGGCACCGGGCCGGTGGCCTCGCGCAGCACCCCGAGCAGCAGCCCACGGACCTGACGGTCGGTGCCGGCGTACCGCTGGGGTCGTCGGGTGGGGCCGGCGGGGGCCTGCTGCCCGGACGCCCGCCAGGCGCAGACCGACTCGACGGGGCAGGCCGCGCAGCGTGGCGCGCGGGCCGTGCAGACCACCGCCCCGAGTTCCATGAACGCGGCGCTGGCCAGCGCGGCGGCGGCCGGCTCGACCGGCAGCAGTTCCTCGCAGGCGACCAGGTCGGACGGGCGGGTGGCGGGACCGGCGTCCGGCTCGCCGGCCACCGCCCGGGAGACCACCCGGCGGACGTTGGTGTCCACCACCGGGTGCCGTTGCCCGTACGCGAACGCGGCGACCGCCCGTGCCGTGTACGTGCCGACGCCGGGTAGCGCCAGCAACTGCTCCAGCCGCTCCGGCACCGCGCCGCCGTGCCGGTCCACGATCGCCACCGCGCAGTCGCGCAGCCGTACCGCCCGGCGGGGGTAGCCGAGCCGTCCCCACATCCGGATCGCCTCGGCGGGCGTGTCGGCGGCGAGGGCGGCCGGTGTCGGCCAGCGTTCCAGCCAGGCGTGCCAGGCGGGGAGCACCCGGACCACCGGGGTCTGCTGGAGCATGACCTCGCTGACCAGGATCGCCCACGCGCCCACGTCGGGTTCCCGCCAGGGCAGGTCGCGGGCGTTCTGCTCGTACCACCGGCTGACCAGGGTGGCGAAGGTCGGTTCAGTCATCGCGCCGACGATGATGTCACGCGATGCGTTCCCGCAGGATGGGCGGGCCGGGCGGGGCGATTCGGGGACCGGGGGCGGATCGGGCAGAATGCCCGGATGAACGAGCTCGCGATCACCGTCATCGGCCGGGACCGGCCCGGCATCGTGGCCGACGTCGCCGGGGTGCTCGCCCGGCTCGGCGCGAACCTCACCGACTCCACCATGACCCGGCTGCGGGGTCACTTCGCGATGACCCTGATCTGCGTCGGCCCGGCGGCCGCCGAGGTGGAGGCCGCCCTGGCCCCGCTCGCCGCCGACGGCCAGCTGCTGGCGACCGTACGCGCGGTCAGCCCCGACGGCGAGACGATGCCGGCCGGTGAGCCGTACGTGATGGCGGTGCACGGCGCGGACCGGATGGGCATCGTGGCGGCGATGACCCGGGTGCTCGCCGAGGCCGGCGGCAACGTCACCGACCTCAGCACCCGGCTCACCGGGTCGCTCTACGTGGTGGTGGCCGAGGTGGACCTGCCGCCGGGCATCGCCGACGCGCTGGCCCGCCGGCTCGCGGCCACCGCCGCCGACCTGGGCGTGGAGGTCTCGCTGCGTCCCGCCGACCCGGACCTGCTGTGAGCGTGGAGTACGCCGGCCTGGACGGCTGGACCCCGGACGCGTTGGCCCTGCCGGGCCAGGTGCGTCCGGTGGTCGCCGCCCCGAACCCGGTGCTGAGCCGTCCCGGCGGAGAGGTGGATCCGACCGCCGAGGAGACCGTCCAGCTCGCCGCCGACCTGATCGCCACCATGCGCGTCTCGCCGGGCTGCGTCGGGCTCGCCGCCCCGCAGGTCGGGGTGGGCGCGCAGGTCTTCGCGGTCGACGTCACCGGGCACCCGAAGGCGGTCACCGTGCACGGCGTCTTCGTGCTCTGCAACGCCCGGGTGGTGGAGGCCAGCCGGTGGAAGGCGGGCCGGGAGGGCTGCATGTCGGTGCCCGACCTGACCGGGGACGTCAAGCGGGCCAGCCGGCTGGTGGTGGAGGGGGAGCTGCCGGGCAGCGGCGCGTCCGTCCGGCTGGTCACCGACGGTTTCGAGGCGCGTGCGTTGCAGCACGAGATCGACCACTGCGCCGGTCTGCTCTTCCTCGACCGGGTGGCCGGCGCGCACGCCGTCTACCAGCGCAAGGTCTACCTGTGACGGACGTGGCTCCGTCGTGAGTGGATGGTCGATCGGGTGAGGCGGACGGCGTCCGGCGCGTCGCGGCGGCGCGGCGCGCGGTGCGCCGCTACGGTGGGGGCATCATGCGTCTGACGGTCGGTCCCCTGCCATCCGCCGTGTACTGGCGGCGTCGTGCCGTCGTACTCGGAGCCGGGCTCCTCTTCCTGATTGTCGTCCTCTACTCGTGCAACGGGGCGGACGACCCGGCGAAGACACCGGGTGCGAAGTCCACCCCGTCCGCTCCCGCCGTGGAGCCGTCGGCCTCGGACGCGACCCCGAACCCGGACTCCGCCTCCCCGTCGGCCGGGCCCGACGGCCCGGGCCCGTCGGGTGGTCCGGCCGGTGATCCGGGCACCTCCGCCGCGCCGCCGCCCGCCGATCCGCCGGTCGCCCCGGTCGGGGGGAGTGGCAGCGACGCCGGCGCGTGCACCGACGCCGAGATCACCGTGACCGCCGTGGCGCTGCCGTCGGTCGTCCCGCCGGGCAACCTGGTCGACCTGCAACTGCGGGTGAAGAACAAGTCCCAGCGCACCTGTAGCCGGGACGTCGGCGCCGACCTCCAGGAGCTGTTCATCAAGTCGGGCGCGGAGCGGGTCTGGTCGTCGGACACCTGCGGCACCGGCAAGGGCTCCGACGTGCAGTCGTTCACCCCGGGCTTCGAGCGCCTCTACCAGCTCACCTGGAACGGCCGGGACGCCAGCAAGTGCGCCGACGGGGTGGCCGCCGGGCCGACGCCGCCGCCGGGGTCGTACCAGGTCTTCGCCCGGGTCGGCAGCAAGCTCAGCGAGCCGGCGAAGCTCACCATCGCCGCCAACTGACCGGCAGCGGTCAGACGTACCGCTCCAGGATGGACGCCTCGGCCAGCCGGGACAGTCCCTCGCGTACGCCCCGGGCCCGGGCGTCGCCGACCCCCTCGACGGCCTGCAGGTCCTCCACGGTGGCGCCGAGCAGCCGCTGGAGGCTGCCGAAGTGCACGACCAGTCGGTCGACGATCGCCACCGGCAGGCGCGGCACCTTGGCCAGCAGCCGGAAGCCGCGCGGGCTGACCGCCGCGTCGAGCGCGTCGGAGGCGGCCGGGTAGCCGATCGCCTTGGCCACCGCCACCAGGTCGATCAGCTCGGTGGCGCCGAGCAGGTCCAGCTCGACCAGCGCCTCGTCCAGGGTGCGCGACTTGCGGCCGGTGGGGAGGTAGTCCCGGATGACCAGGGTGCGGTCGGCGTCCACGCCGGCCATCAGCTCGTCGAGCTGGAGGGCCAGCAGCCGGCCGTCGGTGCCCAGTTCCACCACGTACCCGGCGATCTCGTCGGCGATCCGGCGCACCATCTCCAGCCGCTGCACCACCGCGACCGCGTCCCGTACGGTGACCAGGTCCTCGATCTCCAGCGCGGAGAGAGTGCCGGAGACCTCGTCCAGCCGCAGCTTGTAGCGCTCCAGCGTGGCGAGGGCCTGGTTGGCCCGGGAGAGGATCGCCGCCGAGTCGTCCAGCACGTGCCGCTGGCCGTTGACGTAGAGGCTGATGATCCGCATCGACTGGCTGACCGAGATGACCGGGTAGCCGGTCTGCCGGGCCACCCGCTCCGCGGTGCGGTGCCGGGTGCCGGACTCCTCGGTCGGGATCGACGGGTCGGGCATCAGGTGCACCGCCGCGCGGACGATCCGGGTGCCGTCGCTGGAGAGCACCACGGCGCCGTCCATCTTGCACAGCTCGCGGACCCGGGTGGCGGAGAACTCGACGTCCAGCGGGAAGCCGCCGGTGCAGATCTGCTCGACGACCTTGTCGTAGCCGAGCACGATCAGCGCGCCGGTGCGGCCGCGCAGGATGCGCTCCAGCCCGTCGCGCAGCGCCGTGCCGGGCGCCATCAGGGCGAGGTTGGCGCGCAGCGGGTCGCCGGCGCTCCCGGCGCCCCCGGTCACGCTCACGCTGATCGCACGGGCGGGCGAGCCCACGGCAGCGGTGCGGGCGTGGGGTGTCGCGCCGGCAGGCTTGGTGGTGTCGCGGTCGATCGGCACGCGCACAGTCTACGGACTGCCGTGCGGTGGGTGCTGTCGTGGTTACTGTGATGTGTCACGGCGTCGCCCCGCCCCGCCCTGCCGGACGTGGCGGTCGTTGTCCGGTATGGCCGGGCCGTCCCCCGGTGGTCGCCACCGTGGGTCACGCCGCCGATGCGCGGGCGGCAGCCTGGAGCGCCGACCGCACGTCCGTGACCTCGGTCACCTGCATGTTCTCGGGCGTGACGCCGGTGTTGCCGGGCCCGCAACCGGGCGGCACGAGCGCCACCCGGAAGCCGAGCCGGGCCGCCTCGGCCAGCCGCCGGGGCACCGCGCCCACCCGCCGCACCTCGCCGGTCAGCCCGACCTCGCCGATCGCCACCAGGTGCGGGGCGAGGGCGAGGTTGAGCCCGCCCGAGGCGACGGCGAGCGCGACGGCGAGATCGGCCGCCGGCTCCACCACCCGGATGCCGCCGACGGTGGCCGCGAACACCTCCCGGTCGTGCAGGGTGAGGCGCTCGGTGCGGCGCTGGAGCACGGCCAGCACCATGGCCAGCCGGGCACCGTCCAGGCCGGAGACCGTACGCCTCGGCGACCCGGCCACCGTCGCGCCGATCAGCGCCTGCACCTCGGTGACCAGCGCCCGCCGCCCCTCCATCGCCACCGTCACGCAGGTGCCCGGCACCGGCTCGGAGTACCGGGTCAGGAAGAGCCCGGACGGGTCGGCGAGGCTGCTGATGCCGCCCTCGTGCATCTCGAAGCAGCCGACCTCGTCGGCGGCGCCGAAGCGGTTCTTGACGCCCCGGACCATCCGCAGCGAGGAGTGCTTGTCGCCCTCGAAGTGGAGCACCACGTCGACCAGGTGCTCCAGCACCCGGGGACCGGCGACCTGGCCGTCCTTGGTGACGTGGCCGACCAGCACGGTGGCGATGCCGCGCTCCTTGGCGACCGAGACCAGCGCGGCGGTGACCGCGCGGACCTGGGTGACCCCGCCGGGCACCCCCTCGGTGCCGGTGGTGGAGATGGTCTGCACCGAGTCGAGCACCAGCAGGCCCGGCTTGACCGCGTCGAGGTGGCCGAGCACGGCGCTCAGGTCGCTCTCGGCGGCCAGGTAGAGCTGGTCGTGCAGGGTGCCCATCCGCTCGGCGCGCAGCCGGACCTGGCTGACCGACTCCTCCCCGCTGACCACCAGCGAGGGGCTGCCGGCCCCGACCGCCCACTGCTGGGCCACGTCGAGCAGGAGGGTGGACTTGCCGACCCCGGGCTCGCCGGCGAGCAGCACCACCGCGCCCGGGACCAGACCGCCGCCGAGCACCCGGTCGAGCTCGCCGACCCCGGTGGGGCGGGCCCGGGCCGGGGCGGCGCTGATGGTGGCGATCGGGCGGGCCGGCTCGGACGGCATCCGGGAGCTGACCACCTTGCCGGAGACCAGCGGGCCGGTGACGGTGCACTCGACCACCGAGCCCCACTCGCCGCACTCCGGGCAGCGCCCCACCCACTTCGGCGGCTGGTGGCCGCAGGCGTCGCACTCGTAGGCCGGGCGGGGCTCGCGGGCGGACCGGCCGCGGGACGCGCCCGCCGCGCCGCCGCGCGCCGATGTCGATCGGGAGGTGGTCACCCGAGGACGCTAACCCCCTCCTGTGACGAAAACACCGCCGGCGTGGTGGTCACCACGCCGACGGTGTCGTCGACAGTTGGTCCGGGGCTCAGCCGTGGCTGCCCTCGGTGCCGCTCTCCCCGCCGTGGCCGCCCTCGGCGCCGCCTTCCTTACCGAGTTCACCCTCGCGGTGGATGATCGGCGACGGCTGGGCGGCCGGGGTCAGCGGGACGCCGACCGGGGCGGGGGTGCTGATGGTCTTGCCGTTGCCGAAGTCGAAGGTCAGGTTGACCTGCTGGCCGGCGAGCAGGTTCTCGTCGAGGCCGATGAGCTGGAGGTACCGGCCGCCCGCGACGGTGAGCTGCACGTAGCTCAGCGCCGGGATCTCGATCCGGGCCGGCTCCCCGGCCGGGGCCGACAGGCTCGGCGAGGCGCTCTCCGACGGGCTGGCCGACGGCGACCCGGTCCCGGTCGGCGACGGGCTCTCCGAGGGGCTCTCCGACGGCGAGGGGCTCTCCGACGGCGACGCGGTGGCGGACGGGCTCGGCGAGCCGGCCGTGCCGGTGAGCACGATCTCCCGCGCGCTGTCGGTGGTGACGGTCACCGTCACCGGGTCGCGGGTGTCGTTGTAGATCACCGTGTTGACCCCGGCGTTCGCGCCGGACTTGTAGCCCTCGCCGCCCGGGTACTCGACGTAGAGGCCCCGCACCTTGTAAGCGTTGTCGGGGGTCTGGACGTTGACGCCCTGGATCGACGGCTCCTTGTTCGCCGTCTCGGCAACCTGGCCGGCGCCGCATCCCGTGGCCAGCAGAGCGGTCGCCGCCGCCATGCCGGACAGCAGCAGGGCCGCCCGCCGGGAACCCCTGATCGAGCGCGTCACGTCGGTCCTCCTCGTCACGATCCCCACCCGGCCGTTCCCCGGGCGCGGGGTGGTCATACCCGCGCAGACCGCGCTCCAGGGTAGTTGGGCCTGATCGACGGCCGCACGCCGACCCGGTACTGCCACCTGGTGGGGTGCCGGTCACACCACCCGACCGCTCGCCACCAGCAGCACCACGTCGATCAGGGCGACCACCATCACCGCCCGGAACACGGCCACCGGACGGCCGCCGGCCCGGGTGGCGGCGCGTCCGCCGTACCAGCCGAGGGGTGGCACCACGGCGGCGACCGCGACCGCCGACCACCCCAGCCAGGACGGCGGTCCGGGCGGGCCGACGACCAGGGCGACGGTGGCGGCGAGCAGCAGCCCGGCGGCGGCGACCCGGCTGCCGGCCGGGCCGAGCCGGTGCGGCAGCCCGCGCACCCCGGTACGGGCGTCGTCGGCGAGGTCGGGCAGCACGTTGGCGAAGTGCGCCCCGGCGCCGAGCAGGGCGGCGGCGACGACCAGCCAGGCCGGCGGCGCCGGGGCCCCGGGCAGCGCCAGCACCACGAAGGCGGGCAGCGCCCCGAAGGAGACCGCGTAGGGCAGCACCGAGACCGGGCTGGACTTCAGCGGCCAGTCGTAGAGCAGCGCCGAGAGCAGGCCGACGGTGGCCCAGAGCGCCGCCACGGGGTTCGTCGTCAGGGCCAGCAGCGGGGTGGCGGTCGCGGCCACCGCGGCGGCCACGGCCACCGTCCGGCGGCGCACCGCCCCGGCGGCGACCGGCTTGTCGGTACGCCCCACCGCCGCGTCCCGCCCGGCGTCCAGCGCGTCGTTGGTCCAGCCGGTGGCGAGCTGGCTGGCCAGCACCGTCGCGGCGACGGCGGCCACCCCCGGCCAGGCGTGGCCCACCCCGTGGGCGAGCAGCCCGGCGACGACGGTGACCGCCACCGTCGGCTCCAGGTGGCTCGCTCTGACCAGCCCTAACACCGTCGACGACATAAGGGAAGTCTGGTCGTTACCGGTTAGTCGTGCCACGCTCGGTCCATGCGGAACGGTCCGGTTCCACCTCCGCCCCGCGTCCTCCCCCGCAACGACCCGCGCCAGTACGACGACCTGGCCGGTGAGTGGTGGCGACCGGACGGCGCGTTCGCCATGCTGCACTGGCTCGCCCGGGCCCGGGCCGCCCTGGTGCCGCCGGCCGGGCGTCCCGGCGCGCTCCTGGTCGACCTCGGCTGCGGCGCCGGGCTGATGGCCCCGCACCTGGCCGGCAAGGGGTACCGGCACGTCGGGGTAGACCTCACCCGTTCCGCCCTGGACCAGGCCGCCGACCACGGGGTGACCGTGCTCGTCGGCGACGTGACCGCGGTGCCGCTGGCCGACGGCTGCGCCGACGTGGTGGCCGCCGGTGAGGTGCTGGAACACGTGCCGGACTGGCGGCGCGCGGTCGCCGAGGCGTGCCGGCTGCTGCGTCCGGGCGGGCTGCTGGTGCTGGACACCCTCAACGACACCGCGCTGGCCCGCCTGGTGGCGGTGGAGATCGGCGAGCGGCTGCCGACGGTGCCACGCGGCATCCACGATTCACGGTTGTTCGTGGACGCCCGGGAGCTGGTCGTCGAGGCGGCCCGGCACGGCGTGCACCTGCGGGTGCGCGGGATCCGGCCGGGGCTGCGCGGCACCGCCGCCTGGCTGGTGCGGCGGCTGCGCGGCGGTCCGGTCCGGACGGTCGACCGGGAGCCGCGGATGAAGCCGACCCGGTCCACGGCGGTGCTGTACCAGGGGCGTGGCGTCCGGCACGGATGAACCGGCCCGGGCGAGGGTAGTGGGGACGCCGAGAAGGGAGCGACATGACGGTGCACGCGCTGGAGGCTGCCCGCCGGTTGGCCCCGCGGTTCGCCGCGCGGGCCGCGCAGCACGACCGGGACGGCTCGTTCCCGGTCGACGACTTCGCCGACCTGCGCGAGGCCGGGCTGTTCGGGCTGATGGTCCCCCGGGAGCTGGGCGGGATGGGGGCGACCTTCGCCGAGTACGCGGCGGTCGCTACCGAACTGGCCCGGGGCAACGGCGCGACCGCGCTGGTGTTCAACATGCACGCCTCGGTCACCGGCGCGCTGGGCGCGGTCACCGAGGAGTTGGCCGAGGCGCTGGGCGTACCGGAGGAGGCGCTGGCCGCCCGGGACCGCCTGCTCCGCGCGGCGGCCGAGGGCTCCTGGTACGCGGTGGCGATGAGCGAACGCGGCGCGGGCGCCCGGCTGTCCCAGCTGAGCACGGTCTACGAGCCGGTCGACGGCGGGTGGCGGATCAAGGGCGCGAAGACGTTCTGCTCCGGCGCCGGGCACGCCGACGGCTACCTGGTGGCCGCCCGCAGCGCCGCCGACCAGTCGACCGTCTCGCAGTTCCTGGTCCCGGCCGGCGAGGGGCTGGCCGTCGAGCCGACCTGGGACTCGCTCGGCATGCGCGCCACCTCCTCGCACGACCTGCACCTGGACGTCACCGTCCCGGCCGACCGACTGCTCGGCGGCGTGGAGGGGCTGGCCCTGGTGGTCGCCCAGCTGATGCCGCACTGGCTGGTGGCCAGCTACGCCGCCGTCTACGTCGGGGTGGCCCGGGCGGCGGTCGACGCCGCCGTCGAGCACCTGAACGCGCGCAGCCTCGCCGACCTGCCGGCGGTACGGGCGCGGCTGGGCCGGGCCGACGCCGCGGTGGCGGCGGCCGGCCTGGTGGTGGCCGAGGCGGCCCGCCGGGTCGACGACGCCCCCGGCGACGCCGAGACCAACCGCTGGGTGTGGCGGGCCAAGCTGCTGGCCGGCACGACCGCGGCCGACGTGGCCGCCTCGGTGCTGGAGGCGGCCGGCACCTCGGCGACCCGGCGGGGCCATCCCCTGGAGCGGCTGTACCGGGACGCCCGGTGCGGCTCGCTGCACCCGGCCACCTCGGACGTCTGCGCCGACTGGCTGGGTGTGGCGGTGCTGGGTGGTGACCCGGACCGGGACGGATCGGCTCCTCGTTGGTAGGGCGGGCAGGCAGCACCGGACGAGAGGTGGGGGACATGGCCGTGCCAGTGGTCGCGGGTCTCGGTACGGCGCAACCGCCGGCCGCCGCGCAGGACGAACTCTGGGAGGGCTTCTTCTCCCGACACTTCTCGGGCACCACCCGCGCGCTGGCCGAGCGGATCTTCGCCAACTCCGGGGTGTCCCGGCGGCAGGCGGCGGTCAACCCGCTCCTGGAGGACGTCTCGGACTGGCCGACCGAGCGCCGGATGCGGCGTTACCAGGTCGAGGCGCTGCCGCTGGGCAAGGAGGCGGTGGGTCGGGCGTTGACCGCCGCGGGCCTGGACGCCGGGGACGTCGGCCTCTTCGTCGTCTGCTCCTGCACCGGGTACGCCACCCCGGGGCTGGACATCCTGCTCGCCCGGGACCTCGGCATGGCCCCGGACACGCAGCGGATGTTCGTCGGCCACATGGGTTGTTACGCGGCCCTGCCGGGGCTGGGCGCGGCGAGCGACTTCGTCACCGCGCGGGGGCGCCCGGCGCTGCTGCTCTGCGCCGAGTTGACCAGCCTGCACATCCAGCCGGCCACGGCCAGGATGGACACCCAGCAGATCGTCTCGCACGCGCTCTTCTCCGACGCCGCGGTCGCCGCCGTGATCGTGCCGGGTGCGGCCGGCGGGTACCGGGTGCGGGAGGTCACCTCGGTCACCGACACCTCCACCGCCGACCACATGACCTGGGACGTGACCGACACCGGCTTCCGGATGGGCCTGTCACCGAAGGTGCCGCAGGTGCTCTCCACCCACGTCCGGGGCCTGGTCGACGACCTGCTGGCCCGGCACGGCACGAGCATCGCCGAGGTGGACGGCTGGGCGGTCCACCCGGGCGGTCCGCGCATCCTCAACGTGGTGGAGCGGGAGCTGGCCCTGCCGCCGGAGGGGCTGGCCGCCTCGCGGGCCGTCCTGGACGAGCACGGCAACTGCTCGTCCCCGACGGTGCTGTTGATCCTGGACCGGCTGCTGCGGGCTCCGGCGCCGCCGCGACGGGTCGTGATGCTCGCCTTCGGCCCCGGCCTGACCCTCTACGCCGCTCTGCTCGACCACCCCTGACCCACCGGTCCGCCCCGCCGGCCGCCGTGCCCGCCCGGTCGGTGCCGGGGTGGGCGCGGCGGCGGGCCGGGCGAGGAGAAGGTCAGGCGGCGAGGCGGGTGAGGTCGGCGCGGTAGTCGTCGGCGGCGCTCAGGGCGGGCAGCACGCGCACCACCGTGCCGTTCCGGTCGACCAGCAGCGCGACGGCGGTGTCGGGGCGGGGCGACAGGCGCAGCGCGGCGCGCAGGCCACCGGCCGGGTCGGCGAGGGCGGTGACCGGGCCGCCGGCGGCCGGGGTGGAGGCCACGGTACGGCCGCCGGTCACCGTGACGACGGAGACCCCCTCGGGCGCGACGGCGGCGACCGCGGCGACCTCTTCGGCGCAGACGCAGGCGTCCACCAGGATGATCATCGCGGGGAGCAGGCCGCGCAGCGGCACCGGTGTCTCGTCGACGTCGACGAGGTCGAGCGCCGGCAGCGGCCGGCCGGTCAGCACGGGCGGCTCGGACGACGACGGGTACGGCAGCACGGTGGGTCGGTCCGGGCTCCGGGGCGACCGGGGCCAGGTCACGGCCGCCAGGCCGGCGATGGTGGTGAGGAGCGCGACCAGCAGGATCACCACCGGCAGGTGCAGCGGGGGCCGGAGCCGGCGGGTCGGGGTGGACCGTCGGCGCAGCTCCCGGCGGAGCTGGGCGGCCTCCTCGGCGAGCGCGGAGGCGTCGTCCGGGACGACCACCCGGCCCCACTCCGGGGGCAGGTCGGGCAGTCCTTCGGGTGGGCCGTGGCCCTCTGCGTCAGGCATGCCCATCGGACCCCCAGGGAAGCGGCTCGCGAGCGGACGGCGGTGAACCTCCAGCGTCCCCCACCGGCCCTCGTCCCGCCAGACCTGGGCGCGTGAGCCGGGACCGCGATACCATGGGAGATGCGCACGGCCTCGGAAATCCACGCTCCGATCACCCTTACCGGGTTGTCATCTGTCAGTCACGGAGCGTGTTCGAACCATCGGTTTGACCGCCTGTCAAGCTGAAGAAAGACCTCTCACAGGCCCCCTGAGCTGCGCCAACGGTCAGGACAGCGGTGGGACATCGGTGCCTGAGCGTGTTACCCTAGACACAGCGAAAGGGGTTTCGAACCTATGGTTTTCAGTGTCGGCGAGACCGTTGTTTACCCCCACCACGGGGCCGCACTCATCGAGGCAATCGAGACTCGGGTCATCAAGGGCGAGCCCAAGCAGTATCTCGTCCTGAGGGTCGCGCAGGGTGACCTGACGGTCCGGGTGCCCGCCGAGAACGCCGAGATCGTGGGTGTGCGCGAGGTGGTCGGCGAAGAGGGCCTCGGCAAGGTCTTCGACGTGCTCCGTGCACCGCACACCGAGGAGCCGACCAACTGGTCGCGGCGTTACAAGGCGAATCTGGAGAAGCTGGCCTCCGGCAACCCGCTGAAGGTGGCCGAGGTCGTCCGCGACCTGTGGCGCCGGGAGCGGGAGCGGGGCCTGTCCGCGGGTGAGAAGCGCATGCTCGCCAAGGCCCGCGACATTCTCGTCGGCGAGGTCGCGCTGGCCGAGAAGAGCACCAAGGACGAGGCGGAGACGCTGCTCGACAAGGTGCTGACCGAAGCCTGATTCCCACGGCATCGTCGTACCCACCCCGCAGCGAAGAAATCCGAGGACCGCGACGTGACCGCGCAGCTCAATCCGCGCGGTGACGTCGCGGTCCTCGTTCCTGCTGCCGGTGCCGGGGTACGCCTCGGCCCGGGCGCGCCGAAGGCGCTGCGCCTGCTCGGCGGTGAACCGCTGCTGGTGCACGCCGTGCGCCGGATCGCGGCGGCCCCGTCGGTGCACACCATCGTGGTGGCCGCCCCGGCGGCCGAGGTGGACGCCGTGCGGGAGCTGCTGGCCCCGGTGGCGCCGGTCGTCGTGGTGCCGGGCGGCGCGGAGCGGCAGGCGTCCGTGGCCGCCGCCCTGGCGGTCGTCCCGCCGGGGCCGCAGATCGTCCTGGTGCACGACGCGGCCCGGGCGCTCACCCCGCCCGAGCTGGTCGAGTCGGTGGCCGCGGCGGTCCGGGCCGGCGACGACGCGGTGATCCCGGTGCTCCCCGTGGTCGACACCGTCAAGGAGGTCGGGGCCGACGAGGTCGTCCTCGGCACGGTCGATCGCTCCGCGCTGCGCGCGGTGCAGACTCCGCAGGGGTTCCGCCGGGCGGTGCTGACCGCCGCGCACGCCGCCGCCGGTGATCCGCTCACCGACGACGCCGGCCTGGTCGAGAAGCAGGGGGTGCCGGTCCGGTGCGTGCCCGGCTCGGAGTACGCGCTCAAGGTCACCCGCCCGTTCGACCTGGCGCTCGCCGAGCACCTGCTGGCCACCGGCCACTGACGCGTACCCTCGGGTCATGATCGTTCCTCGGGTCGCCGTCGGCACCGACATCCACGCCTTCGCCGCCGGTCGGCCCTGCTGGCTGGCCGGGCTGCACTGGCCCGACCAGGACGGTCTCGCCGGTCACTCCGACGCCGACGTGGTGGCCCACGCGGCCTGCAACGCGCTGCTCTCCGCCGCCGGTCTCGGCGACCTCGGCGCGAACTTCGGGGTGGACCAGCCGGAGTGGGCGGGCGCGTCCGGGGTGGCCCTGCTGACCGAGTCGGCCCGGCGGGTCCGGGCGGCCGGCTTCGCCATCGGCAACGTCTCGGTCCAGGTGGTCGGCAACCGGCCCAAGATCGGGCCACGCCGCGCGGAGGCGCAGCGGGTGCTCTCCGACGCGGTCGGCGCGCCGGTCACGGTCACCGCCGCCACCAGCGACGGGCTCGGCTTCACCGGGCGCGGCGAGGGGCTCGCCGGCATCGCGGTGGCCCTGGTGTACGAGGCTCCGGCCGCCCGGTGACCGCCGACGACGACGCGGACGGCCCGTTCCACCGCGCGCAACTCCTCGCCGAGCTGGGCCGGTACGACGAGGCCGTCGAAGAGCTGACGTCCGGTCCCGCCACCCCTGGTGACCCGGCCGTGCTGACCCTGCTGGCCCGGGTGCACCTGGCGGCGGGGCGTCCCGCCGAGGCGCTCGCCGCCGCCGACTCCGCGTCGGCCGCCGCGCCGGACGCGGTCGCACCCCTGGTGGCGCGCGCCTTCGCCCTCACCGACCTGGAGCGGTACGCCGAGGCGGCGGCCACCGCCGACCGGATCCTCGGCATGGCGCCGGCCGACCCGTACGCCCAGCGGGCCGCCGCCGGGATCCTGGCCGAGGCGCGCAACGGGCAGCCGGCGCTGCACGCGGCGTGGCGCGGGGTGGAGCTGGCGCTCGACGAGCCGCAGGCGCACCTGGTGCTGGCCCTGGTCGCGGCCCGGCTGCACCTGTTCGACCTCGCCGAGCGCGCCTACCGGGAGGCGCTGCGGCTCGACCCGGGGCTGGCCGAGGCCGGGCGCGACCCGGGTGTGATCCGCTGGGAACGCCGGCGCTGGGCCGAGGCGCTGGAACGGGTCTCCGAGCTGGCCACGGTGGAGCCGACGCGGGCGGCGGCGCTGCCCGTGGAGGAAGGTGTCCGGCGGCTGGTCCTGGCCGGCGGGGCCTGGACGGCGGTCGGCAGTCTCCTGGTCGCCCTGGCCGGTGGGCTCTCCCGGGTCGTCGCGGTGCTGGTGGCCGGCGCGGTCGGACTGGCCCTCTGGCGGCTCGCCGCGCGGGTGCCCGGGCTGCGGCAGGAGGTCCTGCCCGAGCTGCGGCGCACCGACCGGGCGATGGCGCTGGCGATCCGCGCGGTGCTGGCGGGACCGCTGCTGATCCTGCTGCACGCGCTGGTCGGCACGCCGTGGCCGCTGGTCGCCGCGATCGCCGTGGTCACCGCCGCCGGCCTGACCCTGTTCAGCCGCCTGTTCCGCTGACGGCCCGCCGACCGGGCCGCCTCGCCAGGGATGCCGTCCGGGCCGCCTCGCCAGGGATGCCGCCGGGGCCGCCTCGCCAGGGGTGCCGCCGGGGCCCGACGTCCTAGGGGCGGCGGGCCCAGGTCCAGGCGTACCCGTCGTCCTCGCACTCCGTCGCCGCGTCGCAGAGGTCCAGCGGCCGGAAGGTGTCCACCATGACGGCCAGCTCGTCGAAGAAGTCCACCCCGATGGAGCGCTCCGCCGCGCCCGGCTGCGGCCCGTGGGTGAAGCCGGACGGGTGCAGCGAGATCGAGCCCTGCTCGATGCCGGAGCCGCGCCGGGCCTCGTAGTTGCCGCCGGTGTAGAAGAGCATCTCGTCGGAGTCGACGTTGTGGTGGTTGTACGGCACCGGGATGGCGTCCGGGTGGTAGTCCACCTTGCGCGGCACGAACGAACAGATCACGAAGTTCGGGCCCTGGAAGGTCTGGTGCACCGGCGGCGGCTGGTGGATCCGGCCTGTGATCGGCTCGAAGTCGTGGATGGAGAACGCCCACGGGTACATGTGCCCGTCCCAGCCGACCACGTCGAACGGGTGGTGGGCGTACACGTGCCTCGTCCAGCCGCGACGGTGGCGGACCAGCACCTCGACGTCGGTGTCGTCGACCAGCAGCGGCGCGTCCGGTCCCCGGACGTCCCGCTCGCAGTACGGCGCGTGCTCCAGGAACTGCCCGCGCACCGAGAGGTAGCGCTTGGGCGGGCCGATGTGCCCGTTGGCCTCGACGGCGAGCAGCCGGGTGGGGGAGTCGCCGGTCGGTACGAGCCGGTGCACGGTCGAGGTCGGAATGATCACGTAGTCGCCGGCGACCGCGTCGAGCACGCCGAAGGTGGACTCGACCCGCAGCGTGCCGGCCTCGACGTACAGGCACTCGTCGCCGGTGGCGTTGCGGTACAGCGGGGACGGCCGGTCGGCCAGCACGTACGCGATCCGGACGTCGTCGTTGGCGAGCAGGTAGCGCCGGCCGAGGATCGGGTCGGCGCCGGCGCCGTCGAGCTTGTGGGTGCGCAGGTGGCGCGGCTTGAGGGGGAGGTTCGGGACCCGGGTGTACGCGGGCGGGGTGAACTCCTCGGCGGCGACGATCGCGGTGGGCGCGTGCCGGTGGTAGAGCAGGGACGAGTCGGAGGAGAACCCCTCCTGGCCCATCAGCTCCTCGGCGTACAGGCTGCCGTCGGGCTGCCGGAACTGGGTGTGCCGCTTGCGGGGCACCTCGCCGACGCTGCGGTAGTACGGCATGTCGCCTCCCGTTATGTCCCGTTCACCGGCCGAGCGCGTCCGATAATCGGACGCTGTTGTCCGTTCCTTGTAGCGTCCCGTAGATTCTTGTCTCGTGTCAACGCACGTCCCCCACCTCTTCACCGGCCTGGTCGACGACGCCGCCGTCTTCCCGCCCGGCAGCGCGTCGCTGCCCGACGCGGTCGCCGCCCACCGCGGTCACCGCGCCGCCTGGTACGCCGAGCTGGTCGGCCCGCTGCTGGTCCCCGCCTCCGCCGTCGACGACGACGCGCTGCACGGGATGGCCGGCGGAGTCGTCGGGCTGATCGGCGACACCGGCGTCGACGGGCTGCCCGCCGCGCTGTCCCTGCTCGCCGAGGACCGGATCACCGTCCGGCAGGTCGAGGTGGCGGTCGCCCGGCGCGGCGAGGACCCGCAGCCCGGGCTCGCCGCGCTGCTCACCCTCGCCGAGTCGTGGGGCCTCGACGTGTACGCCGAGATCCCGCTCACCTTCGGCCTGCTGGGCGCGCTGGACACCGTCGCCGCCGCACGGGCCGCCGGGGTGCCGGTCGCCGCCAAGTTCCGCACCGGCGGGCTGGCCGCCGAGCTGTTCCCCACCCCGGTGGAGCTGGCCGCCGTCATCTGCGCCTGCCGCGACCGGGAGCTGCCGTTCAAGCTGACCGCCGGGCTGCACCACGCGCTGCGCCACCTCGACCCGGAGACCGGCTTCACCCACCACGGCTTCGGCAACGTGCTCGCCGCCACCCTGGCCGCCACCGAGGGCGCCGAGGTGGACGAGGTCGCCGCGCTGCTCGCCGCGACCGACCCGCTGCCGCTGGTCGAGCGGGTCCGCTCCCGGCGCGACGACCCGCGACCGCTCTGGGTCGGCTTCGGCTCGTGCAGCGTGCGGGATCCACTGACCGATCTGATCCGGCTGGGGCTGGTGAACGGGGGGTACGAGGGATGAGCGAGCGAACCATCGGGTGCAGTGCCGTGGCGCCTCACGGCGGCACGCAGCGGAGCGGAGTGTCGGCATGAGCTGGGTGGCAGGTGCGGACGGTTCGCCGTACGGGGTGACCAACCTGCCGTACGGGGTGTTCCGCCACGACGGACGCGAGCCCCGGATCGGCGTACGCATCGCCGAGCACGTGCTCGACCTGGCCGGTGCGGAGCAGGCCGGGCTGGTCCTCGCGGCCGGCACCCTGGGCCGCCCCACCCTCAACGACTTCATGGCGCTGGGGCGTCCGCAGTGGACGGCGGTACGGCAGCGGATCGTCGAGCTGCTCAGCGACCCCGCGCACCGGACGGACGTGCAGCCGCTGCTGGTGCCGCTCGACGAGGTGGAGCTGCTGCTCCCGTTCGACGTCGCCGACTACGTCGACTTCTACTCCTCGGAGCACCACGCCTCGAACGTGGGCCAGATCTTCCGCCCCGGCCAGCCGCCGCTGCTGCCGAACTGGAAGCACCTGCCGATCGGCTACCACGGCCGGGCCGGCACCGTGGTCGTCTCCGGCGCCCCGGTCGTCCGTCCCACCGGGCAGCGGGCCACCCCGCAGGGCCCGGCCTTCGGCCCCTCGGTACGCCTCGACATCGAGGCGGAGGTCGGCTTCGTGGTCGGCCTGCCGAGCGCGCTCGGCGACCGGGTGGCCGCGGCCGACTTCGCCGACCACGTCTTCGGGGTGGTGCTGGTCAACGACTGGTCCGCCCGGGACATCCAGGCGTGGGAGTACCAGCCCCTCGGGCCGTTCCTCGGCAAGTCCTTCGCCACCTCGGTGTCGGCCTGGGTGACTCCGCTCGACGCGCTCGCCGACGCGTTCGTGCCGGCCCCGGAGCAGGACCCGCCGGTCCAGGAGTACCTGCGCGACACCCCGCACCTGGGGCTCGACCTGCGGATGGAGGTGGAGTGGAACGGCGAGCGGGTGGCCGAGCCGCCCTTCGCCACCATGTACTGGACGCCCGCCCAACAGCTCGCCCACCTCACCGTCAACGGCGCCTCGCTGCGGACCGGTGACCTCTACGCCTCCGGCACCGTCTCCGGCCCCCAGCGCCACCAGGTCGGCTCGTTCCTGGAGCTGACCTGGGGTGGGACCGAGCCGGTCAAGGTCGGCGGCGGCGAGACCCGCACCTTCCTGGAGGACGGCGACACGGTCACCGTCCGGGCCACCGCCCCCGGCCCCGACGGCACCACGATCGCCCTGGGCGAGGTGACCGGGCGGATCCTGCCGGCCCGCTGACGTTCCGTATCCGCCGGTCGCACCCGCTGTGCGACCGGCCGGCCCTCCTGCCGCGTTTGATCGACCGGATTCGGTCACCACCCCACGCCGTCCCGTCCCGGGGCGGCGTGGGTCGTGACCGGCACGGCACGTCCCAGCGGACAGGAGGTACGAGCATGAACGATCTCGTGGGCGCGGTCTGGCGCACCAGCAGTCGCTCGAACGACCAGGGGCTCTGTGTGGAGGTGGCGGACAACCTCGTACGCAGCCACGGTGTCGTCGGGATACGCGACTCCAAGGACCCGGACGGGCCGGCGCTCGTCGTGGGCCCGCCGGGTTGGGGGGCGTTCGTCGAGGCGATCCGCCTCGGCCGGTTCCAGCCCTGACCGGGGGCCGGGACGTCTTCGCCGGTGCCCTGTCCGGGCACCGGCGACGGAACTTCCATCTCCGGACCCCCGCGGGACCCTCACTCGCCGTACGGTGGACGGCACGGGAGGTGTCGCCATGTCGACGGTCACGGTCACCGAGTTCATCGAGGCGCCGGCCGACGACGTCTGGGCGCTCCTGGTCGACCTGCCCGCCCGGACGGCCTGGCTGCGTACGGTCGGCGGGGTCGAGCCGCTGACCACGGGGCCGTTCGGCCCGGGCACCGCCTGGCGGGAGATCCGCACCCGCCCGGACGGCGGCGACCAGGCCGAGGAGTTCGTGGTGCTGGAGGCCGAGCCGCCGCACCGCCTGCTGCTCAGCTCACCCGGCATCGGGGTCGACTACCGCATCACCTGGACCCTGCGCACCGTGCGCCGGCGTGGCCGGGGCTGCACCGCCGTCACCGTCGAGCACCAGGCGGTGCCGACCGCCCCGTACGGCCGGGTGCTGGCGCTGCTCTTCGGCGGGCTGGCCGCCCGGGCGGTCGAGGGCGCCATCCGGTGGGACCTCGCCGACCTCGCCACCGCCGCCACCCGTGCCGACGGTGTGGCAGCCGCCTGAACCAACCCCTGCCCGCCCACCCGGCCCCCCACCCGTCCCGATCCGTTCGCGGCGTGTCGCGGTCTCCGGCGTCGGGGATACCGCGACACGCCGCAAACCGCCCCGGTCCGCACGTGCCGCGACCTGAGCGGGTCCCGGGGGGCCGGTCTGGGTAGGGTGCCGGGCGGAGGTGCGCATGGGTGTCCCGAAGGGGCGGCGACGGATCGCGGTCGCCGTGGCGGCGCTGCTCGCCCTCGGGGCGGTCGCCGCCGTCGGCTACCGCGTGCTCGCGCCCGCCGAGGTGGTCACCCCGGCCCGGGGGGCGCTGCCGCCGCCGGTCACCCCGGCCATCGGTGTGGTCGGCCGACTGCCGGTCGCGCCGCTGATCGTCGAGGGCCGGCTGCGGGTGTACGCGGCGCAGCGCCAGGTCTACGCCGACCGACCCGCCGACAGCCGGCACCGGGTGACCCCGCACTGGTCGTACCGGCGCTGGCCGGCGCAGGTCAACGGGGTGCTGGCGAGCGGCTCCACGGTGCTCACCCGATGGTCCGACGGGAAGCTGGTGGCGCTGGACGGGCGTACCGGAGAGGTGGCCTGGCGGGCCGACGGCCCGGCGCCCGGCGCGGGGTTCGCCGCCCGGCGCACCGGGGCGCGCGTGGTCTGGGACCCACAGGGGGTCTTCGTGGCGTCCGGCGCGGACGGCCGGACGGTGCTGGTCGTCTCCGGCGACGGGCGACTGCGCGGGTACGCGCTGACCGACGGGCGCGAGCTGTGGCGGGCCGACGGCGACGCCCGCTGCCGCACCGACCTGGGCACCACGGCCGACGGCCGGGTCGCGACCCTCGACACCTGCGCGGCGCCGGCCACGGTGGAGTTCCGCGACGTGGCCACCGGCGCGGTGCTGACCCGGTGGCGTCCGCCGGTGGCCGGGGCGGAGCCGGTCGTCACCCCGCTCGGCTGCCTGACCCCCCGCTCGCAGTGCCGGGGGCTGCGGACCGCCGCCCCGGGTGACGCGGCCGGCCGGGGCTGGCTGCTCGGCGCCGGTGAGCCGGTGCCCGCGCCGACCCTGGACGCCGGTGACAGCACCCTGGTCGGTGAGATCGCGGTCGGCGACGACGGCGGGGTGCTGAAGGGCTGGGCGGCCCGCACCGGCAAGGAACGGTGGCGGCGTGGCGACCTGGGCCCGGTGCGGGTGCTCGCGATCGAGCCCGGGCGGGTGCACGTGCTCACCGAGGAGCGGGACCTGGTCACCCTGGACCCGACGACGGGCGCGCAGCGGTCCCGCTTCCCGCTCACCGTCGGGCAGGACGGGATCGGCTGGGTCCCCGGGCTGGCGTACGCGGCGGACGGCTACCTGGCCGTCGAGCGGTTGCGCGAGCGGGCCGGCCCGGACGACGACGACCAGGCGTACTTCCTGATGGCCGAGCCGGTGGTGCTCGCCGCGACCTGACCCGGCCGCGACGAGCCCCTGCGGCGGCGGCTCAGGCCAGCGCCGCCTCGGCGACGGCCAGGAAGGCGTCGTTCTCGGCGGGGGTGCCGATGGTGACCCGGACCCCGTCGCCGGCGAACGGCCGGACGATCACGCCGCGCGCCTCGCACGCCTTGCCGAACTCCACCGCCCGGTCGCCCAGCGGCAGCCAGACGAAGTTCGCCTGGCTGGACGGCACGTCCGGGAGCAGCTTGCGCAGCGCCTCGGTGACCCGGTCCCGCTCGGCGACGACCAGCGCGCAGCGGCGCTGCACCTCGTCGGCCTGGGCCAGCGCGGCCAGCGCGCCCGCCTGGGCGGCCGTGCTGGTGGAGAAGGGGGTGACCACCTTGCGGACGGCGGCGGCGACCTCGGGGCTCGCGGCCATCCAGCCGATCCGCAGGCCGGCCAGGCCCCACGCCTTGGACAGCGTCCGCAGCACCACCACGTTGGGCCGGTCCAGGTAGGTCAGGCCGTCCGGCACCTCCGGGTCGGTGACGAACTCGCGGTACGCCTCGTCGATGACGACCAGCACGTCCTCGCCGACGGCGTCGAGGAAGCGGTCCAGCTCCGCCTTGCGTACCGCCGTGCCGGTGGGGTTGTTCGGGTTGCAGACCAGCACCATCCGGGTCCGGTCGGTCACCGCCGCGGCCATCGCCGCCAGGTCGTGACCGTGCCCGGCGTCGTTGGGCACCCGCACGCTGGTCGCGCCGCTGGTCGCCGCGATGATCGGGTACGCCTCGAACGACCGCCACGAGTAGAGCAGCTCGTCGCCGGGCAGGCAGGTGGCCCGGACCAGGTGCTCGGCCAGCGCGACCGACCCGCAGCCGGTGGCGATCCGGTCGGCGGCCACGCCGTAGCGGTCGGCGAGCGCCGTGCGCAGCGCCACCACGCCCATGTCCGGGTACCGGTGCGAGCCGGCGACCGCCTCGGTGACCGCCTCCACCACGCCGGGCAGCGGGCCGTACGGCACCTCGTTGCTGGCCAGCTTGATCGCCTCGTCCAGGCCCAGTTCGCGGGCGAGGTCGGCGGGGCTGCGGCCGGGCACGTAGTTCGGCAGCGCGTCGAGGTCGGCGCGGGTCAGCCGCAGGGCGGGCTGGTGACGTCCGGTGTCGGTCATGGGGTGTCTCCCGGGGAGTCGGCACGGTCGGGCGGGGCGGTACGGGTGGCGTCGTCGCCGGATCGCGGCAGCTGCACCACCACGGTCTGGGCGCGCTTGTCGTGCAGCGCCTGGCGGAGCGGGTGGTCGAAGAGGGCGGAGACCGCGTCGACGAACTGGAGGAGCAGGCCGAAGCAGAGGCAGTACCAGAGCAGGGTGGGCAGGCCCAGGGTGCTCCACCGACGCATGGCGCGGCCGAAGCCGAGCGGCTGGTCCGCCTCGACCGGCACGGCCCGGACACCCATCACCCGCTTGCCGAAGGTCTGCCCGTGCGCCGCCATCGAGGGCACCTCGTACGCGAACCAGAGCGCGGTGGCGATCAGCAGGATGACGATCACCAGCCCCTCGGCCTGCGTGCTGACCGCCGGCAGCCCCTCCCGGGAGGTGTCACCGGCCACCGCGCGCCGCCACGCCTCGCTCAGGTAGGGCGAGACCTCCTGCGCGTAGCGCCAGACGAACCAGCCGTTGACCAGGACGTTGAGCAGGAACAGGATGCCGATGTCGATCAGGCGGGCGACCAGCCGCGCCCCGTACGAGGCCAGCGGCAGCCCGTGCGGGCGGGGCAGCGGTGGACGGCCCGGCCAACCGGGCGGCGGCCCCGCCGGGTACCCCGGCCCCTGACCCTGCGGCCAGCCGGCGGGTGGTTGCCCGGGGGCGGGCGGCCAGCCGGCGGGCGGTTGTCCCTGGCCGTGCGGCCACCCGGCGGGCGGTTGCCCCGGGCCCTGCGGCCAGGTGGGCGGTTGCCCCGGGGCGGGTGGCGTCGCCCCGGCGGGCTGCCCGGGGGCGGGCGCGGTCGGCCGACCGGCGGGCGGCTCGGCCGGCTCGGCGGGCTCGGCCGGCGGTGGTCCCTCCGGGGGCGTCACGTCCACCGGGATCGGGGAGCCGACCCAGCCCTCGCCGTCCCACCAGCGTCGGGTGTCCGGGTCGGCGGGGTCGACGTACCAGCCGGGTTGCACGCTCACGGAGCAACCTTAACGACGACGGTGCGGGCGAACTTGTCGTGGAGGCACTGCTGCCAGGGCTTGTCCCAGAGCTGCCAGAGCCCGTCGAGGTAGCTGAACCCGGGGATGAACGACCCGCCGACCTGGTGGGCGAGCCAGCGCTTGGCCGCCGCCCGCCGGTCCAGGGTGCCGGCCGGGTCGAACGGCACCACCCGCAGCTTCATCACCCGCTTGCCCACCGTCTGGCCGGTCCGGAACATCATCTCCACGTGGAAGACGTAGCTGACGCCCAGGGCGAACAGGAAGATCCCCGCCTCCAGCGCCAGGAAGGGCAGCAGGAAGTCGGCGAACGGGTCCGGCTCGACGTAGCCGCCGTCGGCCGTGGTGGCGGTCAGGTCCGGCATGACGCTCAGGAAGAAGACGAACGCCACCGGCATGGCCACCACCATGACGACCCCCATCAGGATCAGCCCGTCGATCAGCACCGCCAGCAGCCGGTCGCCGAAGCTGGCCAGCGGCTGGCCGTTCGGGGCGAGGGCCGGCGGCGCCACCATCGGCCGGGGCGGCCCGACGTACCCCGGCGGCGGGGTCAGGCCGGGCGGGGCGTACTGCGGGGGGACCGCGTGCCCCGGGCGAACGGGGCCGGAGGGGGGCGCGAAGCCGCCGGCGGCGGGCGGCTGCCCACCGGCCGGCGGCGTCGGGTACGTCGGAGGCTGCGTCACGCGGACAGTGTTACAGGTTGCCGCGCTTCTCCTGCTCCCGCTCGATCGCCTCGAACAGGGCCTTGAAGTTGCCCTTGCCGAAGCCGAGCGAGCCGTGCCGCTCGATCAGCTCGAAGAAGACGGTCGGGCGGTCCTGCACCGGCTTGGTGAAGATCTGGAGCAGGTAGCCGTCCTCGTCCCGGTCGACCAGGATCTTGCGGGCCTTCAGCTCCTCGATCGGCACCCGCACCTTGCCGATCCGGGCACGCAGCTCCGGGTCGTCGTAGTACGAGTCCGGGGTCTCCAGGAACTCGACGCCGGCCGCCCGCATCGCGTCGACGCTGGCCAGGATGTCGTTGGTGGCCACGGCGATGTGCTGGGCCCCCGGGCCCCGGTAGAACTCCAGGTACTCGTCGATCTGCGACTTCTTGCGGGCGATGGCCGGCTCGTTGAGCGGGAACTTCACCTTGCGGGTGCCGCTGGCGACGACCTTGCTCATCAGCGCCGAGTAGTCGGTGGCGATGTCGTCGCCGATGAACTCGGCCATGTTGCTGAAGCCCATGACCCGCTTGTAGAACTCCACCCACTCGTCCATCCGGCCGAGCTCGACGTTGCCGACCACGTGGTCGACGGCCTGGAAGAAGCGCTTCGGCTGGAGGCCGGCGTCGATCATCGGCCGGCGGTCCACGATCGGGCCGCGGGCGACGAAGCCGGGCAGGAACGGGCCGGAGTAGCGGGACCGGTCGACCAGGGTGTGCCGGGTGTCGCCGTACGCGGCGATGGCGGCCAGCCGGACGGTGCCGTGCTCGTCGCTGACGTCGTGCGGCTCGACCAGGCCGGTCGCGCCCTGGTCGAGGGCGTGCGCGTACGCGGCGTCGACGTCCGGCACCTCCAGCGCGATGTCCGAGACGCCGTCGCTGTGCTTCGCGACGTGCTCGGCGCCCTCGGCGTCCGGCCGGACCGCGCCGGTCAGCACGAACCGGGCCGAACCGCTGGTCAGCACGTACTGGGCGTGGTCCCGGTAGCCCTGCTCGGGACCCCGGTACGCCACGCAGGTCATGCCGAACGCGGTGGAGTAGTAGTGCGCGGCCTGCTTGGCGTTGCCGACCAGGAAGTGGACGTGGTCCAGGCCCTTGACCGGGAACGGGTCGTGGCTGATGTCGTGGTCGACCGCGCCGACGAGCCGGTCGATGTCGACGTCGTCGGTCGGTCGGTCGATCGCCTGGGTCATGGTGGCCTCCCTTGCGTACCGGCCGGCCTCGTGGGCCGTCGCGGTGGTCCGGTTGTTCTTCCGGGCAGGATCGCGGTGACTCGGCTCACTGAGCAACCGTCACTGAATCCGCTGGTCAGCTTGCACATTAAGTAGAGTGCCGAGACATGAATGCTGGACAGGATGTACAGCTCGACGAACTCGACGCCCGGTTGATCCAGTTGCTCGCCGACGAGCCGCGGATCGGGGTGCTGGAGTGCTCGCGGCGGCTCGGGGTGGCCCGGGGCACCGCCCAGGCCCGGCTGGACAAGCTGGTCGAGCGCGGGGTCGTCACCGGCTTCGGGCCGGAGATCTCGCCGACCGCGATCGGGTTCGCGGTGACCAGCTTCGTCACCCTGGAGATCAGCCAGCGGCGCGGGCACGACGCGGTCACCGCCCACCTGGCGGCCATCCCGGAGGTGCTGGAGGCGCACACCATCACCGGCGGCAGCGACCTGCTCTGCCGGATCGTGGCCCGCTCCAACGCCGACCTGCAACGCGTGATCGACCAGATCGTCAGCTACGACGGCATCCGCCGCGCCTCCACGATCATCGCCCTGGCCGAACAGATCCCCTACCGCACCCTGCCCCTCGTCCACTCCGCCACCCGCTGACCCCTGCGTCGTCCCGTACCTCGGGTGGGTGCAGATGCGGACGGGTCCGACGTATCGACGACCACGAGTGCAAGATCCACGGCGGAGGCGGGGGAGAAAGGTGGGCGACACGGCGGGAGGGCGGGGGCGGGGTGGGGTGATCGTCGTTACCGTGTGCGTGTGTCGAAGCTCGGCGTGCGTGGGTGGCTGCTGCTCGGGCTCGTCACCGTGGTCGTGCTGGCCGCCACCGGGGTGTGGAACCCGTTCCCGACGATGTGGGACTGGGTCGACCGCCGAAGTCCGATCTCCGAGCCGGACGTGGTCTGGCAGCAGCGCATCGGCGGCACCCCGAAGAGCGTCACCATCGCCGGGGACACCGTCGTGGTCGAGCAACGCACCCGGGTGGAGGCCCGCAGCCTGGCCACCGGGGCGCAGTTGTGGGAGCGCAAGGCCGACTGGGCGGCGGTGGCCGGCGGCGACAAGGACCCGGTCGTGGCCGTCGGCAAGCTCCTGGTCAAGGGGTACGAACTGCTCGACCCCACCACCGGGGCGGTGCGCCGCCGCGACGACGACGCGGTGGCCGTGTGGACGTACCGGAACATGCTGCTCGACGCGCGCTGCGTCGAGCCGACCGACTGCACCCTCTCCGCCTGGGACCCACGCGGCACCGCCCCGCTCTGGACGGCGTTCCTGCCCGGCGTGAGCAGCGGCCTCTTCGCCGACAACCCGAACCTGCTCGGCACCCGCCGGCTCACCGCCCCCCGGATCGACGCCGGGGCGGCCGGCCCGGAGGCCGCGCCGCCGCTGCTCGGCTTCCCGGTCGACGGCCGGGTGCACGTGGTGGACACCGCCACCGGCCGGGTGGTGCAGAACGTCGAGCCCGGCCGGGAGGAACGGCTGGCCGTGATCGGGGGCCGGATGCTCCGGATCAAGGCGGTCTCCCGCGACGGCACCTGCCAGTACGCCGTCTCCGCCCGTGAACCGGCCACCGGCCAGGAGGTGTGGCGGCGGGCCGGGGTGAACCTGCGGACCGCCGACAGCGCCGGCTGCGTCCAGCGGGAGGACCCGCAGGGCGCCCGCAACGTGCTGATCGGGGTCGCCCCGGACGGCCGGGAGGCGGTCATCGACGCCTACGACGGCCGGCTGCTGCTGGTCGACGCCGAGGGGGAGAAACTGCTCGCCGTCGACGACCGGTACGCCCTGGTCCGCGCCGCCGACCGCCGGTCGGTCGTCGGCCGCCAGTTCGGTGTCGACCGGGCGCGGTGGACCCGCCCGTCGACCGGCCGGGCGGGAGCGGCGCTCACCCCGTACGCGGCGGTGCTCAGCGAGGAGAAGCCGAACCGGCTGATCGCGCTCGACCCGCGCACCGGCCGGGAACTGGCCGTCCTGCGGACCAGCGCGAACGCGCTGGCGGTCGGGGCGAACGGCATGATCATCGGGGAGGGGCGGGAGATCGGGTACGTCCGCTTCGGCGCCGGCACGGGCGTCCCGCCGGTGCCCCCGCCCGACGGTGGCGGCGTCGGCGACCCGGGTGGCGACGACGGCGGGCCGGGCGTCGAGGACAGCTGTGGACCGAAGCGGGAGCTCTGCCCCGACCCGCGCGACAAGGACGGCTGAGCGCGACACGTCGGGGCCGGTGAGAGCGGCGTCCCACGCCACACCCGGCGGGTGCCACCGATCGACCGGTCTGCCCTAGGCTTTCCCGTCATGAGCAGTGCCGCCGCGTTCTCGTACGCCCCCTTGCTGCCGACCGGCCCGGACACCACCGAGTACCGACTGGTCACCGACGAGGGTGTCGATGTCGTCAACGGCCCGGGGGGCCGCCGGTTCCTGACGGTGGAGCCGAGCGCGCTGACCGCGCTGACCGCCGAGGCCATGCACGACATCGCCCACTACCTGCGCCCCGCGCACCTGGCCCAGCTCCGGTCGATCATCGACGACCCGGCCGCCTCGCCGAACGACCGGTTCGTCGCGCTGGACCTGCTGCGCAACGCCAACATCGCCGCCGGTGGCGTGCTGCCGATGTGCCAGGACACCGGCACCGCGATCGTGATGGGCAAGCGGGGCCGGCACGTGCTCACCGACGGCACCGACGCGGAGGCGATCTCCCGGGGCGTCTACCAGGCGTACACCCGGCT
The DNA here is from genome assembly GCF_900090295.1 of Micromonospora coxensis. Classification (NCBI taxonomy): domain Bacteria; kingdom Bacillati; phylum Actinomycetota; class Actinomycetes; order Micromonosporales; family Micromonosporaceae; genus Micromonospora; species Micromonospora coxensis. Next base: position 3,121,771 of record NZ_LT607753.1, on the reverse strand, counting down.
CAACCTGCGCTACTCGCAGCTCGCCCCGCTGACCATGTGGGACGAGCGCAACACCGGCAGCAACCTGCCGGCCCAGGTGGAGCTGTACGCCGAGGACCCGGACGGCCACCCGGACGCGTACAAGTTCCTCTTCATGGCCAAGGGCGGCGGCTCGGCGAACAAGTCGTACCTCTACCAGGAGACCAAGGCGCTGCTGAACCCGACGCGGATGATGCAGTTCCTGGAGGAGAAGCTGCGGCTCATCGGCACCTCGGCCTGCCCGCCGTACCACCTGGCCATCGTCATCGGCGGCACCTCCGCCGAGTACGCGCTGAAGACCGCCAAGTACGCCTCGGCGAAGTACCTCGACGCGCTGCCCACCGAGGGCTCGATGACCGCGCACGGCTTCCGCGACCTGGAGCTGGAGGCGCAGGTGCTGGAGCTGACCCGCAACTTCGGCATCGGGGCGCAGTTCGGCGGCCGGTACTTCTGTCACGACGTGCGGGTGGTCCGGCTGCCCCGGCACGGCGCGTCCTGCCCGGTGGCGATCGCCGTCTCCTGCTCGGCCGACCGGCAGGCGGTCGCCAAGATCACCCCGTCGGGCGTCTGGCTGGAGCGGCTGGAGACCGACCCGGCGCGTTTCCTGCCCGACGTGACCGACGAGACGCTGGAGACCGAAGAGGTCGTCCGCGTCGACCTGAACCGGCCGATGGACGAGATCCGCGCCGAGCTGTCGAAGTACCCGGTGAAGACCCGGCTGTCGCTGACCGGCCCGCTGGTCGTCGCCCGGGACATCGCGCACGCGAAGATCGCCGAGCGGCTGGACGCCGGCGAGCCGATGCCGCAGTACCTGCGCGACCACGCCGTCTACTACGCCGGTCCGGCCAAGACCCCCGAGGGTTACGCCTCCGGCTCGTTCGGCCCGACCACGGCCGGGCGGATGGACGCGTACGTGGAGAAGTTCCAGGCGGCCGGCGGCTCGCAGGTCATGCTGGCCAAGGGCAACCGGTCGGCGCAGGTCACCCGCTCCTGCCAGCAGCACGGCGGCTTCTACCTCGGCTCGATCGGCGGTCCCGCCGCCCGGCTCGCCCAGGACTGCATCAAGCACGTCGAGGTGCTCGAGTACCCCGAGCTGGGCATGGAGGCGGTCTGGAAGATCCAGGTCGAGGACTTCCCCGCCTTCATCGTGGTCGACGACAAGGGCAACGACTTCTTCGCCGAGGTCACCAAGCCGGTGCTGACCATCGGCCGGCGCTGACCGACGCTGCGGCGGCCGGGTTTCCCCGGCCGCCGACGGTTCGGACGGTGGCCCGTCGCAACTCTGCTTCCTCCTGCACGTCGTCGCGAGGCGCGGCAGGATGGAACCCGTGACGACTCCAGAGGCGGCGGGCTACCGGATCGAACGCGACTCGATGGGCGAGGTGGAGGTGCCCGCCGAGGCGCTGTGGCGGGCGCAGACCCAGCGTGCGGTGCAGAACTTCCCGATCTCGGGGCGGGGCATCGAGCCCGCCCAGATCAAGGCCCTGGCCCAGATCAAGGGGGCGGCGGCCCAGGTCAACGGCGAGCTGGGGGTGATCGCCGCCGATGTGGCCGAGGCCGTCGCGACGGCCGCCGCGCACGTCGCCGACGGCGGGTACGACGACCAGTTCCCGATCGACGTGTTCCAGACCGGCTCCGGCACCTCGTCCAACATGAACGCCAACGAGGTGATCGCCACCCTGGCCAGCCGGGAGCTGGGCCGGGACGTGCACCCGAACGACGACGTCAACGCCTCGCAGTCCAGCAACGACGTCTTCCCGTCCTCGATCCACCTGGCCGCCACCCAGTTCGTCGTGGAGGACCTGATCCCCTCGCTGAAGCACCTGGCCGGGGCGCTGGAGGAGAAGGCGGCCGAGTTCGAGACGGTGGTCAAGGCGGGGCGTACCCACCTGATGGACGCCACCCCGGTCACCCTCGGGCAGGAGTTCGGCGGCTACGCCGCCCAGGTCCGCTACGGCGTCGAGCGGCTGGAGTCGGCGCTGCCCCGGCTGGCGGAGCTGCCGCTGGGCGGCACCGCCGTGGGCACCGGCATCAACACCCCGTTCGGCTTCGCCGGCAAGGTGATCGACAAGCTGCGCGCCTCGACCGGGCTGCCGCTGACCGAGGCGCGCAACCACTTCGAGGCGCAGGGTTCCCGGGACGCGCTGGTGGAGACCTCCGGCCAGCTGCGGACGATCGCGGTCGGGCTCTACAAGATGGCCAACGACATCCGCTGGATGGGCTCCGGCCCCCGCGCCGGCCTGCGTGAGCTGCGCATCCCCGACCTCCAGCCCGGCTCGTCGATCATGCCGGGCAAGGTGAACCCGGTGGTCGCCGAGGCGATGCGCCAGGTGTGCGCGCAGGTGATCGGCAACGACGCCACCGTGGCGTTCGCCGGTTCGCAGGGCGACTTCGAGCTGAACGTGATGCTCCCGGTGATGGGCCGCAACCTGTTGGAGTCGATCAAGCTGCTGTCGGCGTCCAGCCGGCTCTTCGCCGACCGTCTGGTGGTCGGCCTGGTCGCGGACGCCGAGGTCTGCCTGGCGTACGCGGAGGGATCGCCGTCGATCGTCACCCCGCTCAACCGCCACCTCGGGTACGACGAGGCCGCCTCGATCGCCAAGGAGGCGCTGGCGAAGCAGGTCTCCATCCGGGAGGTGGTGATCTCCCGGGGGCACGTCGATTCCGGCAAGCTCACCGAGACCCAGCTCGACGAGGCTCTCGACCTGCTCCGCATGACCCACCCCTGACGGTCCGGTGTGATCGCCCCGTGACCGCCTCCGTTTGCGGCGTGTCGCGGTGTCCGGGTGAACGGATACCGCGACACGCCGCAAACGGGGGCGGGTCACCGGTCGTCCGGGTCGGCGCGGAGGCGCGGCACCCAGGCGAGGAAGCGCCGGAAGAGGGCCGCCGGGTCGGGGCTGTCGTGCGGGTTGAGCCGGTACAGGTCCCCGGCGGCGTCGTGCAGCACCGCGCAGAGGTAGACGCTGAGCGCGACCCGGTCGTGCGCGTACTCGGCGGCCAGGGCGAGACGTGCCGCTGCGCAGGGCCACGGCAGGGCGCAGCTCCGACAGAGCCAGATGGGGCGTAGCGGCAGGTGCGGGCGCGGTTGGTCGCCGCGCCCCGGTCCGCCGGTCCAGGGGCCGGCGTTCACCACCGGCCGCCGTTGGCCCGCCACTGCTGCGCCGGCGTCAGCCAACCGGCACGCCCCACCCTCGGGTACGCCACCGTGACGTCGGCCCAGGCCGGACGGTCGGAAGCGGGCGGGCCGGCGACCGGTTCGGTCGGCGCGGTGGCGTGCCGGTCCGGGCACCTGCGCCACCGCAACCCGCACGAACACCACCGGCGAAGGCCCCGCCAGGTCCGGCGATGACGGGGCGTGGGCGGAACCGGACCTCGGTTGCGGGAGGGGTCCTGCCACTCGGCCGGGTGATGGCGGTTCAGCAGGGCCGGCGCGGACCGCTCGGTGGGTCGGGACAGGACAGGCTGGTGTCGCCGGGTGGGCCGGGGCATCGTCGTCTCCCTGGAAGCTGGTCGATCGCGTCGTCTCCCCCGGCCGGTGGGACCGCCGGCCGGGGGAGCGGGCGGTCCCACCGCGACGCCACGCCGGCCGGAGGGTGGGCCGGGTGTCGTCGCGCTTCACAGTCTGGTGACGACACCACTACGGTGTGAAGGGTTCGCGCCCGTTTGCCCGAGACGCCCTGCGATCACGGCTCGTCGGATCGGCGCGGCGCTGGAATGGACCACCAGGGGCGCTGGAGGACGGCTGGAGATGGCGGACGGGCGGATGACGGCGGCGGCCTTCCTGGTCGCCGAACTGCGCCGGGCGCGGACGCGCCGGGGCCTGAGCCAGGACGAGCTGGCCAAGGCGGTCAACTACTCGCCGTCGATGGTGAGCGCGGTCGAGCTGGGCCAGCAGCAGCCCACCGCGAAGTACCTGGAGCTGGTCGACCGGGCCCTGGACACCGGCGGCATCTTCAGCCGCATGCTCACCGAACTGGTCGCCCTCGACACCGCGCAGGTGTGGTTGCGTGGCTGGCGGAGGATCCTGGCCGAGGCACGGGTGCTCCGCTGGTACGAGTCGCGTTACGTGCCGGGACTCTTCCAGACGGAGGCTTACGCCCGAGCGGTGTTCGAAGCCGGTGACCTGCTCGACCAGGCGGAGGTGGAGCGTCGGCTCGCGGAGCGGATGGAGTTTCAGGACTGCCTCTACGGTGACCGGGTCCTGAAGGTCGTCGCAGTCTTGGACGAGGGGGTGTTGCGCCGCTGCGTGGGCGGTCGCAAGACGATGGCCGACCAGGCTCTGCATCTCGCGCGGATCGCCACCGAGCATCCGCATGTCCGGTTGCAGGTGGTGCCGTTGTCGGCCGGGGAATACCCGGGCCTCGGTGGACCCTTCATCCTGGCGGCCCTGACCGACGACAGTGAACTCGGCGTCATCAGTGGGCAAGGGCGGGGCGAGGAGCTGCACGATCCGGCCAATCTCCGTCGGCTGCAACAGGTCTGGGAAGTTAGCCTTGGTGCGGCCCTGCCGGCGCAGGAGTCCGTCGAGCTGCTGAGGGAGATTGCCGAGTCATGGAACTGACCGGCGCCGTGTGGCGGAAGAGCAGCCGTAGTGACCAGACGACCCAGTGCGTCGAGGTGGCGATCAACCTGCCCGGGGTGGTCGGGGTGCGGGACAGCAAGGACCCGACCGGACCGGTGCTCACCTTCGACCCGTACGCCTGGCGGGCCTTCCTGGCCGCGCCGCCGCGCTGACCCGACCGGCCCGCCCGCCGCGGACCTCTCCGCCTGAACCTTCCCGTGCCGCCAGTCCCGGCCGGCACACCACCAGTGCTCCGCCGGGGCGCTACCAGAGCGTGTGCCGTGCGCGCCAGTGCGTCGCCAGCGCTCCGCCAGTTTCGGCCGGCGCGTCGCCGGTGCGCCGCCAGCGGCGACGGGTGCCGGTCAGCGGATGATCGCGGTCAGGCCGGTCAGGTCGGTGATCTCGTGGCTGACCGGGGCGCCGGCCGGTGCCGGCCGCCCGTGCCGGTTGATCCACACCGCGCGGATGCCCGCCGCGTGCGCCCCTTGGACGTCGGTGCGCAGCGAGTCGCCGACATGCAGCACCTCGTCGGCGGCCAGCCCCAGCGCGGCGAGCGCCCGGCGGAACACGGCACCGTCCGGTTTGTACGCGCCGACGTCCTCACTGGTCACCACGGCGGTGAAGGTCAGGCCGTGGTGGGCGACGACCGCTGCCAGGTCGTCGCGGTCGGCGTCGGAGACCACGCAGACCGGAAGCCGGAGTCCGGCGAGGAACTCCCGGGTGCCGGGGCGCAGCGGTGGGGGTCCGCGGCGGGCCGTCTCGGCCGCGTGGAGGGCCCTCGGGTCGCCGGGGCAGCCGACCTCGGCCATCACCCGGGCCAGGCTCTCCGGTGCGCTGTCGCGCAGCAGCCGGAACGGCGGACCCTCCGCGACCCTGGTGTACTCCCGCATCCACGCCGTCGCGACGGCGTCGGCGGTGACCGGTGTGGCGGCGTCGGCCGCCACCCGGGCGGCGATCGCGGCCACCGCCGCGTCGTCGTCCTCCACGACGGTGCCGTAGAAGTCGAGCAGCAGGCCCTTGACCACGGCCGCAGTGTAGGCCGGATAACCCGTGGAACGGCCGGCCCGGGTGCCGGCATGATCCGGGGCATGACCGGACCTGACGGGGTGCTGCTGGAGACCGCGCGGCTGCGACTGCGCCGGTTCACCGCCGACGACGTGGACCACCTGGTCGCGCTGGACGCCGACCCGGAGGTCATGCGCTTCCTGACCGGCGGGGTGGCGACGCCGCGCGAGACGGTCCGCGACGAGCACCTGCCGCGCATCCTCGCCCGGTACGACCACACCCCCGGCCTGGGCCGCTGGGCGGCACAGGAGCGGTCGACCGGCGAGTTCCTTGGCTGGTTCGCGCTCGACCCGTCCGACGACGGCACCGAGGCGGAGCTGGGCTACCGGCTGCGCCGCGCCGCGTGGGGGCGGGGCCTGGCCACCGAGGGCTCCCGCGCGCTGGTCCGGCACGCCATCGACACGGTGGGCGTACGGCGGGTGTGGGCGCAGACCATGGCGGTCAACGGCCGCTCCCGGGCGGTGCTGGAGCGGGCCGGACTGCGTTACGTGCGCACCTTCCACCTGCACTTCGACGACCCGATTCCGGGCACCGAGCAGGGCGAGGTGGAGTACGAGCTGCTCAGGACCGACCGGCCGCCTTCCGCGCCCGGTAGGCGGTGACGGCGGCCCGGTTGCCGCAGCCGGCGTCGCAGAACCGGCGGGACCGGTTCTTCGACAGGTCGACGAGCACGCTGTCGCAGTCGGCGTCGGCGCAGGTGCCCAGCCGGCTCAGCTCCCCGCCACGGACCAGGTCGGCGACGGCCATCGCCGCCTCGACCGCCATCCGGGTCGCCAGCGGCGCGTCCCGGGGCACCGCGTGCAGGTGGTACGGCTCGTCGTCGTGCCGGACGAGTTGCGGCAGCGCGTGGGACTCGCGCAGCAGCCCGTTGACGATGACGACGATCTCGTCGACGTCGGCGTACCAGATGCGGCGCAGCCGGGGCCGCAGCGCGCGGACCGCGCGCAGTTCGGCCTCGGTCCGTTCGTGCCGGCCGGTCCAGCCGTGGGTGACCAGGAAGTCGCCCAGCGCGTCGACGTCCGGCAGCCCTTCGCCGTCCCGGCTGTCGGTGTTGACCAGAGCGGTCGCGGCGATCAGCCCGGCCTCAGTGTCATGAGCGAAAAGCAACTTGACTCCTGTCTCGACCGACCGTTAGCGTCACCAGCATAAGCGCACTTTGCACATGACGACCGCGCCGGCGAGGAGAGCCCGATGCACCAACGATCCACCGGCGTCGGCCTCGGCCTGGCCCTGCTGTCGGCCGTCACCTTCGCCACCTCCGGCACCTTCGCCCGCTCGCTGATCGAGGCCGGCTGGTCCGCCGAGGCCGTGGTCGTCGCCCGGGTCGGCAGCGCCGCCCTGGTGCTCGCCGTGCCGGCCGTGCTCTCCCTGCGCGGCAAGGGGGCGCTGCTGCGCCGCACCCTCGGCCCGGTCGGCGTCTTCGGCCTGCTCGGCGTCGCCACCGCCCAGGCGTGCTTCTTCAACGCCGTGCGCTACCTGCCGGTCGGCGTGGCGCTGCTGCTGGAGTACCTCGGCATCATCCTCGTGGTGGCCTGGATGTGGCTGGTGCACGGGCAGCGGCCCCGGCGGCTCACCGTGGTCGGCTCGGTCGCCGCGCTCGCCGGGCTGGCCTTCGTGCTCGACCTGACCGGCGCCGGGCGGCTCGACCCGGTCGGCGTGCTCTGGGGCCTCGGGGCGGCGGTCGGCCTGGCCGGGTACTTCGTGCTCGCCGCGCGGGTCGACGCCGGCCTGCCGTCGGTCGCCATGGCCAGCGGCGGCATGGCCGTCGGCGCCGCCGTGCTCGCCCTGCTCGGCCTCGTCGGGGTGCTGCCGCTGCGGGCCACCTTCGGCGACGTCGACTTCGCCGGGCAGCGCACCAGCTGGCTGGTGCCGATCGCCGGGCTCTCCCTGGTGGCGGCGGTGGTCGCGTACCTGGCCGGGATCGCGGCCACCCGGGTGCTCGGCGCGCGGCTGTCGTCGTTCGTGGGGCTGACCGAGGTGATGTTCGCGGTGCTCATCGCCTGGCTGATGCTGGGCGAGCTGCCGACCGTGGTGCAGCTGCTCGGCGGCGCGCTGATCGTCGCCGGGGTGGCGCTGGTCCGCCTCGACGAGCTGCGCGGCGTCCGCGCCGAACCGGTGACCGAGCGGGCGGACGAGCCGGCCCTGACGTGAGACCGTGTCCGTCGTGCGGAACGTGGTGGTGTTCGACGCCGACGAGACCCTGCTCGACCTGCGCCCGGCGGTCACCGGCGGGCTGGTGGTCGTACTGGAGGAGATGCGGCGGCTGACCCCGGCGGCGGCCGGCGTCTCCCTCGCGGACCTGGAATCGGACTGGGACGCGGTCTTCGGCGAGCACGCCGCCGCGCCGGTGGCGCAGATCCGTCGGGCCGCGCTGGCCCGCTCGCTGGCCCGGGCCGGGCTCACCGCCCACCTCGACGAGCTGGCGGCGCTCTTCTTCGCCCGGCGGTTCGCGCTGACCCGGCCGTTCGCCGACGCGCTGCCCGCGCTCGCCGCGCTGCGGCGGGAGTACGCGCTCGGCTACGCGACCAACGGCAACAGCCGCGCCGAACGCTGCGGCCTGGCCGGCGAGTTCACCTTCGAGCTGTACGCGCACGACGGCGGGTTGCCCAAGAAGCCCGCGCCCGAGTTCTACGCCGCCGTGGTCGAGGCCGCCGGGGTGCCGGCGGAGCAGATCGCGTACGTCGGGGACTCGCTCGCCCACGACGTGGTCGGCCCGCAGCGCGCCGGCCTGCGGGGGATCTGGCTCAACCGGTCCGGCCTGCCGTGCCCGCCCGAGGTGCGCCCGGACGCCGAACTGTCCACTCTGGCCGAACTGCCCGCCGTGCTACGTCGGATGCACACAGCGAAGGCCGGCTAATCGGCTCTTTCGGACTTCCACTGGCGCAAGTCCTCCGGGTGCGATCTGATGCTGCCACGTCCCTCAACGAGAGGAATTGATGTGGTGAGCAAACGCTTCACCGTCGGAGCCGTCGCGACCGCGGCGGCTCTGGCACTCACGGTGACCGGCGCGGTGGCTCCGGCGAACGCCGAGCCGACCATCAGCCGCGTCTTCACCGTGGTGGCCGAGGACGGCGTCTCGGCGGACGCGGCGGTCGCCGCGATCCGTGCCGCAGGCGGGACCGTGATCTCCCGCACCGATGATGTCGGCCTGTTCCGGGTCACCAGCGACCGGGCCGACTTCGCCGGCCGGGCGACCGCCGCGGGCGAGCTGATCGGCGCGGCCGAGCAGAAGGCCATCGGCCGCAAGCCCAAGCTGGACCGGGTCGAGCAGGAGCACCTGCTGACCGAGGCCAAGGGCATCGCCAAGGGCAAGGGCAAGAAGCTCGACCCGCTGGACGACAAGCTCTGGGGCCTGGACATGATCCGCGCCGACAAGGCGCGCAAGATCGAGCCGGGTGACAAGCGGGTGACCGTCGCCATCCTCGACACCGGCGTCGACGCCAGCCAGCCGGACCTCGCGCCGAACTTCGACTGGTCGCTGTCGCGCAACTTCGCCCCCGACATCGTCGACGTCGACGGTCCGTGCGAGGTGCCGAGCTGCCTCGACCCGGTCGGTACCGACGACGGCGGGCACGGCACCCACGTGGCCGGCACGATCGGCGCCGCGGCCAACGGCTTCGGGCTCTCCGGCGTCGCCCCGAACGTCTCGCTGGTCGAACTCAAGGGTGGCCAGGACTCCGGGTACTTCTTCCTCGACCCGGTGGTCAACTCCCTGGTGTACGCCGGCAAGGCCGGCATCGACGTGGTGAACATGTCCTTCTACGTCGACCCGTGGCTCTACAACTGCACCGCCAACCCGGCGGACTCCCCGGAGGCGCAGGCCGAGCAGCGGGCCATCATCAAGGCCATGAAGCGGGCCCTGAACTTCGCCCACCGCAAGGGTGTGACCCTGGTCGGCTCGCTCGGCAACAACCACGAGGACCTCGGTGCGCCCCGGACCGACGTCTCCAGCCCGGACTACGGCGCCGACCCGTACCCGCGACCCATCGACAACGAGACCTGCTGGGACTTCCCGGTCGAGGGTCCGAACGTCATCGGTGTCTCCGCGCTCGGCCCGTCCGGCAAGAAGGCCGACTACTCCAACTACGGCACCGAGCAGATCTCGGTCGCCGCGCCGGGTGGCTGGTTCCGGGACGGCTACGGCACCGACACCTTCCGCACCGATGCCAACATGATCCTCTCCACGTACCCGAAGAAGGTGCTCCAGGAGGAAGGCTCGGTCGACGAGAACGGCGACATCGTCGCGGGCTTCGAGGAGTCGGTGTTCAAGCAGTGCACCGCCGCAGGTGAGTGCGGGTACTACACCTACCTGCAGGGCACCTCGATGGCCTCGCCGCACGTCAGCGGCGTCGCCGGCCTGATCATCAGCAAGCACGGCAAGAAGCAGGGGCGCAACGGCTTCGGCCTGGCGCCGGACCTGGTGGAGCAGCACCTCTACCGGACCGCCGCCGAGCACGCCTGCCCGGAGCCGCGCCTGCAGAGCTACACCAACGAGGGCCGCTCGGCCGAGTTCGACGCGTACTGCGCCGGCTCGCTGAACTTCAACGGCTTCTACGGCTACGGGATCGTCGACGCGTACGCCGCCGTGAAGAGCCCGATCAAGCCGCACGTCCAGCCGTAACGCATCTCCAGGGAGGGCCCGGGCGACCGCCGTCGCCCGGGCCCTCCGCGCGTGCCGTCCGCCCGGGGCTGTGCGCGCGGTTCGCTGCGGGTCGCGGTGTCCGGGTGGGGTGGTTGCCGACACGCCGCAAACGGTGTCGATCTTGCGGGGCGGTGGGGGTGGTGGGGTGGGTCGGTCAGGAGAGGGCGGCGGCGATCGCGCTGGCCGCGGCGGCCACCTGCGGGCCGACCGCGTCGACGTCGAGCGGGGCCAGCGCCACCACCCCGACGCTCGCCTCCAGCCCGGGCACCCCGAGCACCGGCGCCGCCACCCCGTACGCCCCGGACTGCAACTCCCCGGCGGTGCCCACCGGGCGGGCGTCGCCGCCGCGGCCGGCGAGGATGGCCCGCCCCGCCGCCCCCCGCTCCAGCGGGTGCCGCGTCCCCGTCCGGTACGCCACGTGGAACGAGGTCCAACTCGGCTCGACCACGGCCAGGGCCACCCCCTCGCCGCCCTCGACCACGGTCAGGTGCGCGGTCGCGCCGGCCTGCTCGGCGAGCCGGCGCAGCGCGGGCAGCGCCCCCTCGGCGAGCAGCGGCTGGGCCCGGCGGGCCAGGTGCAGCACCCCGACACCGAGGCGCAGCCGGCCGTCGCCGTCCCGGCGGACCATCCCGTGCCCGGTCAGCGCGCCGACCAGCCGGTAGACCGCCGCCCGGCCGATGCCCAGCCGGTTCGCCGCCTCGGTGACCGTCAGGCCGGACGGCGCGTCGGCGACCAGGTGCAGCAGGCGCAGGCCCCGGTCGAGGGTCTGCGCGGTCTCCGCGCCGCGGGCCTCGGTCTCCACGACAGGCAGCGTACGACCCGGCTCCGGCCAACCGCGAAATGCGTGGACGGCTACCCTTGTACGGTGACGCTACGCCTGTATGACACCGCCACCCGATCGGTGCGGGACTTCGTCCCGCGGGAAGCCGGCAAGGTGGGGGTCTACCTGTGTGGTCTCACCCTCCAGGCACCTCCGCACATCGGCCACCTTCGCTCCGGCGTCAACTACGACGTGCTGCGCCGCTGGCTGGTCGCCGCCGGCTACGAGGTCCGGTTCATCCGCAATCTCACCGACATCGACGACAAGATCCTCGTCAAGGCGCAGGAGCAGGGCCGGCCGTTCTGGTCCATCGCGTACGCCAACGAGCTGATCCTGGCCGAGTCGTACCGGGCGTTGAACGTGCTCGCCCCGACGTACGAGCCGCGCGCCACCGGGCACATCCCGGAGATGCACGAGCTGATCGCGAAGCTGATCGCCGACGGGCACGCCTACCCGGCCACCGACGGCTCCGGCGACGTCTACTTCGACGTGCGCTCCTGGCCGGCGTACGGGTCGCTGTCCGGGCAGTCGCCCGACGACATGCAGTCCGCCGGGGACGCCCCCGACCGGGGCAAGCGCGACCCGCGCGACTTCGCGCTCTGGAAGGGCGCCAAGCCCGACGAGCCGGCCGACGCGTACTGGCCGTCGCCGTGGGGCCGGGGCCGTCCCGGCTGGCACATCGAGTGCTCGGCGATGTGCTGGCGCTACCTCGGCGCCGAGTTCGACATCCACGGCGGCGGGCTCGACCTGACCTTCCCGCACCACGAGAACGAGATCGCCCAGTCGCAGGCCGCCGGCCTGCCCTTCGCCCGGTACTGGGTGCACCACGGCCTGCTCAGCATCGGCGGGGCGAAGATGGGCAAGTCGCTCGGCAACACCCTCGACCTGGCGTACGTCGACTCGCTCGGGGTGCGTCCGGTCGAGTTGCGCTACTACTACGCCGCCGCGCACTACCGCTCCCGCATCGACTACTCCGAGGACGCGCTGCGCGAGGCCGCCGTGGCGTACCGGCGGATCGAGGGCTTCGTGCAGCGGGCCGTCGAACGGGTCGGCGGCGGTCAGCTCGGCGACCTGCCGACCGGCTTCGTCGCGGCGATGGACGACGACCTCAACACCTCCGCCGCCCTCGCCGTGCTGCACGAGGTGGTCCGGGACGGCAACACCGCCCTGACCGCCGGCGACGATGTGACCGTCCGCACGACCCTCGCCTCCGCCCGGGCCATGCTGGATATCCTCGGCGTCGACCCCCTGGACCCGGCCTGGACGGGCGGCGACCGCGCGGACGACCTGCGCGGGGTGGTGGACTCCCTGATCGCGCTCGCCCTGGAGCAGCGCGCCCAGGCCCGCAGCCGCAAGGACTGGGCCGCCGCCGACGCCGTACGCGACCAGCTCAAGCAGGCCGGCGTGGTGGTCGAGGACACCCCCCAGGGCCCCCGTTGGACTATTGGAGAGCAGGACTGATGGCCGGCAACTCGCAGCGCCGTGGCCGGCGACTGACGCCGAAGGCGGGCGCCCCCAAGGGCTCCGGTGGCAAGAACAAGGACTCCCTCGCGGGTCGGGGCCGGACCCTGCCCGCCGACGAGCGACCCTGGCACAAGGCGTACTCGGGCACCGAGAAGCTGCCCCAGCGCACCGCCTGGAAGCAGGACAAGGAGCGCCGCGCGGCGGCCGAGGAGGGGCGCGCCCCCAAGATCGGTCAGCCCGGCAGCAAGGACACCACCTGGGGCAAGGGCACCCGGGGGGTCCCCGCCGGTCGGGGCGGCGGCGGTGGCCGGGGCGGTAAGCCCACCGGCCGCAGCGGTCCCCGGGTCGCGCCGGGGCGCAAGTCCAACCCGTCCAAGGACACGCCCGAGCTGCTGGTCGGCCGGAACCCGGTGCTGGAGTCGCTGCGCGCGCACGTGCCGGCGACCGCGCTCTACACCGCGCAGGGCATCGACGTCGACGACCGGGTCAACGAGATCGTCCGGACCGCCGCCGACCGGGGCATCGCCATCCTGGAGATCAGCCGGGCCGAACTGGACCGGATGACCGGCGGCGTGCTGCACCAGGGCGTCGGCCTCCAGGTGCCGCCCTTCGCGTACGAGCCGTTCGAGGACCTCGTCGCCGCCGCGCTGGAGCAGCCGGCCCCGCTGCTGGTCGCGCTGGACGGGGTCACCGACCCGCGCAACCTGGGCGCGGTCATCCGCTCCGCCGCCGCGTTCGGCGCGCAGGGTGTCTTCGTACCGGAGCGGCGGGCCGCCGGGATCACCGCGACCGCCTGGCGCACCAGCGCCGGTGCGGCCGCGCGGGTGCCGGTCGCCCAGGTCACCAACCTGACCCGCTCGTTGAAGGCCTGCCAGGACGCCGGCTTCATGGTGGTCGGCCTGGACGCCGACGGCGACACCGACCTGTACGACCTGGAGGCCGCGGTCGGCCCGCTGGTCGTGGTGGTCGGCTCCGAGGGGCGCGGGCTGTCCCGGCTGGTCGGCGAGACCTGCGACCTGACGGTCAGCATCCCGATGGTCTCCGACGTCGAGTCGCTCAACGCCAGCGTCGCCGCCGCGGTCACCCTCGCCGAGGTGGCCCGCCGCCGCGCCGCCGAGGTCTGACCCGACCGGCACACACACGAAAGGGGCGGTCCGCCGAAGCGGACCGCCCCTTCACCGTACGTACGTCAGATCCGGCTGCCGGTGGTGGCGTGGAAGACGTGGGTCCGGCCGGCACGCGGCTTGACGAACACGGTGTCACCCATGTTCGGCATGGTGCGGCGGTCGGTGCGGACCACGAAGCGCTCGTTGTGGCCCTCCAGCGCGGCGTGGCCGTAGACGTTGGCGTCCGAGCCGAGGTCCTCGACCAGCTCGACCACGACCGGCATGCCACCCTCGGTCGGGCTGACCAGATCGCAGTCCTCCGGACGGAAGCCGACGGTCACCTTGCCGTTGCCGTTCTCGGCGCGGGCCGCCTGGGCCTGCTCGCGGGTCAGCGGGATGAGCATCTCGGCGAAGGCCGCGCCGTGCTCGGTCAGCGGCACCGTCTTGATGTTCATGGCGGGGGAGCCCATGAAGCCGGCGACGAAGACGTTGGCCGGGGTGTCGTAGAGGGCACGCGGGGTGTCCACCTGCTGGAGGACACCGTCGAGCATGACCGCCACCCGGTGACCCATGGTCATGGCCTCGACCTGGTCGTGGGTGACGTAGACCGTGGTGATGCCGAGCTTCGCCTGGAGCGAGGCGATCTGGGTACGGGTCTGCACGCGGAGCTTGGCGTCGAGGTTCGACAGCGGCTCGTCCATGAGGAAGACCTGCGGCTCGCGGACGATGGCGCGGCCCATGGCGACCCGCTGGCGCTGACCGCCGGAGAGCGCCTTCGGCTTGCGGTTGAGGTACTCCTCCAGCTGGAGCAGCCCGGCCGCCTCCTTGACCCGACGGTCGATCTCGTCCTTCGGGGTCTTGCGCAGCTTCAGCGCGAACGCCATGTTCTCGTACACCGACATGTGCGGGTAGAGGGCGTAGTTCTGGAAGACCATCGCGATGTCGCGGGCCTTCGGGGGGAGGTGGGTGACGTCCCGATCCTCGATGTAGATCGCGCCGTCGTCGACGTCCTCCAGGCCGGCGAGCATCCGCAGGCTGGTGGACTTGCCGCAACCCGACGGGCCGACCAGGACGAGGAACTCCCCGTCGCCGATCTGCAGGTCGAGCTGGTTGACCGCGGGGCGTTCGGTGCCCGGGTAGATCCGGGACGCCTTCGCGTACGTGACCGTAGCCATGGTGGTGCGCTTCCTTTCACCGGCAGGAACGTGCCGGACGATCCGAGTGAAGGAGCAACCGGCGCCGCGTCGGCGCCGGCCCACGGACGCCGCCCCGTGGGCGGCCGGAGCCGGGCGGGGTGTCGCACGTGTCACTGCACGGTAAACGGGTTTCCGCACCGTGCCAAGACGAGAGACAACGGATGGGACGGGCGGCATACACATTCCGGGCAGTCGGGCACGGCGAGGCATCAATCCCCACGGCTGCCGGCCGAGGTGAGCGCCCGCCGGTCGGGAAATTGACGTTTTCCGTGCTCGGGACCCCTGCCGAGCGGGAATTCCGGACGTCAGTCGCTATGCTGACGTCGTCACACGCGCCCCTGTAGCTCAGCTGGCCAGAGCACTCGCCTTGTAAGCGAGATGTCGCCGGTTCGATCCCGGCCGGGGGCTCCAATTCCATCAGGCGTTCCGCGACGGGCGCTGCCCCGCGTCGCGCGGACGACAGCAGCGCGGGTCACGACAGCCCGTCTGCAAGACCGCAGCCTCCCCTAGCCGAAGGAAGAGTGGCTGAGGTTGGTGGGCTCCATCGGAGTGCCCCATTCAGGAAAGCTAGGAGACGTCGAAGAGCCGGAGACCGTCGTACTCGGCGAAGTCGGCGTAATCCTTGCCGTTGAAGGTCGCCAGCGGCAGCCGGTCGACCAGGCAGCAGGCCGCGATCCACGAGTCGTTGGTCGGCCGGGGACGCCCCCGATGTTGTGCCCGCGCCTGGAGCTGACCCCAGGTTGTCGCCACCGCCTCGTCGAAGGGCAGCAGCACGACACCTGACCGCCATTGCGCGAGGTCAGCCAGCTTGCGTGGCCCCCAGCTCCGCAGTGCGGTCCACTTGGTCAGTTCCCCGAGTGTGACGAAGGTGATGCACAAGGTCCTATCGGTCAGTCGGGCGCGGAGCCGGTCGGCTAGCCGACCGCGCATATGGCCGACGCGACATCGGTGTCCAGGACCACCAGGCTCACGCGGCGCCGGCCCGCCGGGAGGCGTACAGGTCGGCGAGGAAGTCGTCCAGCTCGTCGTCGGACTCGAACAGATCCGGCCGTGCGAGGTCGTCGACGGAGATGACCGGACGGACACCCTGACGACGGGCCAGCTCCGCCGCCGGTACGTGTCCTGCGGTCGGCCACTCGGGCATACTCTCGGCGTTGCTCGACATCGCAGCTCACCTCCTCCAGCTCGCAGCGGCCCCCATTCTCTCACGGAGAGAGCTCGGACCCCGTCACCTCCGCACGGACCAGTCTCGGGGTTGTCCGCCGCAGTCGAACCAGTTGAGCAGGTCAGAGACACAGAGGTGACCCGGCCGCCAAGGGGCCGCCGGGGCTGAGCTCGCCGACGTTCAGGATTCGGCTCCGCCGACGGACTCCATGGACGTCCGGTGCGCCCCGTCGACCCCGCTTCCCGTCGGCCTTGGTCCAAGGGAAGCCTCGCTGCCGGTCTGCGGTCTCAGGACGTGGCTGGGCCGAGTTTCCCCCGTAGCTCGTGCCGGCGCAGGAGCAGGACGGCCAGCGCCACGGCGGCGAAGGCGAGAGCGCCGAGCGGCCCGGTGTGGAGCACGGTCACGTTGACGACGGCCGCGCCGATGAGCAACAGCAGCAGGCCGAGTGCGGCCAGCGCGCGGAGGCGGGGGACCAGCAGGCCCACCCCGCCCGCCACCTCGAGCGCCCCGACCACGAAGCGCAGCCACTGGCCGGCGCCGATGTCGTCGAACATCTCGACCATGGTCGGGTCGCCGGTGAGCTTGAGCAGCCCACCCCCGGCGATGGCGAAGCCGAGCAGGATCTGCAGCACCCAGGCGGTGATCGCGGCGGCTCGGTGGCGCTCGGGGAGCGCGGTCGGTCGTGACATGACTCGTCCTGTCGTCTCTGCGGGCACCTCGGTGATGCCCGTCAGCAGAGACGTCGAGGCCGTCGGCCCGTCCCGGACATCCGCCCGCCTTCGACGGTTTCCTCCTGCTCCGCCCACTGTGTCCGGCGGGTCCCGCGCCGGCGGTGTCGATCTGTATCGTGTCGTGGCCATCTACCACGGGGGACCACCACATGACTCTGCACCTGTACGCCCGGCTCGCCCTGGGCGCCGCGCTCCTCGGCGCCGGGGTCGTCGCCGCGCCGGCCGCCGCCGTGGCCGCGCCCGAGCCGGAGACGGCGAAGCTCGCCGCCGTCACCGAGCAGGACCCGGACACCGGCCGGAACAAGAAGTACCTCGTCGGCCCGGACGAGGTCGCGCCCGTCGTGCTGGGCGTGACGAACGTCGGCGACGAGCCGGTCGAGGGTGTCGTCGTGCAGGTCCGGGTCTTCGACGACCTCGACCTGATCCGGCGGTACGACAACTGCTGGTACTCGACGTGGACCAACCAGGACGCCGCCTGGTGCGAGTTCAGCGACGTGCTGGAGGCCGACGCCACGCTGGCGTTGACCGCGTCGATCGTCAAGACCGCGCCGAACGCCCGAGCCGACAAGCTGCCGGCGGTCGTCTTCCGCTGGGCCAGCAAGGAGTGGGCCGATGGCCGGGGTGGTGTCGAGGCGCTGGCGCAGGCGGACGCGCTTCCCGGCACCGAGGTCCAGCGCGGCACGGACGGCACCCTCCGGTTGGAGTCCCGCTCGCTGCCGCTGCCGGAGACCCCCCGCCCGATCAACTTCGCCTACGTCGGGCTGACCACCCCGCCGTCGCCCACGCCGACCGGGTCCCCGACCGCCTCGCCCACGGCCGGGCCCACCGGCTCGCCGTCGGCCCCCGCCACCACGACCCCCGGCGCGGACCCGTCCGTCCCCGGCGGGGAGGACGGTGGCGAGGGCGGCGGGCTGCCGGTGACCGGCGCGGGCACCGCCACCCTGGCCGGTGTCGGTGCCGTGCTGCTGCTCCTCGGTGGCGGCGGCTACCTCGTCGCCCGCCGGCGGCGGACCCGGTTCGTCGCCTGACGACTGCTCCGGCAGCGCCCCCGGCCCCCCGTGTGGCCGGGGGCGCTGCACGTTGCGGCCCCGTCGCCGGACCCCTGGTCCTCAGCCCCAGTTCTGCGGGGCTTGCTGGCGGGTGGTGGCGTTGAGCCGGTTGAAGAAGTTGGTGGTCGCCACCCAGAGGACGAGGGCGGCCAGTTCCTTCTCCTCGAAGTGCCGGGCCGCCTCGGCCCAGATGGGGTCCGGCACGGCGTCGGCCCGGTCGGCGAGCCGGGTGGCCGCCTCGGCGAGCGCGAGCGCCGCGCGCTCCGCCTCGGTGAAGTACGGCGTCTCCCGCCAGGCGGCCAGCGCGAGCAGTCGCTCCTCGGTCTCGCCGGCCTTGCGGGCGGCGCGGGCCCCGGAGTCGACGCAGGCGCTGCACCCGTTGATCTGGCTGGCCCGCAGGTGCACCAGCTCCAGGGTGGTGCCCGGCACGCCGGCCGAGTGGGCGGCCTTGTAGAGCAGGTTGACCGCCCCGGCGATGTCCGGCAGCACGGCGGCGGGGTTCTGCATGCGCGGTTCGGTGGTCATTCGATCCGTCCTCTCCCTGTCGGGCTGCCGGCGTCGTCGCGTCGCGTCGCCGTGGTCCCGTCACCGGTATGTCGACGGCCCACCGGGTGGCGTGACAGATGTGACCGTTGTCACAAACCGTGGGTGTGGACAGCACGGTGCGCCCGGCCGAAGCCGGGCGCACCGTCAGTCCAACTGCTAGATGATGCTGTTGAAGCCGTTCCAGCCGCTGCCGATCTGCTGGGCGGCCGAGTACGGGACGCCGTTGTCGCGGACGATGTTGTTGGCGTACATCCAGAGGGTGCCGTCGGTCTTGCGGGCGACCAGGTCGGTGAAGCCGTCGCCGGTGACGTCGGCGCCGACCAGGGTGTCGAAGCCGTTCCAGCCGCTGCCGATCTGCTGGGCGGCCGAGTACGGGACGCCGTTGTCGCGGACGATGTTGTTGGCGTACATCCAGAGGGTGCCGTCGGTCTTGCGGGCGACCAGGTCGGTGAAGCCGTCGCCGGTGACGTCGGCCCCGACCAGGGTGTCGAAGCCGTTCCAGCCGCTGCCGATCTGGCGGGCGGCCGGGCTGCTGTAGGGGATGCCGTTGTCGCGGACGATGTTGTTCGGGTACAGCCAGAGGGTGCCGTCGGTCTTGCGGGCGACCAGGTCGGTGAAGCCGTCGCCGGTGACGTCCGCTCCGACGATCCGGTCGAAGTTGTTCCACCCGCTGCCGACCTGCCGGGAGGCGGAGCTGCTGTAGGGGGCGCCGTCGTCCCGGACGATGTTGTTCGAGTACAGGATCATCGTCCCGTCGGACTTGACCAGCAGCACGTCGGTGAAGCCGTCACCGGTGACGTCCGCGTTGACGATCCGGTCGGAACCGCTCCAGCCGCTGCCGATCTGGCGGGAGGAGGCGCCGCTGTAGGGGACGCCGTTGTCACGCTCGATGTTGTTCGAGTAGAGCCAGAGGGTGCCGTCGGTCTTGCGGGCCACCAGGTCGTGGTACCCGTCGCCGGTGACGTCGGCGACGCCGGGGTCCTTCACGGGGGCCTCGCCGCTGGTGCTGATGTTGTTGTACCGGCGGGCGACGTAGTCGCTGGCCAGGTGTGAGTCGATGCGTCCGTCGGAGCCTCCGGTGAGGGTCTCCGTCGCCATCTTCACCGGCGTCGAGCCGAAGGCGTAGTACTCGAAGGTGCCCGTCGACTTGTCGATCCAGCGCTTGAAGAGGATGACGTGTCGGCTGGCGATGTTCAGCACGTCGCCCGGCTGGAGGTCGTTCTTACTGATCTGCTTCGACACCGTGTACATGTTGTGGGTGGTCTTCGACGTCGAGAGGTGCCAGGCCATCGAGACGAACCCGGAGCAGTCGGTGCGGTAGTTCCTGCCGTTCTGGTCGGGGTAGTAACCCCCCTGGTTGTACGGGATGCTGCCGCGGTTGTCGTACCAGAATTTGGCGCGGCTGAGCACTTCCGTCGGGGTTATCTGCCCACCCACGGTGGATGCGGCGAAGGCCGCCTCCGGGGCGCTCGTGACCACGGTGGCGACGCCACCGGTGAGGCCGACGCCGGCGGCGAGGGCCGCCCCGAGCGCCAGGCTGGTCAGGCGCCGGATCGCAGTGCTCTTCATGGTGTTCCTTTCGGGTTGCTTGTCGGGCAGGTTCGGCCGGCCGCCGGGCCGCCTGCGGCGGGGCCCGATCAGCCATTGAGGTTCATCGTTGAATTGGGTCAGATGATCCGCCACGTCCGCAGCAGCGGAGTGCTGGCGATCGCCTTGTCGACGAGGTGGTGCAGGGCTTCGGCGGCCTCCTTCGGGTCGTCGCTGTCGAGGAACGCCAGGATGTCGACGCCGTGCGGGCCGGCGCGGATCCGGATGTGCTCCACCGCGGCTGCCGGGGTCGCCTGGGCGTGGATGAGATCTCGTAGTTCCGACTCGTCCAGGCCGCAGGTGGAGGTGAGGGAGGCGATGCGGATGTGCGCGGCGATCATCAGGACCGCCCGGCCGGAGTCGCTGCCCCCCAGCCGAATCCGTCGGCCACGACCTGGGTCGCCGGCCCGTTCGAGGTGGAGCTGCCCCAGCCGAATCCATCGGCGAGGGTCATCGGTGCGCCCTGTCCGGCAGTCAGGGCGATCGCGAGCCCGAGAGCGAGGACGGCCAGGCGGTTGCTGTCGATAAATGCCCACATTTCGATCTTTTCCCCCGTGGTGATGTTCGTGCCGTTGGTGTGTGGATTGCGGAGTCCGTGTCCGTTGCCCCGCTGGAGAAAGCATCGCGGGCCCGGTCGGCCTTGTCACCGGCTCCCACCTGGCGTGAGCCCGCCCGGCGTAACCACGCCAGGCGCCGACGGGGCCACGAGAGGGATCGGTGAGCGGCAGAATACGAAGCGTTGGTCCTACTCGGGGGAGGGACTGTGTTCGATCTGCTGGGGTTGTCCACGCAGCACGAAATGATCTACCGAGCCATGCTGCAACGTCCCGACCTGAACGTCGCCGGCCTGGCCGAGCACCTGGGTGTCCCCCGGGAACAGGTCAGCGAAGCCCTTGACGTGCTGGCCGACCTCGCGCTCGTCCGGCTCGCTCCGCAGGGCGACCAGGCCCGGGCGGTACGACCGCAGGCCGGGTTGACGGCACTCCTGGCCAGGGTGGAGGCGGAGGTCGCGGTCCGGCAACGGCAGGTGGAGGAGACCCGGGCCGCCATCGCCGCCATCGCGACCGCCCACGACGAGTCCCACCAGGTGACGGAAGGTCGCGTGCTCGACGGGGTCGACAGCGTCCGGGACCGGCTCGTCGAGCTCGCCCACGCCGCCCGCACCGAATGCCTGTCGTTCACCACGGGTGCCGCGCAGAGCCCGGACACGATGGAGGCGGAGGCACCGCTCAACCAGCAGGCGTTGCAGCGCGGCGTGCGCATCAGGAACGTGTACCAGGAGAGCTTGCGCAACGATCCCGGCACGTTGGCACACGCGCGGTGGATGGCGAGACTGGGCGGCCAGTCCCGCACCACACCGACCCTGCCGATGCGGATGGTCATCGTGGACGGGGCGACCGCACTCGTCCCCCTCGATCCGGGCAACCCGCGGCAGGGAGCGTTGGAGCTGCGCAGCCCCGGGGTCGTCGCCGGCCTGGTCGCGCTCTTCGAGCAGGTGTGGCTGAGTGCGACGCCGTTCGGTGAACAGGCGGCGGCCGACGAGCATGGGCTCACCCCGCAGGAACGCGAACTGCTGCGGCTGCTCTCGGCCGGACACACCGACGAGTCCGCGGCCCGCAAGCTGGCAGTCTCCCTCCGAAGCGTGCAGCGCATGATGACGTCCCTGACCGAGCGACTCGGCGCCACGAGTCGGTTCCAGGCCGGTGTACGGGCGGCCGACCGCCGTTGGGTGTGAGGATCGGGCAGCCGGGGCAGGTCACTGCCGAACGAGCGTCCGGCAGCCGACGCGGCGCGCCACACGCCGTTCGCGGGCCATCCGGTCCGACCTCCGCTTGTTAGTCTGGCCGGCGTCCGTCCGCCAATCCGTGGGTCCCGGCCGAGCACGGGGTGAGCCGGCGGGAGCGCGACGGACATGACGGCGGTCACACCAGGCTCGGGGCGGGGGACCATGAGCGATGTCGACCAGTTGGCCCGGCGGTTCGAGGAGCACCGGTCCCGGCTGTGGGCGGTGGCCTACCGGATGCTGGGCTCGCGCACCGAGGCCGAGGACGCCGTCCAGGACACCTGGCTGCGGCTGAGCCGTGCCGACGCCGACGAGATCGACAATCTGGCCGGCTGGCTGACCACCGCCGTCGGCCGGGTCTGCCTGGATCGGCTGCGGTCCCGTACGGCCCGCCCGGAGCAGCCCTGGGACGACACCGGCGTGGAGCCGGAGGCCACGGACGCCGACACGGTCGACCCGGAGCGGGAGGCGGTACGCACCGAGTCGGTCGGCCGGGCGCTGCTGCTCGTCCTGGACACGCTCGGCCCCACCGAGCGGTTCGTGTTCGTGCTGCACGACATGTTCGCCGTCTCGTTCGACGAGATCGCCGGCGTGGTCGACCGGGCTCCGGCCGCCGTCCGGCAGATCGCCAGCCGGGCCCGCCGCCGGGTGCAGCAGGCCGAGGTGAGCCCGGAGACGGATCCGGTCCGCCAGCGGCAGGTGGTGGAGGCGTTCCTCGCCGCCGCCCGGGAGGGACGCTTCGACGACCTGGTGGCGCTGCTCGACCCGCACGTGGTGCTGCGCGCCGACGCGGCGGCCGTACGGATGGGCGGCACCGCCGAGGCGCGGGGCTCGACGGTCGTCGCCGGCTTCTTCAACGGGCGGGCGCAGGGCGCGGTGCCCGCGTACGTCGACGGGGCCCCCGGCGCCGTGGTGGTCGTCGGTGGGAAGCTCCGCATCGTGCTCAGCTTCGTCGTCACCGACCGGATCCTGGCCGTGGAGACGGTGGCGGACCCGGAGGTGCTGGCGGCGCTCGACCTGGAGGCGACGGAGGTGGGGGTGCGGTGAGCCGGGCGACCGAGGAGTCCAACCGGGCCATGCTCCGGGCCCGGGACGCGATGGACCGGTCGTACGCCGAGCCGCTGGACATCCCCGCGCTGGCCCGGATCGCGCTGGTCTCGGAGGCGCACTTCATCCGGACCTTCCGCGCCACCTTCGGCGAGACGCCCCACCGCTACCTGCAACGGCGTCGGGTGGAGCGGGCCATGGCGCTGCTGCTGGAGAGCGACCTCGACGTGACCGACATCTGCTTCGCGGTCGGCTTCAACAGCCTCGGCTCGTTCAGCCGGACGTTCCGGCAGATCGTCGGGGAGTCGCCCAGCGGATTCCGGCGCAACCGCACCGCCGCGCAGGGTGTGCCGAGCTGCTTCGGCAAAGCCTGGACCAGACCAAGCAGTTTTGGATAAGCAGCAGGTCAGGGGCCATCTCTAGCGTCTTCGGCATGACGATGAACGCGATCTCCCGCTCCCAGATCTATGTGCTCGACCAGGACGAGGCCCTGGACTTCTACGTCGGCAAGCTCGGCATGGAGGTCAACACCGACGTCGACCTCGGCTTCATGCGCTGGCTGACGGTCAACCTGCCCGGTGACCCGGAACGCGAGATCCTGCTGGAGAAGCCGGGCCCGCCGGCCCTGGACCCGGCCACCGCCGAGCAGGTCCGTGAACTGCTCACCAAGGGCGCGCTGGGCGGCACGCTCTTCATGACCACCGACGACGCGCACAAGACGTACGAGGACCTGGTCGCCAAGGGCGTGGAGATCACCGACGAGCCGACCGAGCGGTCGTACGGGATCGACTTCGGCATCCGCGACCCGTTCGGCAACAAGATCCGTATCGGCCAGATGTTCCCCCGGGCCTGAGGGAGACGCGCATGTCCGACGCGATCGCCCTTCCCCGCGTACGACCGGCCGCCGTGGGCCGGGACCGGGCGCTGCTGGCCGGCGGCGTCCTGGCCGGCCCGATCTTCGCGGTCTCCGCGCTGGCCCAGGGCCTCACCCGGGACGGCTTCGACTTCCGCCGGCACCCGGTCAGCATGCTGAGCACCGGTGAGCTGGGCTGGATCCAGATCGTCACCTTCCTGGCCACCGGGGCGCTCTGCGTCGGGGCGGCGTCCGTCCTGCGGCACCGGACCGGTTCGGTGTGGCTGCCCCGGCTGCTCGTGCTCTGGGGGAGCGGGCTGGTGGCGGCGGGGATCTTCAGCGCCGATCCGGCCGACGGGTTCCCGGCCGGCACGCCGCGCGGTCCGGGGGAGATCAGCTGGCACGGCGGGCTGCACTTCCTCGCGGCGGCGGTCGCCTTCGTCTCGCTGATCGTGGCGACGGTGGTGGCCGCCCGTCGGGCCACCCGGGCGCGGGCGGCCGTCGACCTGGCCGTCGGGGCGTTCTTCGCGGCGGCCTGGGTGGCGCTGATCGTCAGCCCCGGGCCGGTGGCCATGGTCGGCTTCGGCCTCGCGGTGACCGCCGGCTGGGCCTGGGTCTGCGTCACGTTCGCCGGGGCGCTGCGCCGGCGCTGAGCGGGGCGGACAGGATCGGGAGGCGCAGGCTAGCATCGCGCCTCCCGATCCTGTGTGAGGTGACGATGGGTGTCCGCCTGCTCTACCTGGCCCGGCACGGCGAGCAGGAGCACGCCGAGGTCGAGTCACCGGAGGCGGGGCTCACCGCGCGGGGCCGCCGGCAGGCGAGCCTGCTCGGCGAGCGGCTGCGCGACCTGCCGTTGCGCGCCGTCCACCACGGCCCGCTGCGCCGGGCCACGGAGACCGCCGAGCTGGTCGCCGGGTCGCTGCCCGGCATCCCGGTGTACGCCTCCGAGCTGGCCGGCGACCATCTGCCGCACGACACCGACCCGGCCGGCCTGCCCGCGTCGTACGCGAACCTGCTGGCCGGCTACTCGGCGGCCGAGCGGGTCGACGGGCCCCGGGTGACGGCGGCGGCCGTGGCCCGGTTCGCCACCGCCCCGGCCGACGGCGACGTGCGCGAACTGGTGGTCACACACTCCTTCCTGATCGCCTGGCTGGTCCGGCACGCGCTGGGCGCGCCGGAGCGGCGCTGGCTCGGACTCAACGCCCACCACGCCGGGTTGACGGTGATCCGCTACAGCTCGGCCGGGCCGCCCAGCCTGATCGCCTTCAACGACGTCGCCCACCTGCCGCCGGAGCTGCGGGGGACCGGCCTGCCCGCCGATTACCGGATGTGAGTGGCGACCGATCCGGCTACCGTCGGGCCGGTGACGTCACCCGACCTGCCCCGGTGCGAGTTCGCCTTCCCCGGCCCGCTGCGTGACCTGTTGGTGGCGGCGGTGCTCTCCGGCGCGAAGACCTCCACCACCGGCCTGCTCCAGGACTACGAACTCGACGGCGAGCCGCTGCCGGAGGTCGGGGACCGCGCGGTGGTGGTCGACTCCGCCGACCGCCCGGTCGCGGTGATCGAGGTGACCGGGGTGCGGGTCGCCCGGCTCGGCGACGTCGACCTCGACCACGCCCGCGACGAGGGCGAGGGGTACGCCTCGGTGGCCGCCTGGCGGGCCGGGCACGAGCAGTTCTGGCACGGCCCGGACTACCGGGGCTGGCTGGGCGACCCGGAGTTCACCGTGGACGACGACACCCCCGCGGTGCTGGAACGCTTCCGCGTGGTCGAGCGTCTCTGACGCCGGGGATGCTCAGCCGACGGTGCCGTCCAGCGTGTCGCGGATCGCGTAGAACTCGGTGTTGAGTTCCAGCTGCTTGCGGGGCGAGACGAAGGCGACGACCCCGGCGGTCTGCGGGTCGGCCCAGCCGCAGACGGTCAGGTAGCCCTTGTCCTCGGTACGGCCCCGCCCGCACCGGACCTCGCCGCCGAAGCGGCCGTACTCCACCGTCCGGAAGGTCTTGACCGGGTACGGGCTCAGCACCCGGGCCAGCGCCCCCGCCGGATCCGTCACGGTGCCCGAGACGCCGCTGACCACCACCCCGTCGGCGCTGCGGGCCCGTCCCGCGTACGCCCCGTCGACGGTGCTGGTCGGGTCGGTGACCTCGGCCCGCAACCGGTCCAGCGGCGACCGGGAGAGCTGGACCAGCTCCGGCCTCTCCGAGCGCGGCAGCCCGAGCACCGTCTCCGGTAGGGCCAGCTTCCGGGGAGCCGGCGCCGTGGGGGCGGGCGTCGCCGTACGCTCCCCGCCCGGCGGGGCGCAGCCCGCGACCAGCACGGTCACGCCGGTGGTCACCAGCGCGCCGAGCAGGGCGGCGGACCGCCTCCCGCCGCGGGGACGTCTCTTCGCCATGGTGCTCGTCGACGGCATCGCAGCGGTACGTTACCCGGCGACGGTGACGCTCAGCCGCCCAGTCCGGCGAGCAGCGTGTCGACCAGCGCCTCCGCGTCGGCCACCGACAGTGGACGGTGGGTCACCACGGCCCGCAGCCAGACCGGCCCGAGCAGCAGGTCCGCCAGCAGGAGGTCGTCGACCGCGCCGGCCAGCTCGCCCCGGGTGCGGGCCCGGCCGGTGATCTCGGCGACGTGTGTGCTGTGCTGGCCGAGCAGCTCGTCGGCGAGCCGGGCCAGCTCCGGGTCGGCGCCGGTGTGCGCGAGGACGTCGGCGGCGAGCCGGCCCGGCCCCTCGCCGAGGAACGCCGCCTTCGATCGGACCAGGGCCACCAGGTCGCCGCGGAGCGAGCCGGTGTCCGGCACCGGCAGCTCCCGGGCCACGGCGTACCGGAACGTCGCCGCCACCAGCGCCGGCTTCGACGGCCACCAGCGGTAGAGGGTGGTCTTGTTGACGCCGGAGCGGCGGGCCACCCCCTCGATGGTCAACCCGGCGTACCCGGAGGTGGCCAGCAGGTCGAGCACGGCGGCGTGGATGGCCGCCGCCCCGCGCGGCCCGCGGGTCGCCCGCCCGCCGGTGTCCGCCGAGGGCGAGCCGGTGGCGGTCATCGGCCGGTGCGCCGCAGCAGGCGCAGCGCCGCGCTCATCCGCCGGGTCCAGGCCGCGCTCTCCGCGCCCGGCCGGTGGTACGCCGGAGCGAGGTCGAGTCCGCGCTGCCGGGCGACGGTCTTGACCCGGGTGAACCGGAGCAGCCCGTCGGCGCCGTGCCGGCCGCCCAGCCCGGAGTCCTTCCAGCCGCCCATCGGGGCGTCGATGCTGCCCCAGACGGCGGAGTAGCCGTCGTTGACGTTCACCCCGCCGGCCTCGATCCGGGCGGCGACCGCCTCGCCGCGCGCCCCGGAGCCGCTGACCACGCTGGCGTTCAGGCCGTACGCGGTGTCGTTGGCCAGGGCCACCGCCTCGTCGTCGGTGCCGAAGCGGTACACCGCCACCACCGGCCCGAAGGTCTCCTCCGCGTACATCCGCATGGCGGGGGTGACGCCGGTGAGCACCGCCGGTTCGAAGACGTACGGGCCGATGTCGGGGCGGTGCCGGCCCCCGGTGTGCAGGGTGGCCCCGTGCGCGACGGCGTCCGCGACGTGCGCGGTGACCGTGTCGAGCTGCCGCGCGGAGGCCAGCGAGCCCAGGTCGGCGTCGAAGTCGCCGCCGAAGCCCAGCCGCAGCGCGGCGGTGCGCGCCACGAACCGGCGCAGGAACTCGTCGTGCAGCCGGTCGGCGACGTAGACCCGCTCGATCGAGACGCAGAGCTGTCCGGCGCTGGCGAAGCAGGCCCGGATCGCTACCTCCACCGCCCGGTCCAGGTCGGCGTCGTCGAGGACCACCAGCGGGTTCTTCCCGCCCAGCTCCAGCGAGGTGGGCACGAGCCGACGGGCGGCCTGGGCGGCGACCTCGCGGCCGACCCGGGTGGAGCCGGTGAAGCAGACCATGTCGGCGCGTTCGACGACCAGCGGTCCGACGTCGGCACCCTCGCCGGCGACGACCTGCCAGAGCGCGGGCGGCAACCCGGCGCGGACGGCCAGGTCCCGCACCCAGAGGGCGGTGAGCATGGTGGCCGGATCGGGACGGTGCACCACCGCGTTCCCCGCCATCAGGGCCGGCAGCACCTCGGCCACGGCCAGCGAGAGCGGGTAGTTCCAGGGGGAGATCACCCCGACCACGCCGAGCGGGAAGCGCAGCTCACGGGTCCGGGTGAGCACCGGCAGCGCGCCGGCCCGGCGGCGGGGACGCAGCAGCCGGGCGGCGGTGCGGGCGTAGTGGCGCGCGTTGATCGCCACGTCGAGGACCTCCTCGACGGCGTGTCGGCGGGCCTTGCCCGATTCGAGCTGGACCAGGTCCAGCCCTTCGTCCTGTCGGTCGAGCACGAGGTCGTGCCACCGCAGCAGCACGGCGGCGCGGCGGGCCACCGGCAGGGCCGCCCAGGCCCGCTGCGCCTCGGCGGCGTCGGCGAACGCGGCCGCCACGTCGGCCGGCCCACTCGACGGTACGACCACCGTCACGGCGTCGGTCAGCGGCGACCGGGCGGTGAACGGGGCGCCGCTGCCGCGTACCTGGGACACCAGCTCGTCGACCCGGGCCGGCAGCCCGGGCGGCGCGCCACCCACAGCGGGATTGCCCGTCGCAGCGGGCCCGGTCACGGCGGGAACGGCGGAAACGCTCATGCCCCCACGCTAACGCAACGCAACGTCGCGTTGCAATGCCCCGGAGCCTCCCCTGCACTCTCCCGCCTGCCCCCGCCCCTCCCCCTCCCGCCCGTACCGCAAAAACAGAGAAAGAGTGGCTATTCCGCGCGGAATAGCCACTCTTTCTCTGAAAGTGCGCGCCCCGGCCCCGCGGCGCGGGGTGGCGGGGTGGGGTGGGGTGGGTGGGTCAGGCGGGGTGGACGGCCTGGACGACGGCTTCGGCCAGGGCGCGGGCGGACTGGGGGTTCTGGCCGGTGACCAGGCGGCCGTCGACCACCACGTGCGCGGTGAAGTCCGGCGCGGGCACGTGGGTGGCGCCGGCCTCGGTGAGCTTGTCGGCGAGGAGGAACGGCACCGTGGCGGTGAGGCCGACGGCCTCCTCCTCGGAGTTGGTGAACCCGGCCACCCGCTTGCCGGCGATCAGGTGCGAGCCGTCGGAGAGCTTCAGGTTCACCAGGGCCGACGGGCCGTGGCAGACGGCCGAGACGACGCCGCCGCGCTCGTAGACGTCGGCCGCGATGCGTGCCAGGTCCGGGTCGTTCGGGAAGTCCCACATGGTGCCGTGGCCGCCCGCGAAGACGATCACGTCGTACCGGGACGGGTCCACCTCGGCGGCCTTCGCGGTGTGCGCGACGCCGGCCGTGGCCAGGAAGTCGTTCTGGGTCCGGTCGTTCTCGTCCCGGCCGTCCAGCGGCGGCTGGCCGCCGGCCACCGAGACCAGGTCGACGTCCCAGCCGGCGGCCCGGAAGACCTCCCACGGCTCGGCGGCCTCGCCGACGTAGAAGCCGGTCTTGCGGCCGGTGTCGCCGAGCTGGTCATGGCTGGTCAGGGCGATGAGTGCACGAGTCATGCGCTCCATGCTGGCTCGCGGATCCATAGCTGACCAATAGGCGAACGACACAGCGGCGATAGGTTTGCCGATGTGAAGGTGTCGCTCGACCTGCTCCGCAGCTTCCTCGCCGTGCACCGGTCCGGATCGATCACCGCGGCGGCGGAACTGCTCGGGCTGGCCCAGCCGACGGTCACCGCCCAGCTCCGGGCGCTGGAGACGGCGGTGGGTCGGCCGCTGTTCGACCGGGTGCCGAGGGGCGTGCTGCCCACCCCGGCCGGCGACGAGCTGGCCCGTCGGGTCGCCGAGCCGCTGGACCGGCTGGACGCCGTGCTCGTCGACGACGCGGCCACGCCGTACCCCCGGACGGTCTTCCTCGGCGGTCCCGCCGAGTTCCTCGCGGCGCTGGCGCTGCCGGCGGTGGCCGGGCTGGTCGCCGCCGGCCTGGAGCTGCGGGTCGCCGCCGGCCTGCCCGACCAGTTGCTGGACGACGTGGCCGCCGGGCGGCTCGACCTCGCGGTGAGCAGCGTCCGGCCGAGGCGGCGGGGGTTGACCGCCGAGCCGCTGTACGACGAGGAGTTCGTGCTGGTCGCCGCGCCGGCCTGGGCCGACCGGCTGCCCGACCCGGTCACTCCGCAGGCGCTGCGCGACGTGCCCCTGGTCGCGTACGCGGAGGAGGCGCCGATCCTGCGCCGCTGGTGGCGCACCGTCTTCGACACCCGGCTCACCCGTACGCCGAACCTGGTCGTCGCCGACCTGCGGGCGGTACGCGCCGCCGTGCTCGCCGGCGCGGGGGCGAGCGTGCTGCCGACGTACCTGTGCCGGGGCGAGCTGGCCTCCGGCGCGCTGCGCCCGCTGCTCTCCCCGGCGGTGCCCCCGCTGAACACGCTCTTCCTCGCCGCCCGGCCGGCGGCGGCCGGGCGGCGGGAGGTGCAGGCGGTGCGTGAGGCCCTGCTCGTCGGGGTGGCCGGCGGGTGAGCGCTCAGCCGGTCGCCGTGGCCCGGAACAGCAGTTGGGCCGTCGCGGCGGCGGCGGGCGGCGGCTGTGCCCCGGTGGGGCAGTCGTTCCACGCCACGCTGCCGGTGGGGACGGTGAGCCGGTAGCTGAAGGCGTCGGCGCAGCGGATGGCGGGGGTGCCCCCGGTGGCGCCCGTGGTGGCGGTACGCGTCAGCGCGCGCAGCCGGTCGAGGTCGGCGGGGGAGAGTCGGCCGCTGCGGGTTGCGCCGCCCCGGTCGGTGGCCGTCCACCGGCCGTCCGGCTCGACGGTGACGGTGTCGCTGCGACCGGCGATGCCGCCGGTACGGGTCACCACGACGCGGGAGTCCGTCGGACCGGTCGCCGTCCCGCCCGGGATCGGGCTGCCAGGAACGCCGGGGCCCGCGGTGGGGGTGCCGGGCGCGGTGGCGCCCGGGGTGGCGCTGCCCGTCGCGCCGGTGGACGCCGTCGGGGTCGGGGCGGGGGAGCCGGTGTCGCTCGCCGAACAGCCGGTCAGCAGGCCGGCCACAGTCACGATCTTGACAATGGCCAGGGCGGGTGATCTCATGCCGTTCGGACGTGCACCGTCGCCGCCCGGTTCCCTCACCAGGCTGCCCTCCACCGTTCGGTCAGTGTCGAGGTCGGTAAGCGCTCTCCCTCTTCCGCTTTGAAGGATGTATCGCTATATCTACATGCGTGACTACCCCCGTCACAACTTTCCCTTGTCAGGAGGGCACGTGAGAAGACCCCTCGCCGCCGTCAGCACACTGCTGCTCACCAGCGGCATGCTGACCTGCGTCGCCACCGCAGCGCAGGCGGCCCCCACCGCCCCGGCCCCGGACACCGCACCCGCAGCTCGTGCAGAGAGCCTGCTCCGCAGCAACCCCGGCGCCGTCCAGGGCGCCAGCGGAGAGTCGTACCAGGCGGTCCGCACGAAGGTGGACGGCAACGGCGCGGCGCACACCCGCTACACCCGCAGCTACAAGGGTCTCCGCGTCTACGGCGGTGACTTCGTCATCCACACCGCCCCCGACGGCGCCTACGCCGGTGCGTCGGTCGGCCTGGCCGCCCCGCTCACCCTCGCCACCGCCCCCAAGGTGACGGTGACCTCGGTCAAGGCGACCGCCAAGAAGCAGTTCGAGGGCAAGCTGGAGACCGTCGGCAGCCCCGAGCTGTTCGTCGACGCCAGCTCCGGCACCGGCCGCCTCGCCTACGAGACGGTGCTGACCGGCTGGCACACCGACGGCCAGACCCCGTCCCGGTTCCACGTCATCACCGACGCGGTCACCGGCAAGGTGATCGGCTCGTACGACGAGATCGAGATGGTCGCCGGCACCGGCAGCAGCGTCTACTCCGGCACGGTCACCATCGACACGACGCTTTCCGGCAGCATGTACTCGATGGTCGACCCGGCGCGCGGCAACGGCTCCACCTGCGACATGAACAACGGCACGTCGACCTGCACCACCTTCACCGACGCGGACAACAGCTGGGGCAACGGCACCACCTCCAACCGGCAGTCCGCCGCCGTGGACGCGCACTTCGGCGCGGCGAAGACGTACGACTACTTCAAGAACGTGCACGGCCGCAACGGCATCTTCGGCGACGGCCGGGGCGTGCCCAGCCGGGTGCACTACGGCAACAACTACGTCAACGCCTTCTGGGACGGCTCCCGGATGACGTACGGCGACGGCTCCGGCAACTCGCGGCCGCTGGTCTCGCTCGACGTGGCCGGCCACGAGATGGCCCACGGCGTCACCGAGAACGTGGTGCCCGGCGGTCTGACCTACTCCGGCGAGTCCGGCGGCCTGAACGAGGCCACCAGCGACATCTTCGGCTCGATGGTCGAGTTCTACGCCAACACCACCGCCGACCCGGGTGACTACCAGATCGGCGAGAAGATCAACATCAACGGCAACGGCACGCCGCTGCGCTACATGTACGACCCGGCGCTGGACGGCTCGTCCGACCGCTGCTGGACCACCAGCACCAAGAACAAGGACGTGCACTACTCGTCCGGCCCGGCCAACCACTTCTTCTTCAACCTCGCCGAGGGCACCGGGGCCACCCCGTACGGCACCTCGCCGATCTGCGGTTCCGCCCCGGCGGTCACCGGCATCGGTCGGGCCAAGGCCGAGAAGATCTGGTTCCGCGCCCTGGACGTCTACTTCACGTCGAACACCTCGTACGTCAACAACACCACCCCGTCGAACACCGCGCGGGCCTACACGCTGCGCGCGGCGACCGACCTGTACGGCAGCTGCTCCACCGAGTACAAGGCCGTCCAGGCGGCGTGGACCGCGGTGGCCGTCGCCGGCACCGACGCGCCGTGCTCCACCGGCAACGACTTCTCCGTGTCGCTCTCGCCGACCTCCGGCGCGGTCAACCCGGGCAACTCGGTCAGCACCACCGTCGGCACCGCCGTCACCAGCGGCAACGCGCAGACCGTGGCGCTGTCGGCGTCCGGCCTGCCGACCGGCGCGACCGCCTCGTTCAACCCGTCGTCGGTGACCTCCGGCGGCTCGTCCACCCTCACCATCGCCACCACGGCCAGCACCCCGCCCGGCACCTACACGGTCACCGTCACCGGTGCCGGCACGGTGACCCGGACGGCGACGTACACGCTGACCGTGAACGGCACCGGCGGCGGCTGCACCGGCGCGGGCCAGAAGCTGGGCAACCCCGGCTTCGAGTCCGGCACGACCCCGTGGGCCGCCACCTCGGGCGTCATCGGCTCGTTCACCGGGCAGCCGGCCCGCACCGGCACCCGTAACGCCTGGATGAACGGCTACGGCAGCAGCCGCACCGACACGCTCTCCCAGGCGGTGAGCCTGCCGGCCGGCTGCACGTCGTACAACTTCAGCTTCTGGCTGCACATCGACTCGGCGGAGACCACCACCGGCACCGCGTACGACACGCTGCGGGTGCAGGTGCTCAACTCCTCCGGGACGGTGCTCGCCACCCTGGCGACCTACTCGAACCTGAACAAGGCCACCGGGTACGCGCAGAAGTCCTTCTCGCTGGCCTCGTACGCCGGCCAGACGGTCACGCTGAAGTTCACCGGCGTCGAGGACTCCTCGCTCCAGACGTCCTTCGTCGTCGACGACACCGCGGTCAACGTCTCCTGACCTGACCACGTCGGCGGGCCCGGCGGCCACCCCTCGCGGGTGGTCGTCGGGCCCGCGCCGTTATGGTCGCCGCACCGGACCCGGCACGGGCCGGGCGTGCGGAAGGGGTGGTGGCGGTGTCGGACGCGGAGCTGACCGTCGAGGTGACCGGTGCGGTGGCGACGGTGACGATCCACAACCCGGCGCGGCGCAACGCGATGACGGCCGGGATGTGGAAGCAGCTCCCGGTGCTGCTCGACGGCCTGGAGGCCGACCCGGCGGTGCGGGCCCTGGTGCTCACCGGCGCGGGCGGCACCTTCTGCGCCGGCGCCGACCTCGGTGACCTGGACGAGCTGCTCGACGCGGGCGACCACAGCATCGCCGTCGCCGCCGAGGAGCGGCTGGCCGCCTTCGCCAAGCCGACCGTCGCCGCCGTGCAGGGCGCCTGCGTCGGCGGCGGCTGCCAGCTCGCGGTCGCCTGCGACCTGCGGATCGCCGCGCAGGACGCCCGGTTCGGCGTGCCGCCGGCCCGGCTCGGCCTGGTCTACCCGGCCCCGACCACCCGGCGGCTGACCCGACTGGTGGGGCCGTCCACCGCGAAGTTCCTGCTCTTCACCGCCGAGCTGGTCGACGCGGAGCGGGCGCTGCGGGTCGGCCTGGTCGACGAGGTGCTGCCGGTCGACGGACTCACCGCCCGGGTGGACGCGATCACCGCCGCCATCGCGCAGCGCTCGCAGCTCAGCGTCGCCGCGGCCAAGGAGATCGTGGACGACCGCGCCGGGCCGGCCCGGATCGCCTGGTGGCACCGGAAGGTGCGGGACAGCGGCGAGGCCCGCGAGGGCGTCGCGGCCCACCACGAGCGCCGCCCCCCGAACTTCGCCTGGACCCCGTCCGACCGGCACTGAGCGCTGCCGTCGACGGCGGCGTGCGGGCGGGGCGGTGACCGGCGCGATCGGTGATTCTCGATCAGCGGTTGGTGCGGAGCGGCCGGTGCTGGCAGGCTGTGCCGGTGCAGATCGGTCAATTCCTCAACGGCCGGTACCGGCTGGGAGATCGCATCGGCAAGGGCGGCACGTCGGTGGTCCACCGGGCGTACGACGAGCTGCTCGAACGCGAGGTGGCGGTCAAGTTGCTGCTCGGTTCGGACCGGGCGGCCCGTCGCCGTATCCGTGCCGAGGCGAAGGCCGCTGCCCGGCTGTCCCACCCGAACGTCACCAGCGTGTACGACTACGGCGAGGCGGTCACCCTGTCCGGGGAGTTCGCACCGTTCGTGGTGATGGAGCTGCTGCCCGGCCCCACCCTGTTCCAGCGGCTCGCCGAGGGGGCGCTGCCGCCGGTGGAGGGGCTGCGGATCTGCGCCGAGGTGGCCGCCGCGCTCGCCGCGGCGCACGCGCAGGGGCTGGTGCACCGTGACGTCAAGCCGGCCAACGTCATGCTGACGCCGTCGGGGGCGAAGGTGGTGGACTTCGGCACCGCCGCCGCCGTCGGCCAGCCGGAGATCGACTTCGACGGCCAGTTGCTCGGCACCCCCTCGTACCTCGCGCCGGAGCGGCTCGACGCCGGTGAGGTGGTGCCCGCCTCCGACGTGTACGCGCTCGGGCTCCTCGTCCACCTCGTGCTCACCGACCGGCTGCCCTGGGAGACCGACACCCCCACCCAGATGCTGCGCGCCCACGTCTACGTCGAACCGAAGCCCCTGCCGCCGGTCGACGCCGTGCCGGCCGAGGTGGCCGAGCTGTGCCGGCGCTGCCTCGCCAAGGACCCGGCCGAGCGGCCGTCCGCCGAGGAGGCGGCCACGGTGCTGGCCGCGGTGGTCACCCGGATGCGGGCGGCGGAGGCGTCCGGCCCCGAGGCTGCCCCGGCCGGGCCGCCGGGCGGCGTCGCCGTCCCGGGGCGGGGCGGGGCACCCGAGGTGGCGACGGCGGCCGGTCCCGCCGGTACGCCGGACCGCCCGAGGTCGACCCGGCGTCCGTACCGGAGCCTGCTCGTGGTCGGTGGCGCGGTGGTCATCGCCGTGGCGGTGGCCGGGTCGCTCGCCGACTCGTCGCGACCGCACCGGCCCGGCACGGCGGTCCTGTCGGCGTCGGCGGTCCCCTCGGCCGGCAGCTCGGTCGCCTCCGCCTCGGCCGACCCGCCGACCGCCGCCGTCGACCTGCCCGGTGAGGGCGCCGGCTCGGGCCGTTCCGGCGAGCCGGCTCGCACCCCTGGTCCGGCCGGTGTGGACGGCCGCGCCCCGACCCCGCCGGCCTCCGGTCAGCCGGTGTCACCACCGGCGTCCCCGGTGCCGTCCTCGCCCGCCCCGCAGCCCGACGACACCGTCGAGCCGCAGCCGTCCGGCGTCCCGGTGCAGGCGCGCGGCGGCACCGTCCGGGTCGCCTGCGACGGTCGGGCGGCGGAGATCGTCGCCACCACGCCGGCCGCCGGCTACCGGATCGAGGACTACCGGCCGGGACCCGCCCGGCAGGTGCACGTCGTGTTCGGCTCGGATGCGCACGCGAGCGACGTCACCGCCAGATGCGCCAACGGCAGGCCCGTGCCGAGGGTGCGCGAGTCCGACCGCTGAACGGCGCGCTCAGGTCGTCGCCGACCGGGTGCGGAGCCGGTCCGGGTGCCGGCCGGCCAGGTCCAGCAGTTCGTCGACCGACCACTGGTCGTAGGCGTGCTCGCCGTACTTCGCGGCGAGCACGCGGCCGTCGGGGGCGATGAGGAAGTCGGCGGGGAGTCCGAGGCGCCCGCCGTCCTGCGTCCTCGATGGTGCGCGTTCCCGGCCCCGCAGCAGACCCCACGAGCTGCGCGCCACCGCGCGCACGATCGGCAGCCAGGCGCGGGGCGAGAGCAGCGACCAGCGGGACGACTCGACGCCGAACTCGCGGTAGAGCCGCTTGTCCGGGTCGGCGACGACGGCGAACGGCAGCTCGTCGGTGTGCTCGCGCACCTCGTCGGCGGGGGAGTGAAAGACCACCACCTCGCGGACGCCGGCCGCCTCGATCTCGGCGTGCCGGCGGACGATCGAGCGCAGGTGCAGGTTGCACACCGGGCAGCCGGCGAAGCGCCGGAACTGCAGGTGGACGAGTCGGTCGGGGGCGGGCACGGCGACCGGGGCGCCGACGACCGGGGCGAGGTGCCGGCCGGTGAGGGTCGAGCCGGGGGTGACACGGCGGGGCACGGGGGCCTCCCATCGTAGGTGTACAACGTACTCCTACAGGTTAGGCTTACGCTGTAAGCTGTCAAGGCCATGCCTCGTCCCCGCTCCCTGAACCCGATCCAGATCGCCTCCGCCGCGCTCGCCGTCATCGACGAGGGCGGGCTCTCCGCGCTCACCATGCGCGGGGTGGCCAAGGAGTTGAACGCCACCGCCATGTGCCTCTACCGGTACGTCGCCGACCGCGACGAGCTGGAGGCCCTCGTCGTGGAGCAGGCGCTGGCCGGCGTCGACACCACCGCGCCGGTGGAGGGCGACTGGCGGGACCGGGTCGCCGTCCTGGTCCGGCGGATGCGGGTCGTGATCGGCTGCCACCCGGCCGTGGTGCCGCTGCTCCCGGTGCACCGGCACCGCTCACCGACCGTGCTGCGCTGGACCGAGAGCCTGCTCGCCGTCCTCACCGAAGCGGGTCTCGACGGCACCCGCCGCGCCGTCGCGCTGCGCGCGCTGCTCGCGTACACGGTCGGGGCGATCCAGCAGGAGCATCTCGCGCCGCTCTCCGGCGGCGGCACCACCGCCATGGCGGCGCTGTCCCCGGCGGAGTTCCCGCACCTGGCGGCCACCGCCGCCGACGCCGGTCGGGTGGACCCCGACGCCGAGTTCGACGGTGGGCTGGAGATCCTGCTGCGCGGGCTGACCACCGACTGAGCCGGGCGGCTGACCGGCCGCCTCGGACGACACCGGGACGGCCGGCACGGGACGGGACGGAGGGGACCGGCGGGCGCCGCGCCGGAGGGCGTACCCCCGACACGGCCCCCTGTGCCCGCCGGCCGGCCCGTCACCGCCCGGCGAGCGACGCCCAGCTCGGGACGACCGGCTCGCGCCGCAGCGGCATGCCCGCCTCGGCCGGCGTCCGGTCACCCTTGCGCTGGTTGCAGGCGTAGCAGGCGGCGGTGGTGTTCCTCCAGGAGTTCCGGCCGCCGCGCGAGCGGGGCAGGATGTGGTCGATCGTGCCGGCCGGGCCGCCGCAGTACGCGCAGCACCGGCCGTCGCGGCGCAGCACGCCGGCCCGGGACCAGGCGGGCCCGGCGCTGAACCGCCACCGGGTGACGACGTACCGGAC
This sequence comes from Micromonospora coxensis, assembly GCF_900090295.1. Classification (NCBI taxonomy): domain Bacteria; kingdom Bacillati; phylum Actinomycetota; class Actinomycetes; order Micromonosporales; family Micromonosporaceae; genus Micromonospora; species Micromonospora coxensis. The sequence goes on along the minus strand of NZ_LT607753.1, from coordinate 3,084,286 downwards.
GAGGCGGACCACCCGGGGGACCGGGAAGATCCCGATCACCTGGTCCGGCTCGGCCTCGTGGATCTCGGCGACCCGGCGGCAGAGCATCCGGATCGCGTGCTGGACGGTGACCCGGTGCAGCGGGCCGAGGTCGGCGTTGATGACGAGGACGGCGTCCACCGGGCTCTCCCTTCACGATCGGCGGTGGACCGGGCCGGACAGCGAAAAGCCGCCCGGTCCGGCGAGGGACGGGCGGCTGGGCGGCGTGCCTGCGCACGCGCGTCAGTCGGGGCTCCCGTCCCGGGGACCTTCGGCTCGGCCACCGCCGGCGGGCAGCGTCGACGACGCGCACGTCACGTGCGACAACGACATGGCTCGCTCCCGGCTGACTGGTCGACCTTGCGTGATCACGGTAGGTCGGCCCCGGAGCGGGGAGCAACGTATTTCGATCCGCCCTCGTCGCGGTGGGGCCGCCGCTGTCGTCCGGTGCGGGCGGCGGCCCGCGCGGCCGTCAGCGGCCGGTTGATCCGGGCGGCCATCTGCGTGGTCAGCTCACTCTCCAGCAGCGGCCGGTTCACCTCGGCGGCGACGGTGAGGGCGGGACCGGAGACCGACCGCCAGATGGCGGTGAGCCCGGCGCCGAGGCCGACCAGGGCCACGGCCGCGCGGGTGGTGGGCGAGCCGGCCGCCGCCGCGGCGCTCACCCCGACCACCGCGCCGAGCACCGCCAGCAGGGGTGCGAGCACCGGCCAGAAGATGCCGCGCGCCGCCTGCACCACGAGCTTGCGGTCCCGGATGATCAGGTTGCGGGCCACCACCGCCCAGTTCTCCTCGTCGAGCAGGTCCTTCGGGTGCAGCCCGCCGGTGAGCACACCCCGCCACAGGTCGCCCTGGTTGCGCAGCTCCCGGGCCAGTTCCGCCGGGCCGGCCTCGGCCGGGTCGCCGACGGTGGCCCGGGTGACCGCCGCCGCCCACTCGGTCAGCGACCGGCGCACCACCCCGGCGGAGTACGGCGGCAGCACGCTGGCCAGTTCGTCCAGCCACCGGCTGAGTTGGATCTGCCGGCCGTCGAAGCGGCGGATCAGCAGGTCGGCCTCGCCCTGGCGGACGGTGTCGGCGAGGGAGCGCCCCAGCCGGTACGCCAGCCCGACCCGGTGGTTGGTGGCGGTCGTCCAGCGCAGCACGTCCACGTTCAACTCGTCGAGGGCGAGCAGCAGCGGGTCGCCCCCGGCGCGCTCGTGGGCGGCGGCGGTGGACGGGCCGGGCCGGTCGGTGGCGGTCAGCTCGGCGATCTGCGCCAGGGCCACCTCCATCGCGTCGAGGTACAGCCGCATCCGGTGCCGGCCGGACATCTCGGTGAGGTTGGTCAGCTTCGGCGGCGCGGTGACCGGCCGGTCGTCCGGTCCGGTCAGGTCGGCGGTGCGTGCGTGGTGGTACGCGTCGGCCATCCACCAGCCCAGCCGCAGCGCGGTGACCACGCAGGCCCGCTCGTCACGGAGCAGCCCGTACGCGTCGTCGCGCCCGCCCTCGGCGGCCTCGGGCGCGACGTCCACAGCGGACCCGTGCAGTGGCGACACCCTCCTCGACCTCCCGTGCCGGCGGCCCGCGCCGGCGTCGACGGACGTGAGTCGAGGGTAGATCAGCGATCCGGGTGATTTGTCCGAATCGGAGAACGGGACCTTCGGCCACCGTCGAACGGGTCCTTGCGCACCACCGCCCCCGCCCCGGCGGGCCGATGCTGAAGATGCCCCTGACGCCGCAACCGCCGAGGTGAAGCATGTCGACCGAACTCACCGCCAGGATCGACGCACTGGTCGCCGACGGCCTGAAGGCCCTGGCCGACTACGACCGGTTCGACCAGGAGCAGATCGACCACATCGTCCGCAAGGCGTCCGTGGCCGCGCTCGACCGGCACGCCGCGCTCGCCCAGTTGGCCGTCGAGGAGACCGGCCGGGGCGTGTTCGAGGACAAGGCGGTGAAGAACATCTTCGCCTGCGAGCACGTCACGCACAGCATGGCGACCACCCGGACGGTCGGCGTGATCAGCCGCGACGAGATCAACGGCATCGTCGAGATCGCCGACCCGGTCGGCGTGGTCGCCGGCATCACCCCGGTCACCAACCCCACCTCGACCACCATCTTCAAGGCGCTGCTCGCGCTCAAGACCCGCAACCCGATCGTCTTCGCCTTCCACCCGTCGGCGCAGCGGTGCAGCGTCGAGGCGGCCCGCACGGTCCGCGACGCGGCGGTCGCCGCCGGCGCGCCGGAGCACTGCGTGCAGTGGATCGAGGAGCCCTCGGTCGAGGCGACCAGCGCGCTGATGCACCACCCGGGCATCGCGACGATCCTGGCCACCGGCGGCAACAGCATGGTCCGCGCGGCGTACTCGGCGGGGAAGCCGGCCCTCGGCGTGGGCGCCGGCAACGTGCCGGCGTACGTGGAGGCGAGCGCCAGACTCAAGCGCGCGGTCAACGACATCGTGCTCTCCAAGTCGTTCGACAACGGCATGATCTGCGCCTCCGAGCAGGCGGCGATCGTCGACGACGCCGTGTACGACGCGGCGCTGGACGAGTTCCGGCGGCTGCACGCGTACCTCGCCACGGCCGAGGACAAGCGCCGGTTGGAGGCGCTGCTCTTCCCCGCCGGCAAGCTCAACCCGGACGTGGTCGGGCGGACCGCCGAGTGGATCGCCGAGCGCGCGGGCGTCACCGTGCCGCCGCGCACCTCGGTGATCCTGGTCGAGGTCGACGGGGTCGGCCCGGACGAGCCGCTGACCCGGGAGAAGCTCTGCCCCGTCCTGGCGCTGCTCCGCGCCGGAACCCGCGAACAGGGCCTGCGCTACGCCGAGCAGATGGTCGAGTTCCACGGGCTCGGACACAGCGCGGTCATCCACACCGAGGACGAGGCGCTGGTGGAGGAGTTCGGGCAGCGGGTCAAGGCGGTCCGGATCATCTGGAACTCGCCGGCCTCGCAGGGCGGCATCGGCGACATGTACAACGCCTTCCTGCCGTCGCTGACCCTCGGCTGCGGCAGCTACGGCCGCAACTCGGTCTCCAACAACGTCTCGGCGGTCAACCTGATCAACATCAAGCGGATCGGCCGGCGGAGCAACAACATGCAGTGGTTCAAGGTCCCCTCGAAGATCTACTTCGAGCCGAACGCGATCCGCTACCTGGCGGAGATGCCCGACGTGCACCGGGTCACCGTGGTCACCGACGCCACCATGACCCGGCTGGGCTTCGTCGACCGGGTCAACCGGGTGCTGCAACGACGGACCGGGAAGGTCGCCCTCCAGATCATCGACGACGTCGAGCCGGAGCCCAGCGTGGCCACCGTCGACCGGGGCGCGGAGCTGATGCGCTCCTTCCAGCCGGACACCATCATCGCCCTCGGCGGCGGCTCGGCGATGGACGCGGCCAAGGTGATGTGGCTGCGCTACGAGCACCCGGACGTGGTCTTCGAGGACATGCGGGAGAAGTTCTTCGACATCCGCAAGCGGGCCTTCGCCTTCCCCAGCCTGGGCGAGCGGGCCCGGCTGGTCTGCGTCCCGACCACCTCGGGCACCGGCGCGGAGGTCACCCCGTTCGCGGTGATCACCGACCACCGGACCGGCAAGAAGTACCCGCTGGCCGACTACGCGCTCACCCCCAGCGTGGCGATCGTCGACCCGGTGCTGACCGCCAGCCTGCCCCGGGCCATCGCCGCCGACAGCGGCTTCGACGCGCTCACCCACGCCGTCGAGGCGTACGTGTCGGTGTACGCGAACGACTTCACCGACGGGCCGGCGCTGCACGCGATCCGGCTCATCTTCGCCAACCTGGAACGCTCGGTGGTCGACGCCGACGGCGAGGCGCGGGAGCGGATGCACAACGCCGGCACCATCGCCGGGATGGCGTTCGGCAGCGCGTTCCTCGGCATCGTGCACGCCATGTCGCACACCCTCGGCGCGACCTTCCACATCGCCCACGGGCGCACCAACGCGGTGCTGCTGCCGCACGTCATCCGCTACAACGGCAGCGTCCCGTCGAAGCTCTCCGGCTGGCCCAAGTACGAGAGCTACCGGGCACCGGAACGGTTCGCCGAGATCGCCCGGATGCTCGGCCTGCCCGCCGGGACGCCGGAGCAGGGGGTGGCGTCGCTGGCGGAGGCGGTGGAGCGGCTGCGCGACGCGGTCGGCATCGAGCCGTCCTTCGCCGCGATCGGGGTGGACCGGGAGGCGTTCGAGGCGGCCCTGCCGCAGCAGGCGCTCAACGCCTACGAGGACCAGTGCGCGCCGGCCAACCCGCGGATGCCGATGCTCGACGACATGCAGCAGCTGATGCGGGCCGCGTACCACGGCACCCGCTGGGACGGGGTGAGCCGCTGAGACCGGCCGGCCGCCCGCCCGGGTTCCACGTCCCCGGGGCGGGCGGCCGGTTCGTCAGCGCCGACCGGCGAGCAGACCGCGCGGCCGGATCGAGCGCACCGGCTCGGCCGCCCCGCCCTCGGCACGCAGGATGTGGTTGGCCGCGATGATCCCGGTCGCCGCCGAGCGTTCCATCAGGGCGCTGGGGAACTCGGTCCGGATGCCGTCCCCGGCCAGGTAGAGGCCGTCGGCGTCGGTGCGGACCCCCGGGCGGCCGGCGTGGCTGCCCGGGGTGAAGGCCGGGGCCTGCGCCTCGACCCGGGCCCGCAGCTCGCGTACCCGCAGGTCGGCGGCCTCCGGCCAGAGCCGGCACAGCTCGACCCGCATCCGCTCGGCCAGCTCGTCGGCGGGCACGCCCTCGTCGCAGGCGTACGCGTGCAGCTCGATCACCGCGCCGCCGGTGCGCTGCGCCCAGCGGCGGGACTCGTTCTCCAGCCGGTGGTAGAGAGTCACCGAGTCCAGGGTGGGCTGGCGGGACACCCCGCTGAACACCGCCCGGTCGGCGCGCACGTCCCCGTCCGTCCAGTAACGCGCCACCGCGTACGGCGGACCGGGCCGGCCGAACGCGGGCATCCGCGCCACCAGCCGCGGCGCCGCCGCGACCAGGCCGGGGGAGGCCGCGACCAGCGCGGCGAGCGCGGGCGGGTCGACGGCGAGCACCACGTGCCCGGCCCGGTACGAGGTGCCGTCGGCGGTGGTGACCCGCCAGCCGTCGGGCCCCCGGTCCAGCCGGGTCGCGGCGGCCCCGGTGACCACCCGGCCACCGTGCTTCTCCACGTGCCGGGTCAGCGGCTGCCAGATCGCCGTCGCGTAGTCCTCGTCCGGGCAGTCGAAGGCCAGCCCCTCCGGGTTGCCGAGCAGGTAGAAGTGGAACTGGGCGATCATCTCGGCGGCCGACATCTCCGCCTCGTGGTTGAAGAACGAGTGCGAGAAGACCTCGAAGAGCATCGCCCGGGCCCGGTCCGGCAGCCGCAGCGAGGTGAGCAGCTCGTCGGCGGTGGTGTCGTCGAACTCGGCGTAGGTGCGGGTCGGGTCGTAGGTGAGCAGCGGCAGCGCGGCGTCCCGGTCCATCTGCCGCAGGTCGGCCAGGCGCAGGCTGGGGCTGCGGGCCAGCAGCGCGAGCAGGTTCATCGGCGGGGCCGGGGGCAGCCGGCCGAACTCCTCGGTGGGCCACTGCTCGCTGAGGATCGGGTAGCCGGGGATCGGCCGGAGGAAGCCCAGGCGCGGGTCGACCCGGCGCAGGATCGACCGCCAGTTGTAGTACTGCCGGAAGAAGGCGTGGAAGCCGTGCTCGTTCATCTGGGCGCCGTCGGCCAGGGCCTCCGGCCAGGCGCCGAGCCGGCCGCCCAGGGTCGGCGCGGCCTCCAGCACGGTCACGTCCACCCCGCGTTCGGCGAGGACCACCGCCGCCGACATGCCGGCGATCCCGCCGCCGACCACCACGGCCCCGACCGGGTGCGGCACGCGGGGGGCGCCACCGCCGCCGGGGTCCACCACCTGCTCCCGTACGCCGATGAGCCGACCCACCACCTGCGACAGCGCCATGTGCACCTTCCCGCCCGAGTGAGCCTCCAGTCTGCCCGCTCAGCCGTCCGACGGCAGCAGGCAGCGCCGCTCGCGGTCCGAGGCGGGCCAGACGTACTCCAGGTCCGGCGGGACGTCGCCGAACTGCGGGCCGTAGTGCCCCGGGTCCTTGCGCAGCAGCGACGAGCGGTGGCTGCGGTGCAGGTCCTCCCGGCCCAGCCAGGGCGGCAGCTCACCGGCCGAGGCCAGCTCGGCCTGGGTGCGTACGGTGGTCAGGCCGCAGGCGGCGGCCAGGTCGGTGACCATGGTGGCGGCGCAGGTGTCGGCCCGGCCCGGTTCGCACCAGACGGCGCACACGTCCAGCCCGTACCGGGTGAGCGCCTCCTCGTAGCCGGCCCACATCTTCACCGCCGGATGGTTGCGCCAGCCGTAGTCGGGGCGGGTCAGCCCGCGCAGCACCTGGATCGTCTCCACCCGCTGCTTGCCCAGCCGCTTCTGGTCCAGCGTCCGGGCGCTCGCCAGGAAGTCCGGATACGGGAGGAACGTCTGCATGGGCCTGCTCTACCCGCCGCCGGGCCCGACATGCCTCCATGATCCACGGGGCTGCGCCCGGTGCGACCGGCTGACTACGATCCGGTCATGGCGGAGCCCCAGAACGACCGCGCGCGCCGTCCTGCCGGGCTCCGGCTGTGGCGCGGCAACGACTACCGCCCGCACTACGTGATCTGCGGGCACGACCCGCTGTCGTACTGGGTGGCCCGGGCCCTGCTCGCCCCGGAGCTGGCCGCCGGCCGGGTCCGGATCACGCTGATCGTCCCCGAGCGCCGCCGTGGCGACGGCCCCGACGGCCGCGAGCTGGACGGGGTGCAGGTCGTCCGGGCCGACCGGCTGGACGAGGCGACCTTCCGCCGGGCCGGCCTGGCCGGGGCGGCCGGGCTCGCCCTGCTGCACCAGGACGACGTCGGCAACATGCACGCCGCGCTCTGCGCCCAGGAGGTCGAGCCGAAGCTGCGGCTGGTGGTGCGCATGTTCAACACCAGCCTCGCCAACGGCCTGCGCGAGTTCTTCCCCGACTCGGCGGTGCTCTCCGACGCCTCGATGGCCGCCCCGGCGTTCGTGGCCGCCGCGCTCGGCGAGGTCGCCCCGACCCACTTCCGGCACGCCGGCCGCACCCTGTACGTCGCCGAGCGCGACGACGTACGCCCGAAGGACGTCGTCTGCGGGCTGGCCGTGACCACCGACCCG